>NZ_MUMI01000645.1 GCF_002155975.1 Amycolatopsis kentuckyensis
CGGGACGCCGACGTGCGGACCAGGTGGTCACCTCGGTCAGCACGTCGGTCGTCCCGTCCACAACCACGGTGCCGCCGCCGTCCGGTTAGGGTTGCGGCATGCCTCGTGTTGCCGCGATCGACTGTGGGACCAACTCCATCCGCCTGCTCGTCGCCGAGCTGACGCCGCGCCACGACGGCACGGTCGACCTGCGCGACCTGCACCGCGAGATGCGGATCGTCCGGCTCGGCCAAGGCGTCGACGCCACCGGCGAGCTCGCCCCCGAGGCCCTCGAGCGCACCCGGGCCGCGCTGGCCGACTACACGATCGCCGCGCGGCGCAAGGGCGTGGAGAAGGTCCGCATGGTCGCCACCTCGGCGACCCGCGACGCGAAGAACCGCGACGACTTCTTCCGCATGACCCGCGAGACCCTCGGCGTCGAGGCCGAGGTGATCAGCGGCGACGAAGAGGCGCGGCTGTCGTTCACCGGCGCGGTGGGCGAGCAGGACCCCGACGACGGCCCGTTCGTGGTGGTCGACGTCGGCGGCGGCTCGACCGAGCTGGTCCTCGGCACCTGGGACGGCAGGCGGGCCGAGGTGCTCGCGGCCAAGTCCGTCGACATCGGGTGCGTCCGGATCACCGAGCGCGCGCTCAAGAGCGACCCGCCGACCGCGGACGAGATCGCCACCGCCCGCGACCTGGCCGGCAAGGTCCTCACCGACGCGTTCGACGTCGTCGACGTCGCCCGCGCGAAGACCTGGATCGGCGTCGCGGGCACGGTGACCACCCTGTCGGCGATCGCGCTGGGGCTCCCGGAGTACGACAGCGACCGGGTGCACCTGTCCGAACTGACCGCGGCGGACATCGACCGGCTCGCCTCGGACCTGCTGCACAGCGACCACGCGACCCGCGCGGCCAACCCGGTGATCCACCCGGGCCGCGTCGACGTGATCGGCGGCGGCGCGGTGGTGGTCCAGACCCTGGCCGAGCAGCTCGCGGCCCGCGGCGGCCCGACCAAGCTGGTGGTCAGCGAACACGACATCCTCGACGGCATCGCCCTCTCCCTCACCTGACCCCCCGTGACCGGCCCCGTATCTCACGTGACCGAGGCCGGAACTCACGTGATTGAAGCCGGATCTCACGTGATTGAAGCCGGATCTC
>NZ_MUMI01000646.1 GCF_002155975.1 Amycolatopsis kentuckyensis
CGTCCCCGGCCGCCGGTTCGGCTTGTCGTCCGGATCGGTTCCCTTGCAGTGAATGACTCTTCCTGGCCTCTGACGCCAGGAACTGCGCGCGGGCAGCTACCGGCTGAGGCGCCAGAGCGACGTCACTTCCGCGGCGCGGGCGCGGTGCAGTGGGTCGGCCGGGTCCAGTGCGCGGCGGTGGCGTGGTGTTGCCTCGACGCGGTCGATGACCCGCAGGCCCGCTGCCGCGATCCAGTCGAGCAGGTCTGTGCGTGTGCGCAGTCCCAGGTGCTCCGCGAGGTCCGACAGCACCAGCCATGCCTCGCCGCCGCGGGTCAGGTGGCGGGGGGCTCGGTCGAGGAAGCCGCGCAGCATTCGGCTGCCCGGGTCGTACACCGCGTGGTCGAGGGGGCCTCGCGGCCGGCCCGGCAGCCATGGCGGGTTGGCCACCACCAGCGGTGCGCGGCCGCGGGGGAACAGGTCCGCCCGCACGACTTCTGTCCGGTCGCCGAAACCCAGGCGGGTCAGGTTCGCGGTCGCGCACGCGACCGCCCGGGAGTCGGTGTCCGTTGCCACCACCCGCCGGACGCCGCGGTGGGCGAGGACCGCGGCGAGGACGCCCGTTCCGGTGCCGATGTCGAACGCCAGCTCCGTATCCGGCAACGGCGATTCCGCGACCAGGTCGACGTACTCCTGCCGCACCGGTGCGAACACGCCGTGGTGCGGGTGGATCCTTGCCCCGAGCGCCGGGACGGCGACGCCGCGGCGGCGCCATTCCGCCGCGCCCAGGACGCCGAGCAACTCCCGCAACGGCACCGCCGCGGCCTCGGTGAGGGGCCCGTGGACCGCGAGGCACGCGGCCCGCACGTCCGGCGCCCGGCGCAGCGGGATCACGTGCCCGGGATCGAGGGGGACGTACAACAGCGAAAGCAGCCGCGCCCGATGAGCGCGGTTCGCGCGGTACCGGGGGTAGTCGTCCGGCGGGGGCGGTGGGATCCGCCGGTCGACGGCGGCGAGCAGGTGCCGGGCGGCCGGGTAGTCGCCGTGCCAGAGCAGGGCGATGCCGTCGGACATCGTGCGGAGGGCGGCGTCGGCCGAGAGGCCGTCTCCGGCCGCGGTCGCGACCCGCGAAGGCGGGGAAAAGAGCCGGCGATCGGGTTCGCCGGGCAGGACGAGATGAGCCACGGGACGGGGTTTCCGTTCTTGCTGCGGGCACGGCGAAGCACCCGCGAGAGGTGCGGGGTGTGCGAAGGACCGGAGCGGGAACTAGCTCAGAACGGCAGCATGAACGGGATTCGTCACCCTTCGACCCTAGCTGTGGGCCCGCGACCCTGCGTACAAAGGACGGAAGAGGTGATGCCGGATGGTGGTGCGGCTCGGGAAGCGGCGCCGGTGGGCGGTGGTCGCCGCGGTGGCCGGCGTGCTCGTTTCCGCTCCCTCGGTCGTCGCCGCGCTCGCGCCGGCCGGGCCGGACCACGACCCGGAGCGGCTGCGGGCCCTCGTGCTGGACTCCGCCGGAAAGCCGTACCAGGGCTACGCCGAAAGCGCCGGCTCGCTGGCCCTGCCGGAGCTGCCGAACCTCGCCGCCGTCACCGCCCTGTTCTCGATGCGGACGCCGATGCGGGCCTGGTACGCCGGGCCTGACCGGTACCGCGTCGACATCCTCGGCACCGCCGGTGAGCACGACGTCTACCGGCTGCCCGATGGCGAATACACCTGGGACTACGGCGACAACACGCTGACCGAGCTGATCGGCGAGCCCGACCTGCGGCTGCCGCGGGCCGGGGACCTGCTGCCGCCCGAGCTCGCCCGGCGGGTGCTGCGCGCGGCGACGGGCGATCCGGTGAGCGCGCTGCCCGGGCGGAACGTCGCCGGGGTTGCCGCGTCCGGCCTGCGGCTCGTCCCGGCCGATCCCGACACCACCATCGGCCGGGTCGACGTCTGGGCGGACCCGGCGACCGGGGTGGCGGTGCGGGTGGAACTGACCGCGCGTGGGCAGGAGGCCCCGATCCTGGTGACCGAGTTCCGGCAGCTCGAACAGACAACGCCGGTCGTCGAGGCGCCACGGCCGGTGCTCGGGTCCGGGTTCAGCGTGACGAGCGCTCCGGACGTCGCCGACACGCTCGGCGCCTTCAGCCAGGTCCCGCTGCCGTCGTCGCTCGCCGGGCGTCCGTTGCTGTCGTCGGACTTCGGGGGCGTGCAGGGCGCCGCGCTCTACGGCCGCGGGCTGGCCGCCTTCGCTGTGATCGCCGTGCCGCGGACCGTGGCCAACGCCGCGGGCGACGCCGCCGGGAAGGCCGGTGCGGCGCAGGTGAAGCTCCCCGCCGGGAGCGTCGTGCAGCTGTCGATCACGCCGTTGTCGCTGGGCATCGTGCGGTCGTCGGTCTCCCGCCGCTCCTACCTGCTGGCCGGGACGGTGACGCCCGGCGTCCTGAAGGCCGTGGCCGACGAGCTGTCCCGGCTGCGCCGGAGCGGCTCGTGATCGTCACCCACGCGCTGACCAAGCGCTACGGCCGCACGGTGGCCGTCGACGCGGTCGGCCTCGAAGTCCGCGAAGGCGACCGCTACGGCTTCCTCGGTCCCAACGGCTCGGGCAAGACCACGCTCGTCCGGATGCTGCTCGGCCTGGTCTACGCGACCGCCGGGGAGATCGAGGTGCTCGGCAAACCGGTGCCGAAACGGGTCGCCGAGGTGCTGCCGGACGTCGGCGCGCTCGTCGAGGGCCCGGCCGCGTACCCGCACCTGTCCGGGCGGCGGAACCTGGCGCTGCTCGACGCCGCCGGGCGCGGCGGGGGCCGTCGCACGCGGCGCCGTCGCATCGACGAAGCCCTCGAGCAGGTCGGGCTGGGCGGGGTCGACCAGCGGCCGGTGAAGGCGTACTCGCTCGGCATGCGGCAGCGGCTCGGGCTCGCCGGCGCGTTGCTGCGGCGGCCGCGGCTGCTGATCCTCGACGAGCCGACCAACGGCCTCGATCCGCAGGGCATCAAGGAGATCCGCGAGCTGCTGGTCGAGCTGAACGCGGGCGGCACCACGGTGTTCCTGTCGAGCCACCTGCTGGCCGAGGTGGAACAGCTGTGCACCCGCGTCGGCGTCGTCGACCGCGGCCGGCTCGTGCTGGAGGAGGACCTGGCCACGCTGCGGGCGGCCACCGGCCGGATCCTGGTCGGCACCCCGGACGGTGCCCAGGCGGCCGCGGTCCTCGACGGGCAGCTCGAAGCCCGCGACGGCGACCGGCTGGTCATCCGGCACGGCGACCCGGCGGCGCTGAACGCGCTGCTCGTCGAGGCGGGGGTGCGCGTGACGTCGATCCACGCCGAGCAGCGGACCCTCGAGCAGGTCGTCCTCGACGTGACGGGTCCGGGCTCGGACCGGTTCGGGGCGGCGGGATGATCGGCGTCGAACTGCGGAAGCTCGCGCTGCGGCCGCGGATCTGGTTCAGCGTGCTGCTGCTGTGCCTGCTGCCCGCGATCGTCGGCGTCTTCCTGGCCACGGCCGACTTCGCGCCGCCGCCGGGCCAGGGCGGGGCGTTCCTCTCGGCGGTGGTCAACGACGGCGCGCTGTACCCGGCCGCCGCGCTCGCGCTGGTGCTGCCGCTGTTCCTGCCGATCGCGGTCGCCGTCACCGCGGGCGACGCGATCGCGGGCGAGGCCGCCACCGGCACCCTGCGCTACCTGCTGGTGCGCCCGGTCGGCCGGACCCGCCTGCTGGGCGCCAAGATGGTGGCGCTGGCCGTGTACGTCACGGCGGCGATCGTCATCGTCGTGCTGACGTCGCTGGTGCTCGGGGTGATCCTGTTCGGCACCGGCGGCACCCCCGGCGTCGCGGGACCGGGCGGGCAGCCGACCGGCGTGACGTCGTTGTCGGGGCAGTCGCTCAGCTCGTCCGCGCTGGGCCTGCGGCTGCTGGGCACGGTGTCCTACATCGTCGTGTCGATGCTCGGGTTCGCGGCGATCACGGTGTTCCTCTCGACGGTGTCCGACTCGGCGCTGGGGGCCGCGCTGGGCGGGCTGGCCGTGCTCATCACGAGTTCGGTGCTGGAGACCCTGGACGCGGCCGCGTCGGTGAAGCCCTACCTGCCCACGCACTACTGGCTGTCCTGGATCGACTTCTTCCGCGATCCGGTGCTGTGGCGCAACATCGACCACGGGCTGCTGCTGCAGGCCGGCTACATCGTGGTGTTCTTCGGGGCCGCGTGGGCGAACTTCGCGACGAAGGACGTCACGAGCTGAGGCACTCCGCGGGCGCTTCGAGCGGCGTGGTGCCGAGGGCCTGCAGGACGATCTCGGTGACGGCGGAGTCGGTGGGCAGGTCGCCGTGTCCGGCCGGGTTGCCGGGGCAGACCTGCTGGAGCGAGACGTTGACGGCGCCGTCGAGCCGGGCGGTGTCCGGCGGGGTCACGGTCTCGTCGTTTTCCGTCCAGAGCGACAGCCACGGCAGGCCCGGCGGGAGCGGCTGCTTGGCGAGCTCCTGCAGGAGGCTGCTGCCCGGCGCCAGCTGGACGCACGCGGTGGGACAGCCGCCCGGGACCAGCGCGCCGCCCGCCGTGGCCAGTCCGGTGCCGTGCATCGGCGCGCCGAGCGTCACGACCCGGCGGGCCTGGTGCTCGCCGCCCTCGCGGCCGACCCACAGCCGGGCCACGACGCCGCCGGCGGAGTAGCCGACGACGTCGACCGAAGGCGCGCCTTGTTCGTAGGCCTTCTCGACGGCGTCGGCGAGGACGGCGGCCTGTTCGACGAGGTCGCCGGTGCCGTCGCCGGCCAGGGTGAGCACCTCGGCGGACCGGCCGGTGGCCTGCCGGATCCGCTCGGCGAGGGTCTCCAGCGCACCCCGGCCGCCGCCGTAGCCGGGGACGAGGAGAACGGGACCGGGCTTGTTCTGGTCCGGCGTCCCGGCCTCGGGCGCGGCCTTGGCGCCGGAGGTGGCGAGGACGGCGGCGGCGACCACGACCACCACGGCGACGGCGACGCTGCTCAGCATCAGCCGCCGCCGCGGGCTGAGCCCGCCCCACCACGCCGTGATCCGCACCGCTCCATGATGACCCGGCCGGCGCGGGGAAGGCGTGACGGAAGCCGGAACTCGCGTGATCGGGGCCGGAACTCGCGTGATTGAAGCCGGAACTCGCGTGATTGGGGCCGGAACTGGCGTGGTTGGGGGCGTTACTGCTGGTGCTTGGCGTTGAAGCGGGCCTTCTTCTGGCGGTTTCCGCACGTGTTCATGTCACACCAGCGGCGGGTGCGGCTCTGGCTGGTGTCGAAGAAGGCGGCCTGGCAGGTCGGGGAGGCGCACAACGCCAGCTTGCCGTCCCGCTCGCCGGCGAGGATGGCGATCGCGTCGGCGGCGATCACGCCGAGGGCGTCTTCCACGCGGGACGGCGAGCTGAGCCGCCATCGCCGGGTGCCGTCGGGGGTCAGGACCGCCGCGGCCCGGCCCTCGACGCTGCAGGCGTTGATGACTTCGACCGCCGAGGCCGGGAGGGCCTCCCGGAGCGCGGCCGCCGTCGCGGCGGCGTGGATCGACTCCCGCAGTTCCCGGGCGCGCTCGAGCTGGGCGGGGGTGCAGGAGTCCACGGCGAGGCCGGTCACCGCCAGCCAGTCGGCCAGCCGCTGCGGCGTCGGAATGCGCTCCACGGCGTCGCCGCATCGCTCGGTCAGCGTCGCCGTGAAGCTGGTCGCCAGCACGGTACCGAGGCGGAACTCGGGGAACGCAGCACGCATGGAACCAGCTTAGCCGGTTGCCCGCCGGTCCGGAGTCGTGTTAGAACCGTCTTAGCCGGTTCACCCGAGTCAGGAGGTCCCATGCCGCTCATCACCAGTGACGTTCACGCGTTCGAAGCCCGCGCGACCGACGCCGACCTGGACGACCTGCGCGCGCGGCTGGCCGCGACGCGCCTGCCGGAGGCCGAAACGACCGGGCAGCGGTGGGGCCAGGGCGTTCCGCTGGCCGACCTCGTCGACGTCATCGAGTACTGGCGCACCGGGTACGACTGGCGGGCGTTCGAAGCGCGCCTCGACCGGATCGGCCAGTTCCGCACGACCATCGACGGCCTGGGCATCCACTTCCTGCACCGCCGGTCCGCGCGGGCGGACGCCACCCCGCTGCTCCTGACCCACGGCTGGCCGGGCAGCATCGCCGAGTTCGTCGACGTCGTCGACGAGCTGGCGGACCCGGACGACGCCGGCGCGCCCGCGTTCCACGTCGTGGTTCCCTCGCTGCCGGGCTTCGGGTACAGCGACAAGCCGGCCACCACCGGCTGGGGCACCGAAAAGATCGCGGCCGCCTGGGTGGAGCTGATGGGACGGCTCGGCTACCGCAGGTTCACCGCCCACGGCGGCGACTGGGGCGGCAACATCACCACGGTGCTCGGCGGGCGGTTCCCGGACCACGTCCTGGGCATCCACACGACGTTCGCGGAAGGACTGCCCGGGGCGACGACCGACGGCCTGACGGCGGAGGAGCGCCGGTGGACCGAGGAAACCCGCCACTTCTGGCGCCACCGCGCGGCGTACGCGAAGCAGCAGGCGACCCGGCCGCAGACCATCGGCTACTCGCTCGTCGACTCCCCGGCCGGGCTGCTCGCCTGGATCCTCGACAAGTTCGCCGAGTGGTCGGACACCGAAGACAGCCCGTTCGAGACGATCTCCCGGGACCGCGTCCTGGACGACGTCACCCTGTACTGGCTGACGCGCAGCGGCGCCTCGGCGGCCCGCATCTACTACGAGAGCCACAACTCGCTGGACCCCGAGCTCCGGGTCGACGTCCCGGCGGCGATCACCGTGTACCCCCGCGACATCGAGAAGTACCCGCGTCCGTGGGCGCAGGAGCGGTACCGGCGGATCGTCCGGTGGCGGTCGCCCGAAGCCGGGGGACACTTCCCGTCGCTCGAGGTGCCCGGGTACTTCGTCGAGGACCTGCGGGAAGGCCTCGCGGCCGTGCTGGCCGCTCAGCCGGCGCCGTAGCAGACGTAGCTCGAGGCGGCGGGGGAGTCCGGGAGCTCCGCCTGGGCGCGGGCGAGGGCCGCGGCCGGGGTGCACCCCGCCGCCAGGTGGCGGTGGTGGCGGACCATCAGCGCGCGGCCGGCGTCGTCGGGGATCGGGAGGACCGTCGCGACCAGGCTCGTCGTGCCCAGCGCCAGCAGGGCCGACGCCAGGCCCAGCAGCTCGTCGCCCGCGTGGACCGCCGAGCGGCCCGAGTCGCAGCCCGAGAGCACCACCTGACGCGGCGGGCTGGCCAGCCGTTCCAGGTCGTACACCGTCAGGGGACCGTCGGCGAGCCGCAGCGCCGAGAACAGCGGGTTGTCCGTGCGGAACACCCCGTGCGCCGCGATGTGGCCGAGCGCGGCGCCGTCGAGCGCGGCGAGCACCGGCTCGACCCGCGCGGTGCGGCCGGTGAACCGCCGGGCGCCCGGGTAGCGGCGGGCCAGCGCGGCGGCTTCCGCGG
>NZ_MUMI01000647.1 GCF_002155975.1 Amycolatopsis kentuckyensis
CGGCTTCAATCACGCGAGATACGTCCCCAAGCACGCGAGTTCCGGCCCCAAGCACGGGGGATGGGTGCTTGCGGACGAAAGTCCGTGGCCGGGTGGGGGTGGTGCTGGGAGCATGGCGGGCATGTTCGAAGAGAAGCGGGTTCCCGACCGGCAGATCCGGGCCGTGCAGACCGAGACGACCGTCCGCGTCTACCAGGCCTACTCGCCCGCGATCGCCGACGCCGCGCTCGAGAAGCAGACCTTCGTCGCGCCGTTCAAGCGGGACCGGATGACGTGGATCAAGCCGTCGTTCCGGTGGATGGCCTACCGCTGCGGCTACGGGCGCAAGCCGGGCCAGGAGCGCATCCTCGCGATCGACATCACCCGCGACGGCTTCGAGTGGGCCCTCGCCCACGCCGCGCTCAGCAAACCGCGCCGTGACCAGGACACGGCCGACTGGAAGCAGCAGCTCAAGACCAGCCCGGTCCGCATCCAGTGGGATCCGGAGCGAGACCTCGACCACACCGCGCTGAACTTCCGCGCCATCCAGGTCGGCCTCGGCGGCGAGGCCGTCGACCACTACGTCGACGAGTGGATCACCGCCATCACCGATGTCACACCTGTGATGCGCGACATCGCCGGCCTCCTCGCCACCGACCAGCTCCACCTGGCCGTCAAGCTCGTCCCCCACGAGCCGCCGTACGAGCTGCCCGAAGAGCTCGCCCGGGCCGTCGGCGCGACGCCCTAAGGCAGCGCCCGCCAGCTCAACCCGCCCATCCCGGCCGCCTCGACGTCCCGGCGCGTGGCCCACCGGACCGTGCCCGGCCGGACGTGGATCCCGGCCCCGACCAGCCAATCCGGCTCGTCGGGCTCGACCCAGGCCATCTCCTCGAAGTCGGCCGGCGTCGGCCAGACGGCCGCGCACGAGTCGCAGCGGAGGACGACCGCGCCGGACTCGGTGACCAGCGGCCGCACCAGGCCCTGGTCCCAGAACGAGGGACATTCGACCAGCCACATGGGCCCAGTGGAACCCGCCGCGGTGAACGTCCGTGAGCCACCGGGCGAACCGGGCGGCAAGAGCGCGGGAACCCTGTACCGGGTCCAGCGCTTAAGGTTCCCTTAGCACATCTTGATCGAGTCAGTGACCGATACCCTAGTGCGCCACGCCTCACACAGGCCGGTTCCATCACATCGCGGTCACCGAGGGGGTTAGCCTGGTAGGCGCATCAGCGGATTCAAGATCGAGATCGAGACGGATAGAGGCGAGCCCCAGCCGTGTCCAGCAGCAGCCCTGCGTCACAGTTCGGCCCCAACGAGTGGCTGGTCGAAGAGATGTACGACCAGTTCCTCGCCGACCCTTCCTCAGTCGATGCCGCATGGCACGACTTCTTCGCGGACTTCAAGCCGACGCAGAACGCGCAGGCCAAGGCGGACACCGCCCGGCAGCAGCAGGCCGACGCCAAGCCCGCCACCAACGGCCAGGCCACGCAGCCCTCGGCCAAGGCGGTGCGGAACGCGGACTCGGCGGCCAAGCAGTCGGCCCCCACGCCGGCCGCCAAGCCGGCCCCCGCGAAGGCAGCCCCGGCGAAGGCGGCCCCGGCGAAGCCGGCCGCGAAGGCCGAGCCCAAGGCCGACGCGAAGAAGGAAGAGCCGGAGTCGAAGCAGCTGCGCGGCGCCGCGGCGGCCATCGCCAAGAACATGGACGCCTCGCTGAGCGTCCCCACCGCGACCAGCGTGCGCGCGGTCCCGGCGAAGCTGATGGCGGACAACCGCATCGTCATCAACAACCACCTCAAGCGCACGCGCGGCGGCAAGATCTCCTTCACGCACCTCATCGGCTACGCCATGGTGCGGGCGCTGAAGAACTTCCCGAACATGAACCGGCACTACCAGCTGATCGACGGGAAGCCGTTCGCGGTCACGCCGGAGCACGTCAACTTCGGGCTCGCGATCGACATGAAGGGCAAGGACGGCTCGCGCAACCTCGTCGTCGCCTCGATCAAGGGCGTCGAGGACATGTCGTTCCTGCAGTTCTGGCAGGCCTACGAGGAGATCGTCAAGAAGGCCCGCAACAACAAGCTCACCGCGGACGACTTCTCCGGCACCACGATCTCGCTGACCAACCCGGGCGGCATCGGCACCAACCACTCGGTGCCGCGCCTGCAGGCCGGCCAGGGCGCCATCATCGGCGTCGGCGCCATGCAGTACCCGGCCGCGTTCGAGGGCACCAGCGAGAAGACCCTGGTCGACCTCGGCATCAGCAAGATCATGACGCTGACCTCGACCTACGACCACCGCATCATCCAGGGCGCGGAGTCGGGCGAGTTCCTCAAGCGCATCCACGAGCTGCTGCTCGGCGAGGACGGCTTCTACGACGACGTCTTCACCAGCCTGCGCCTGCCGTACGAGCCGATCCGCTGGGTCGCCGACATCCCGGACGGCCCGGTCGACAAGACCGCCCGCGTGATCGAGCTGATCGACGCGTTCCGGATGCGCGGCCACCTGATGGCCGACACGGACCCGCTGAACTACCGCCAGCGCAGCCACGCCGACCTGGACGTCCTGTCCCACGGCCTGACGCTCTGGGACCTCGACCGCGAGTTCCCGGTCGGCGGCTTCGCCGGCCAGGAGCGGATGAAGCTGCGCGACATCCTGGGCGTGCTGCGCAACTCGTACTGCCGCACGGTCGGCATCGAGTACACGCACATCCTCGACCCCGAGGAGCGCCGCTGGATCCAGGAGCGCGTCGAGATCCCGCACGAGAAGCCGGACCCCGCGGTCCAGAAGTACGTGCTCTCGAAGCTGAACGCCGCCGAGGCGTTCGAGACGTTCCTGCAGACGAAGTACGTCGGCCAGAAGCGGTTCTCCCTCGAAGGCGGCGAGACGGCGATCCCGCTGCTCGACACGCTGCTGGACAAGGCCGCCGAGCACGAGCTCGACGAGGTCGTCATCGGCATGCCGCACCGCGGCCGCCTGAACGTGCTGGCCAACATCGTCGGCAAGCCGATCAGCCAGATCTTCCAGGAGTTCGAGGGCAACCTCGACCCGGGCCAGGCGCACGGCTCCGGTGACGTGAAGTACCACCTCGGTGCCGAGGGCAAGTACTTCCGGATGTTCGGCGACGGCGAGACCAAGGTGTCGCTGACGGCGAACCCGTCGCACCTGGAGACCGTGGACCCGGTGCTCGAGGGCATCGTCCGCGCGAAGCAGGACCTCCTGGACAAGGGCGGCGAGGGCTACACCGTGCTGCCGGTCCTGATGCACGGCGACGCGGCCTTCGCGGGCCAGGGCGTTGTGGCCGAGACGCTGAACCTGGCGCTGCTGCGCGGTTACCGCACCGGCGGCACCGTGCACGTCATCGTCAACAACCAGGTCGGCTTCACGACCGCGCCGGAGCACTCGCGCTCGTCGCAGTACGCCACCGACGTCGCGAAGATGATCGGCTCGCCGATCTTCCACGTGAACGGCGACGACCCCGAGGCCGCGCACTGGGTGGCCAAGCTGGCCGTCGAGTACCGGCAGGCGTTCCACAAGGACGTCGTCATCGACCTCATCTGCTACCGCCGCCGCGGGCACAACGAGGGCGACGACCCGTCGATGACGCAGCCGGCGATGTACGACATCATCGACACCAAGCGCTCGACGCGGAAGACCTACACCGAGTCGCTGATCGGCCGCGGCGACATCTCCGTCGAGGAGGCCGAGGCCGCGCTGCGCGACTTCTCGAGCCAGCTGGAGCACGTCTTCAACGAGGTCCGCGAGCTGGAGAAGCACCCCGCGAAGGCCAGCCCCTCCGTCGAGGAGGAGCAGCAGGTCCCGGCCAAGGTGAAGACGTCGGTGTCGAACGAGGTCATCGAGCGCATCGGCGACGCGTTCGTCCAGGTGCCCGAGGGCTTCACGCCGCACCCGCGCGTCAAGCCGGTGATGGAGCGCCGTCACAAGATGTCGCGCGAAGGCGACATCGACTGGGCGTTCGGCGAGCTGCTGGCGTTCGGGTCGCTGGCGATGGAGGGCCGGCTGGTCCGGCTGTCCGGCCAGGACTCGCGCCGCGGCACGTTCACCCAGCGGCACTCGGTCTTCATCGACCGCAAGACCGGCCAGGAGTACGCGCCGCTGCAGAACCTGGCCGACGGCCAGGGCCGCGTGATGATCTACGACTCCGCGCTGTCGGAGTACGCGGCCGTCGGCTTCGAGTACGGCTACTCGGTGGCGAACTCCGAGGCGCTGGTGATGTGGGAGGCGCAGTTCGGCGACTTCGTCAACGGCGCCCAGACCGTCATCGACGAGTACATCTCCTCGGGCGAGGCCAAGTGGGGCCAGCGCTCGGACGTCGTGCTGCTGCTGCCGCACGGCCACGAGGGCCAGGGTCCGGACCACACGTCCGGCCGCATCGAGCGCTTCCTCTCGCTGTGCGCGGAGGGCTCGATGACGGTGGCGGTCCCGTCCACCCCGGCGAACTACTTCCACCTGCTGCGCCGCCACGCCCTCGACGGCATCCAGCGTCCGCTGGTCGTCTTCACGCCGAAGTCGATGCTGCGCAACAAGGCGGCGACGTCGGCGGTCGAGGACTTCACCGGCGAGAGCCGGTTCATGTCCGTCATCGACGACGTCACGCCGGACCCGGCGAAGATCCGCAAGGTGCTGCTGACCTCCGGGAAGCTGTACTGGGAGCTCGTGGCGGAGCGCACGAAGCGCGAAGCCGACGACGTCGCGATCGTCCGGATCGAGCAGTACTACCCGCTGCCGAAGAAGAAGCTGCTGGCGGCGCTGGAGCGCTACACGAACGCGTCGCAGGTCGCGTGGGTCCAGGAGGAGCCGGAGAACCAGGGTGCGTGGCCGTTCTTCGGCCTGAACCTGCCCCGGAAGTTCCCGGAGGTCCTCTCGGGCCTGCAGGTCGTCTCGCGCCGTCCGATGGCGGCGCCGTCGGCGGGTTCGTCGAAGGTGCACGAGGTCGAGCAGAAGGCGCTGATCGCGAAGGCGTTCGACTGATCGCTTGACGGTCCGGAGAGGCCACCTCGGCGCGGAGTCCGCGCCGAGGTGGCCTTTCCGGTTTTCGGGCCCGATTAGCCGGCGCGGCGGCCGCGGCACCGGAAATTGTCACGCCAAGTTCACAAACAAATGATCATCCCCGTTCTGATCACCATTCCAGGGCAATCCAGGAGACGTCCGGCGGGCCGCTGTGCCGCCAAGATTTCCTTGACTCGAAGCGTTTTTTCCCGAGCATCGGAATCCGGCGGCCGAAGTTGGTGCAATGAACCTGTTAGCCCTGCTCCACAGCCCGGCGGCAAGTGGCGGTGACACGACGACCCGGCGGATCGCCGCGCATTTGTCCGCGAGCGGCTATTCCGTTCTGCTCGTGCCACCCGCCGACGCGGCCGAGCTGACCGCGGTCGCCGAAGAACACCGCGTTCTCGCGCTGGTCGGCACGCACGCCCTCCTCAGCGGCAGCACGTTCCTCGAAACGGGCCTGCCGTACGTGCTGGCGCTGGGCGGCACCGACCTCAACGAATACACCCTCGAGCCGGTGTTCCACGCGCTGATGACCAAGGCCGTCGAGCGGGCCGCGGGGCTGGTCGCGTTCAACGACGACTTCGCCCGGCGCTGCCGCACGCTGTGGCCGCAGGTCGCGGACAAGGTGCGGGTCATCCCGCAAGGCGTGCGCACCACGCCGTCGGCCTACTCGCTGCGCCGGGCGCTCGGCGTCGGCCAGAACGCGAAGCTGCTGCTCCTGCCCTCGGGGCTGCGGCCGGTCAAGGACCCGCTGTTCGCCATCGACTGCGTCAAGCAGCTGCACGCCGAGGACCACCGCGTCCTGCTCGTCATCGCCGGGGTGTCCTACGACGAGGACTTCGAGGCGCTCTTACGACGGCGGTGCGGGTCGAGCCCGGCGGTGCGCTACGTCGGCACGCTGCCCCGCGACGACCTGCACGCCGCCATGCGCGAGGCGACCGCGGTGCTCAACACCTCGACGTCGGAGTGCAGCCCGAACGCGCTGCTCGAGGCGATGGACGTCGGCTGCCCGGTCGTCGTCCGGGACATCCCCGGCAACACGTGCCTGGTCGAGGACGAGGTCACCGGGCTGGTGTTCGCCGACGCCGACGGCCTGCGCGCGCAGGTGCGGCGCCTGCTCGACGACGCGGTGCTCGCCCGGCGGCTGTGGCGGCGGGGACAGGCGTACGTG
This sequence comes from Amycolatopsis kentuckyensis, assembly GCF_002155975.1. GTDB lineage: Bacteria > Actinomycetota > Actinomycetes > Mycobacteriales > Pseudonocardiaceae > Amycolatopsis > Amycolatopsis kentuckyensis. The sequence goes on from NZ_MUMI01000647.1 coordinate 6,161, forward strand.
CGGCGCACGCACAGCATGCAGGCGGAGCGGGCCGCCTACGCCGCGCTCTTCCAGGACCTGGTCGACGACCTGCCGCCGGTCGTCGACGTGCCGTCCCGCGACCGGATCGTGCGGGCGAACGGTGTCGAGCTCGGCGTGCAGACCTTCGGGGACCCGAACGATCCCGCGATCCTCCTGGTGGCCGGGGCGTCGGCGTCGATGCTGGCGTGGGACGCCGAATTCTGCGAGCTGCTCGCCGGCGGTTCCCGGTACGTGATCCGCTACGACCACCGCGACACCGGCCGCTCCACGAGCTATCCGCCGGGCGAGCCGCCCTACGGGCTGCGGGACCTGGCGGCCGACGCACTCGGCGTGCTCGGCGCGCTCGGCGTCGCCCGCGCCCACGTCGTGGGGATCTCGCTGGGCGGCATGATCGCGCAGGTCGCCGCCCTGGCCGAGCCGGAGCGTGTCGCCTCGCTGACGCTGGTGGCCACCAGCCCCGGCGAGGGCGTGGCCGGTCCCGACCTGCCGCCGCCCGCCCTGCGGGTGCTGACCGAGCTGGCCGACGTCGAACCGCCGGACTGGACCGACCGCGATTCCGTGGCCGGGCACCTGGTGGCCGCGGCGCGCCCGCTCGCCGGGCCGGCCCGGGCGATCGACGAGCACGCCGGCCGGCGGGTCGCGGGCCGGGTGTTCGACCGCGCGGGCGGGCGGCTCGAATCCGCGGGCAACCACGCCTACCTCGACCACGGCTCGCCGTGGCGGCCGCTGCTCGGCCGGATCACCGCGCCGACGCTGGTGATCCACGGCGCCGAAGACCCGATCCACCCGGTCGCCCACGCCCACGCGCTCGCGGCGGCGATTCCCGGGGCCACCGTGCGGATCCTCGCCGGCGCGGGGCACGAGCTGGCCCGCCAGGACTGGCCGGACGTGGTTCCGGCCCTGCTTCGGCACACCTCGGACGACGAAGGGCGAATTTCCCGTGCAACCACATCCCTGTGACTGCAGCCCGATGTGCGAACTGCGGGCGGCCAACCCGATGCGCGTCCAGCCGACGCGGAGGGGCAGCGGGACGTTCGCGGCGGCCTCGGCCTACCGGCGAGCCGTCCCGGCCACCGGGGACCTCGCCACGCGGGTGACCGGTTACGTGGTCCTCACGCTCGACCCGGCCGTGCCCGACGTCGCCGCCGACTACTGGATGCACAGCGAACGCTTCTACCGCGCCGTCGCCGGCCCGGTAGCCGACCGGCTGGGCGGCGACCTCGCCTACCGGCGACTGGCCGCGCACCCCACCGACGCCGACGCCGAGCGCGCGCTGGCGGCGCAGGTGCGGGTGCTCCTCGACGAAGACCCCGCGCTCGCCGAGGAACTGCGCGGCCGGGCCGACGTCGCCGACGACAACGTCTACATCAACTACTTCCGCGGCCCGGGCTACGCCCCCGACGCGCGCAACGCCGACCTCGAACGGCTGACCGGGCTCGCCGACCGGGCGGCGACGCGACCGGACGGCCGCGGTGACGAGGTGCTCGTGGTCGTCCCGATCTCCGACCGCGACGGCGCGGGCCGGATCCGCAACCTGATGGCCTGCCTGCTGGCGTTGCGCGACCAGACGATGCCGGCGTCGCACTACCGGGTGACCGTCGTGGAGTTCGACGACCGTCCGCGCTGGCGCGGCCGGATCGAACCGCTCGTGGACCACTACGTGCACGTCACCGGCCACGGCCTGTTCAACAAGTCGTGGACCTTCAACGCCGGGGTCCGCCACACCCTCGGCGCCGCCCGCACGCTGTGCCTGCTCGACGCCGACATCCTCGTCGACCGCGACTTCCTGGCGCGCAACCACGCCCGGTTCGCCGAGCACGGCCACGACGCGCACCTGCCGCACACCGAGATGCTGTCGCTGGACGCCCCGGCCAGCGATCACCTGATCGAGGAACGCTGTGGCCGCGGCTGCGCCGACGTGCCGCTCGGCGGCGCCCGTGGCCTGCTGCTGCGCGACGTGCCCGGCGCCTGCCTGTGGACGAGGCCGGAGCTGTACGAACGGGTCGGCGGGTTCGACGAGCGCTACCGCGGCTGGGGCGGCGAGGACGAGGACATGCTCTACCGCATCGCCTCGGCCGGGTCGGTGCTGCAGTTCGACGACGTGTTCGTCCACCTCGCGCACCGGCGGCCGGCGATGCGGCGCGAGGACGGGCAGCCGTTCAACGCGCACGTGCCGGTCGGCACGTGGACCGGCGCGCAGGGCTATGGCGGGCTCGACCACCCGGCGCGGGCCACCGGCACCGATGAGTAGCGTCACGCCGATGCCCCGGCTGCGCCGCCACCGGGTGGCCGTCGCGGGCGTCTTCTTCGTCGTCGGGGTCCTGCTCGGGACGTGGTTCGCGCGCGTTCCGGAACTGCGCACCGCCCTGCACCTCGACTTCGCCGAGCTGGGCGCGGTGCTGCTGGCCCAGACCGTCGGCGTGATCGTCGCGATGCAGGTCGCCGGTCACCTGTCGGCGTACCTGAGCAGCCGGGCGGTCGTCCGGCTGACCGCGGCGGTCGTGCCGTGGTTCCCGGCGCTCGTCGCGATCTCCCCCGGCGCGGTCGCCGCGGCGGCCGCGATGCTGGTGTGGGGCCTGGTGGCCGGCCTGCTCGACGTGGCCATGAACGCGCAGGGGGTCGAGCTGGAACGAGCCGGCCGGCGACCGTTCCTCAGCAGCCTGCACGCGGTGTGGGGCGCCGGCGCGCTGACCGGGTCGCTCGGCGCGGTCGCCGCGATCCGGGCCGGGGTGCCGCTCGGCGTGCACTTCACCGCCGTGGCCGCCGTGCTGTGCGTGCTCGCGCTGGTCGCCGGGCGGCACGCGCTGCCCGAGCGGCAGGCCACGCCGCGGCGCGAGCCGGGGAAACGGGCGCGGACCGGGCTGCTGTCCGGGTGGACCCGCGCGGTGGTGGTGCTCGGCGGTCTCGGCGCCGCGGCCGCGTTGTGC
>NZ_MUMI01000648.1 GCF_002155975.1 Amycolatopsis kentuckyensis
CGGCAGCTCCGGGCGCGGCGGCGGGGGCGGCTGGGTCAGCGCCCTGGCCCGGGCCGCGGGCGAGTCGCCCTGGTGCCGTTCGTCGCTGCCGTCCCCGGCGGCGCCGCCCACGATGGGCGCGTCCTCGCCGAAGTCGACGTCGACCACGTCGGCGATGATCACCGTGACGTTGTCGGTGCCGCCGCCCTTGAGCGCCAGCTCGATCATCCGGTCCGCGCACTGCTGCGGGTCCGGGATCTGCACGGCCTCGGCCAGCGTCTCGTCGCTGACCATGCCGGACAGGCCGTCCGAGCAGATCAGGTACCGGTCGCCGGAGCGGGCTTCGCGCACGGTCAGGCTCGGCTCGACCTCGTGGCCGGTGAGCGCCTTCAGCAGCAGCGACCGCTGCGGGTGCACCGCCGCCTCTTCGGGTGTGATCCGGCCCTGTTCGAGGAGTTCGTTGACGAAGCTGTCATCGCGCGTGATCTGCGCGAACTGACCGCCGCGCAGCAGGTAGGCCCGCGAGTCGCCGACGTGCACCAGGCCGAGCCGGGTGCCGGCGAACAGGACGGCGGTGAGCGTGGTGCCCATGCCGTCCAGGTCGGGGTCCTGCGAGACGAGTTCGGCGATCGCGGCGTTGCCGTTCGCCACCGCCTCGCGCAGCTGGGCGAGCAGGTCGTCGCCCGGCTCGTCGTCGTCGAGCGGGGCGAGGGAGGCGATGACGACCTTGCTGGCGACTTCGCCTGCCGCGTGCCCACCCATGCCGTCGGCGAGCGCGAGCAGGCGAGGGCCGGCGTACACGGAGTCCTGGTTGCTCGAACGCACCAGGCCCCGGTCGCTGCGGGCTGCGTAGCGGAGGACGAGAGTCATGGGCGAAGCTCGATCACCGTCTTGCCGATCCGGATGGGGACTCCGAGCGGGACCCGGAGGGGTGCAGTGACCTTAGCCCGGTCGAGATAGGTGCCGTTCGTCGAGCCCAGATCTTCCACGTACCAGTCCTCACCGCGCTGCGCGATCCGCGCGTGCCGGGTCGACGCGTAGTCGTCGTCGAGGACGAGTGTGGAGTCGTCGGCCCGGCCGATCAGGATCGGCCGGCCGTCCAGCGCGATGCGCGTCCCCGCCAGCGCGCCGTGCGTGACGAGCAGCTGCTGCGGGGACTTGCTGTTGCGCGGTTTCTTCTCCTTCTTGCGCCCGAAGGTCGGCACCTGGACGCGCATGCCCGACGCCGCGTAGAGGTCCGACCGGACGACTCTGAGCGCAGCGAACACGAAGAGCCAGAGCAGCACGAGGAAGCCCACCCTGGTGAGTTGTACGACCAGCTCTGGCACTTGGTGTGTCCGCTCCCGACTCGTCCGTGCAGCCGCGACGCGGGTACGCCGCGGTCCCCCCGCACGTCAATTCTGCGGGAACAGTATTCCGGGTCCCGAGTCAGCCCTGTGTACGGAACACGAGGGACGAATGACCCACCCGGATGACGTCGCCGTCGGCGAGCTGCCAGGTCTGGACCGGCGTGCCGTTCACGGTCGTGCCGTTGGTCGAGCCGATGTCGGCGAGCGTCGCGCTCTGGCCGTCCCAGGTGATCTCCAGGTGGCGGCGCGAGACCCCGGTGTCCGGCAGGCGGAAGTCCGCGTCCTGGCCGCGGCCGACGACGTTCCCGCCCTGCTTCAGCGAGTACGTCCGGTTCGAGCCGTCGTCCAGCTGCAGGCTCGCCGCGAGCTGGCGGCCCGGCGCGGGCGGGGCGTAGCCGCCCTGCTGGCCGTACGGGTCGCCGGCCGGCTGGCCGTACGCCTGCTGCTGGCCGTACTGGTCGTAGCCGCCCTGCTGCTGGCCGCCGTACTGGTCGTAGCCACCCTGCTGCGGCTGGCCGTACTGGTCGTAGCCGCCGCCCTGGGGCTGGGCGTAGCCGCCCTGGTCGTAGCCACCGCCTTGAGGCTGGGCGTAGCCGCCCTGGTCGTAGCCACCGCCCTGGGGCTGGGCGTAGCCCTGGTCGTACCCGCCGGCCTGGTGCTGCTGGCCGTACTGGTCGTAGCCACCACCCTGCTGCGGCTGGCCGTACTGGTCGTAGCCGCCGCCCTGAGGCTGCTGGCCGCCGTACTGGTCGTATCCACCCTGCTGGCCGTAACCCTGGTCGTACCCGGGCTGCTGGCCACCCTGCTGTCCGTAGCCGTACTGGCCCTGCTGGCCGTACGGGTCACCCTGGTCGTATTGGCCGTAGCCGGGGGGCTGGCTCATTGCTGGGTCTCCTGCGTTGCTGGGTCGTGCCGACCGTGGTGTACCGGCGCCTGAGGGGCGGGCGTCGGGATCGACGGACGAACGGGTCTTGAACTGTCCAGTATGCAGCGCCTCGTTGCGCTCGAGTGATACGACGACGTCACCATAGGTGTCCAGGCCTTCGGCGGCGAGGTGTTCCGCCACCGCCTTGGCCAGCACCTGGGTGACGCGTTGCTCGTCACCGGCCATGCGTTCGTGGTCAGCTGTCCCCAAGGACACGATGTAGTGATTCGGGGCGAGCTGCCGACCGCCTGCCAGCTCACGAACGTTCTCCTCGCTCTCCCGCTCCAGGGCGATCGCCACTTCCTGCGTGACGACGTTGCCACCGAACATGCGCGCGAAAGTGTTCCCCACCAGGTTCTCGAGTCGCCTGTCGAATCGTTCGGCGCGGCCCACCGGGGAAAACCTCCTCACACGTGTGCTTCCGCACCGATCCTATCCGGGTGAGCGAGCCTCGACACGGCCCCCGGTGAAACCCGTTCAAACGACCTGCTAGTCTTCTCATCGCTGCCGCAAGGAAGCACTCGGGCGAGTGGCGGAATGGCAGACGCGCACGGTTCAGGTCCGTGTGTCCGAAAGGACGTGAGGGTTCAACTCCCTCCTCGCCCACGCTGTTCAAGGCCCCGATCGCTAGCGCGATCGGGGCCTTTCCCGTTGTCCTTGTGTCTCCCGGGGGGCCGAGCCCCCCGGACCCCCCACGGTGCCTCCCGTCACCTTCCAGCGTGGTCCGGTAGGCCTTCGGTGGGCCTTGTGGGGGTCCTGGTGGGGTTCGTCACCTGTGTTCGCCCTGGGCGAAGTTACGCCGTGTGGGTGGCTATCCAGTCCGCGATGACGTCCGCCCGGCTCGTTGTTTCGATGCCCGCGTGGGGGCAGTCCGGTCCCGTTGCCTCCAGTGAGACCAGCTGGTCGCCCGAGAAGTACGGGGCACCCGAGTCGTACGTGCAGGCGCTCGTCGTGATCTCCGGGGCCGCGCCGCGGACGCCCAGCGTCGTCGGGTCCACCTTCGCGATCGCCACCGTCCCCTGCTGGAGGCGGGTGGCCGGCTGGGGGTTCGTGCTCGTCAGGCTGCCCCAGCCCGCCAGCGTCAGCTGCTGGCCGACCTTCGGGACCGCGCGGCTCACCGCCAGGGGCGTCACCGCGGTCACCGGGGAGTCGAGGCGGACCAGGGCGACGTCGTTCTCCTTCGCCTGGAGGACCTCGGTCGCCTTGCGGGCGATGCCCGACTCCGTTTCCTCGTCGGTCAGGCCCAGCGTCACCGTGGTCGGGTACGGGATCTTGCCCGCGACCCGATCGCGGTGGGCGTCGTGGAAGCAGTGGCCGGTCGTCAGGACCCAGGCGGGCGCGACCAGCGCGCCCGTGCAGTAGCTGCGGTACGTCGAGCCGTCCGGACGCGGGACCTTCGTCATCGCGAGCTTCGCCACGAACCCGTACCGGCCCGGCGGGACGTCGGAGCCGTGGGCGACGGCCCCGGCGGCGGGAGCGGTGGAGACGGTCAAGACAACAGCGGCGAGCAGGGCGCGCAGGCGCATTCTTCCCCTTCGTCGAGTCGGTGGTCGACGTCCGACGTTAGGGCCGCTGCCGCGCCCTGGGAATTCCCTGGCCGGGCGTCACCCGGGTGACGCGCGCGGTGGTCCCGGCGCAAAAAACCGGCCCCGGCGGGGAAGCCGGGGCCGGTTCGCCGGAACCGAACTAGTTCACGCCGACCAGGTCGACCACGAAGATGAGCGTCTCGCCCGGCTTGATCACGCCGCCCGCGCCGCGGTCGCCGTAGGCCAGGTGCGGCGGGATGACCAGCTTGCGGCGGCCGCCGATCTTCATCCCCGCGACACCCTGGTCCCAGCCGGAGATGACCTGACCGGCACCGAGGCCGAAGCGCAGCGGCTCGCCGCGGTCCCAGGACGCGTCGAACTGTTCGCCGGTCGAGTGGGAGACACCGACGTAGTGCACGGTGACGGTCTTGCCCGGCGTGGCCTCCGCGCCGTCACCGACGGTGAGGTCGGTGATCTCCAGGTCGGCCGGGGCAGGTCCGTCCGGGCGGTCGATGAGGGGCTTTTCCAAGGTCATGGGCCTCACCGTACCCATGCGGCGAACGCTGCGCCGATCGGACTACGCCCAAGGAGGGGAAAAACGCGAAAAGTCTTCACACTTAGCCTACTGCTGGGTAGCGTGCGCTTCGTCACTTTTCTGGACTGAGGGGAGCCCGGCATGCGACGTCGCATCCGCGCCCTGACCGTTACGGCACTGGGGGCCCTCGTGGCCGGTCTCACCCAGGTCGCCGTCACCGCGCCGGCCGCGCAAGCGGCCGTGTCGCCCGACGACTACTGCGGGGGGCAGTGCAGCGACATCCTGCCGCCCGGCGAACAGGGCAGCGCCACCCTCGCGGAAATCCTGGCGCACAAGCTGCTCGGCACCCGCCCGGCGCACTCGGCCGACCAGCTCGGGAAGTACGCCTCCCTGGCCGGCGGCTACAAGACGCTGACCACCGGCGCGATCAACCAGTACTTCAACGACTCCTCCTTCGGCGTCCCGGCCGACCAGGTGGCGAGCACGACGAAGCCGCGGGCCGACGTCACGATCGTGCGGGACAAGGCCCTCGGCGTCCCGCACATCACCGGGACCACCCGCGCCGGCACCGAGTTCGGCGCCGGGTACGCGGCCGCGCAGGACCGGCTGTGGCTGATGGACGTGCTGCGGCACGCCGCCCGCGGCCAGGTGAGCTCGTTCGCCGGCGGTGCCGAAGCCAACCGCGAACTCGAGCAGACGTTCTTCGCGAACGCGCCGTACACCGAAGCCGAGCTGCAGCAGCAGATCGACCGCACGGCCGCCAGCGGCCCACGCGGCGCGCAGGGCCTCGCCGACGCGCAGGCCTACGTGGAGGGCATCAACAAGTACATCTCCGACTCCTACAACGGCCGGTACTTCCCGGGCGAGTACGTGCTGACCGGGCACGTCGACTCGATCACCAACGCCGGTTCGATCGACCCGTTCAAGCTGACCGACCTGGTCGCGCTCGCCTCGCTGGTCGGCGCCGAGTTCGGCGCGGGCGGCGGCGGTGAGGTCCAGAACGCCATCGCGAAGCTCGCGCTGCAGGAGAAGTACGGCGTCGTGCAGGGCGAGAAGGTGTGGCAGAGCCTGCGTGCGGAGGACGACCCCGAAGCCGTCAAGACGCTGCACGACGGCCAGACCTTCCCGTACGGCAAGACGCCGGCCAACGCCGCCGGCCGGGCGCTGCCGGACAAGAACTCGGTGACGCCGCAGCAGCTGGTGTTCGACAAGACCGGTTCGGCCGCCGCCGCCACGGCGTCCACTGTGGACGTCGCCGCGCCCGCCGAGCTGGAGCCCGCCCGCGGGATGTTCGAGAACGGCGTGCTGCCGGCCGACATGCTGAGCGACAAGCACGGCATGTCCAACGCGCTGCTCGTCTCCGGCGCCAAGACCGCCAGCGGCCACCCGGTCGCGGTGTTCGGCCCGCAGACCGGCTACTTCGCCCCGCAGCTGCTGATGCTGCAGGAACTGCAGGGGCCGGGCATCAGCGCGCGCGGTGCGGCGTTCGCGGGCCTGAGCCTGTACGTGCTCCTCGGCCGCGGCCAGGACTACTCGTGGAGCGCGACGACGTCGGCGCAGGACATCATCGACACCTACGCGCTGCAGCTGTGCGACCCGAACGGCGGCACGCCGACGAAGGACTCGAACTACTACACCTACCAGGGCAAGTGCGTCCCGATGGACACCGTGGAGGTCAAGAACGCCTGGAAGCCGACGGTGGCCGACGGCACCGCGGCCGGGTCGTACACGTTGCGCAGCTACCGGACGAAGTACGGGCCGGTGCAGAGCCGGGCGACCGTCGGCGGCAAGCCGGTGGCGTACGCGGCGCTGCGGTCGTCCTACTTCCACGAAGTCGATTCGCTGATCGGTTTCCAGGAGCTGAACGACCCGACCTACGTCAAGTCCGCGGCCGACTTCCAGCGGGCCGCGGCCGACATCAACTTCACGTTCAACTGGTTCTACGCCGACTCCAAGGACATCGCCTACTTCAACTCCGGCGCCAACCCGGCGCGGCAGTCCGATGTGGACCCGAACATGCCGGTGTGGGGCGACCAGGGCCACGACTGGATCGGCTGGAACCCGGCCGGCAACGTCGCGACCTACACGCCGGCGTCGCAGCACCCGCAGTCGGTCAACCAGGACTACTACGTCAGCTGGAACAACGCCCAGGCCAACGGGTACGCCGCGGCCGGCGCCGACAAGTCGGCGGTGCACCGCGCCGACCTGCTCGACTCCCGGGTGAAGAAGCTGATCACCAGCGGCACGAAGGTCACCCGGGTCAACCTGACCCAGGCGATGTCGGAGGCCGCGCTGGCCGACCTCCGGGCCGAGCGCGTGCTGCCGCTGCTGCTGCAGGTGCTCGACAAGACGCCGACCACCGGCGCGGCGGCGGACGCCGAGGCGAAGCTCAAGGCGTGGCTCTCCCGCGGCCAGCTGCGCACGGAGACCTCGCCGGGCAGCAAGGCGTACGCGGACGCCGACGCGATCCGCATCTTCGACGCCTGGTGGCCGCTGCTGGTCCAGGCCGAGTTCAAGCCCGGCATGGGCGACAACGCCTACAACGCGATGACCGGGGTGCTCGGCATCAACGAAAGCCCGTCCGGCTGGCAGAACGGCAACGGCCAGCACACCGGCCAGCCCCACAAGGGTTCGTCGTTCCAGTTCGGCTGGTGGGGCTACGTCAGCAAGGACATCCGGCAGGTGCTCGGCCAGCCGGTGGCGGGCCCGCTCGCGCAGACGTTCTGCGGCGGCGGCGACGTCACCGCCTGCCGCCAGGCGCTCGTCGACTCGCTGACCACGGCCGCCGGCCAGGCCGCGAACACCGTCTACCCCGGTGACGCGAACTGCTCGGCCGGTGACCAGTGGTGCGCCGACTCGATCGTGCAGAACCCGCTCGGCGGCATCACGCAGGACAAGATCAGCTGGCAGAACCGCCCGACGTTCCAGCAGGTCGTCGAGTACGCCGCGCACCGCGGGGACAACATCGCCAACCTGGCGGCGGCGAAGACGGTCAGCGCCACGAGCGCCGAGTCCGGCTTCTACAACTCGCCGGCGTCGAACGCGATCGACGGGAACGCCTCGACCCGCTGGGCCAGCGACTGGAGCGACGACCAGGCGATCACCGTCGACCTCGGTTCGGTCCAGCAGGTCTCGCGGGTGCTGCTCGACTGGGAGTCCGCCTACGGCAAGAGCTACAAGATCCAGCTCTCGCCGGACGCGGTCCACTGGACGGACGCGGCCGCGGTGACCGACGGCGACGGCGGTCAGGACAACGTCTCGTTCGCCGCGACGACGGCCCGGTTCGTGAAGCTCCAGGGCGTCCAGCGCGGCACGAAGTACGGCTACTCGCTGTACGAGTTCGAGGTGTACGCGCACTGAGTTGCCGGCACTGAAAGGCCCGGCCGGGGCACTCGCGGACGCGTGGGTGCCCCGGCCTCCCCTTATCGTGAGGCGCATGGACGACTGGACGCCTCGCACCAAGGCCATCGCCGCCGGCCGGCCGCAGGGCCCCGGCGAGCCGCTGAACACCCCGCTCGTCGCCACCAGCACCTACCAGGCCGGTGGCGACTTCGTGTACGCGCGCGGTGACGGGACGCCGACCTGGCACGCGCTCGAGGAAGCCGTCGGGGCGCTGGAAGGCGGCCACGCGACGGCGTTCGCCTCCGGCGTCGCGACGCTGTCCGCGGTGCTGGACCTGCTGCCGGTCGGGTCGCGTGTCGCCGTCCCGACGTTCAGCTACGCGGTGACGCGCGGGGTGCTGGCCCACGCGCAGAAGCTCGGCAAGCTCGCCGTCACCGAGCTGGACCCGCTGGACATCGACGCCTGGGTCGCCGAGGCCGCGGCGTCCGACCTGGTCTGGCTGGAGTCGCCGACCAACCCGACCCTCGACGTGATGGCCATCGAGCCGATCGCCGCCGCCGCGCGCGGCCGGGTCGTCGTCGACAACACCTTCGCGACGCCGTTGCAGCAGCGGCCGCTCGAACTGGGCGCGGACGTCGTCGTGCACAGCGCGACCAAGCTCATCGGCGGGCACAGCGACCTGCTGCTGGGCATCACCGTGGCCAAGGACCCGGCCGTCGCGGAGGAGCTGAAGGGCGCGCGGACGCGGGTCGGGTCGACGCCGGGCGCCCTCGAAGCCTGGCTCGCCCTCAGGGGGCTGCGGACCATGCCCGTCCGGCTCGCCGAGCAGTCCCGCACCGCCGCGCTCCTGGCGGAGCGGCTCGCCGGGCACCCCGCGGTGCGGCGGGTGCGCTACCCGGGCTTCGGGATGATGGTCGCCTTCGACCTCGCCGACGCCGAGACGGCGGACCGCTTCTGCGCGTCGGTCCGGCTGATCCGGTCGGCGACCAGCCTCGGCGGCGTAGAGAGCCTGGTCGAGCGGCGGGCGTGGCTGGCGGGCGAAGAGCGGGTCCCGCCGGGGCTCGTCCGGTTCAGCGTCGGCTTGGAGGACCCGGAAGACCTGTGGGACGACCTCACGTACGCCCTCCCGGAGTAACGCGCACCGCCGAATCGTCGATAGTCGCGGCATCGCAGGTCGACGCGTTGGGAGTGCATCGTGGGCAGAACGCTGAGCCGGGTCACCGGGGTCGTTTTCGCAGGTGCGCTCGCCACCTTCGCCGCCACGCCCGCCGCGTTGGCACAGACGGAAACCAGCACGTCACCCACGGAAACCACAACGTCCACTTCGGAGACCCCGACCACCACGGCTTCGACCACGGCGGAAACCACCACGCCGTCCTCGCCGGTCACGACCACCGGGACCACCTCGGCTCCGGCGACGACCGAGGTCACCACGACCAGCCCGAAGGCCACGTCCTCGGCGCCGGAACCGGCCGCACCGGTGAAGGACGACTACCAGGACAACGTCGGCCACGGCTTCATCGGTCTCGGCGGCGAGGGCGTTCTGGTCATCGCGTGCGCGGCGGGGAAGCCGAGTGCCGTGGCGACCCAGTACCTGAGCGTGACCGGTGGCCCCGACCAGGACGAGGCCGACGGCCGCTACTGGAACTACTCGGTGCGCGTGGTCGACGCCCCGGCGGGCACCACGACCGCGAAGTTCAGCTGGACCTGCGGCGGCGTCGAGGGCAACGGCACCGTCGAGTTCGAGCAGGAGCAGCCGCCGACCTCCACCAGCACCAGCACCTCCACCAGCACCAGCACCACCACGAGCGCCCCGGCGTCGAGCACCGCGTCGATCACCACCGCGAGCAGCTCCGCGCCCGCCGGCAACGCCGCACCGAAGGCCCAGGTCAAGGTCGCGCCCAAGGGCGGGGTCGACACCGGCTTCGGCGGCACAGCCCGGTGACGGTCCGCCGGGCGGGCGTCGCGCTCGGCCTGGTGCTGGCCCTGGCCGGGTGCGGCACCGCCGAGCCGCCGAAAGCCGCGCCACCCGCTCCGGTTCCGGCTTCGGTACCGGTGACCGTGCCGTTCAAAGGGCTGCGTCCGACCTCGGTGAAGATCCCGAAGATCGGCGCGGAGTCCAGCCTGCTGGCCGTGGCCGTGAAACCCGATGGTTCGATCTCCGTCCCGTCGGTGCACACGCCGATGCAGGCGGCCTGGTACAAGCTCTCGCCGGTGCCCGGTGACATCGGCCCGGCCATCGTGCTCGGCCACGTCGACGGCGACAAAAAACCGGGTATCTTCTTCAAGCTCAAGGACCTCGCGCCGGGCGACGAGGTCGACGTCGACCGCAGCGACGGCAAGAAGCTGAAGTTCGTCGTCGACCGCGTCACCCAGGTCCCGAAGGAAACGTTTCCGCGCGACGCCGTCTACGGCAACAGCGACGAACCGGAACTCCGGCTGATCACGTGCGGTGGCGCATTCGATCACGCTGAGCACAGCTACCGGGACAACATCGTCGTCTACGCGAAGCTCGCGGGCTGAAAGCGCTGCCGACGTCACTGTCCGATGTGGATTTCGCTGGCGCCGAACGTTACCGGTTTCCGCAGTGGTCTTCTTCACGTCGAATTGATTTCCGGTACATACCAGTAATGGGGCAGGATGTCCGAGTCGCCCGATCTTGTGCTTCGCAGCACCGGGCGGCTCGCGTAGTGGGGGTCATTGCGCGTTTCCTTCCCTGGGAGTCACCTTGAAGAAGACCCTGGGCCGTCTCGCGGGCGCTGTGCTCGCGGGGGCCCTGCTCACGCTCACCGTTTCGCCGGTCGCGCTCGCGCAGGAGGCTCCGGTCGCCTCGACGACCGAAGCCGCGCCCACGCCCAGCACCGGGGCGCCCACGACGACGCCGGCGCCGACGAGCACCTCGTCCTCGGAGCCCACCTCGCAGCAGCCGACGACGTCGCAGCCGACTTCGCAGCCGACCTCGACCGGCACCGGCACGCCGACCTCGGGCAAGCCGACCAGGCCCACCACGCCGACCACCGAGCCGACCGACCCGTTCCCGCACGGTGACGACTACATCGACGACGTCGCGTACGCGTGGGAGTTCGACGGCGGCGTCGGCATCCTGGTCATCGCCTGCAAGGCGGGCGAGCCGCGCAACGTCAAGGCCAACGACTTCACCGTGGCCGCCGGCCCGTTCCAGGACGGCGCGGACGGCCGCTACTGGGGCTTCGACATCCAGCTCAACGAGGGCAAGCACCTGACCGACGACACCCAGGTCTCCTGGGTCTGCGAGGGCAAGCCGGTCACCCGCCCGGTCGGCCACGGCGGCGGCTCGGCCACCGTCGGCGGCCAGGTCAAGGTCACCCCGAAGGCCGGCGGTGTCGAGACCGGCGGCGGCGCGACGGCCCGGTCCTGACCGCATGACCACGCAGTTCCGCCGCGGCGGCCGCGTCCTCGCGGCCGCCCTGGCGCTGTCCTTCGCCCTGACCGGCTGCGGGCCTTCCGACCCGCAGGCCGCGGCCCCGTCGTCGTCCGCGCCGGCTCCGCCGCCGGTGACCAAGCCGTTCGCCGGCCTGCGCCCGACGCAGCTGAACATCCCGAAGATCGGCGCGCAGTCATCGCTGGTTTCGGTGCTGCCGAAGGCCGACGGCGGGATCTCCGTCCCGTCGGTGCACACGCCGATGCAGGCGGCCTGGTACAAGATGTCGCCGGTGCCCGGTGAGACCGGTCCGGCGGTCCTGCTCGGCCACGTCGACGGCGACAAGAAGCCCGGGATCTTCTTCAAGCTCAAGGAGCTCGCCCCGGGTGACGAGGTCGACGTCGACCGCAGTGACGGCAAGAAGCTGAAGTTCGTCGTCGACCGCGTGGAACAGGTCCCGAAGGACACGTTCCCGCGCGACGCCGTCTACGGCAACAGCGACAAGCCGCAGCTGCGCCTGATCACCTGCGGTGGCGCGTTCGACCACGCCGAGCACAGCTACAAGGACAACGTCATCGTGTACGCCAACCTCGTGGCTTGATCCGCTCAGCCGACGCCGGAGCCGGGGTACGGGAACTCCGGCTTCAGCGCGGTGCCCGGGCAGACCCAGCGGCGCATGCCCGCGTCGCAGACGGCGTAACCCCAGTTGATCAGGTTGTCCTGCACCTTCTCGGACATCCTGGTCAGCCGGGTCTTCGTCTCGGCGAGCCGCCGGGTCTGCTCCGCCGGGGCCGGCAGGGCGTCGGGCAGTTCGAAGTTTTCGATGTCGCTGTAGGTCGCCCAGTACGTCCCGGCGAACGTCTTGTCCTCATAGGACTTCAGCAGCGAGCCGGTGCGCAGCTCGCGGACCTGGTTGTCCATCACGGTCAGCACGCGCAGCAGCTGCATCGGCCAGTTGTGCGCGGGCTTGGCTTCGTGCTTCATCTTCTTGCCGGCGTCGCTGACCAGGACGGTCGCCCGCTGGTTTTCGATCGGGTCGAGGCCGAGGTTGTCGTAGACGCCCGCGTCGCTCAGCACGATCTTGCGGTCCGGCTTCGCCGGATCCGGGATCACCACCGGCGAGAGCATCGGCGGGAACGCCGAGGACGCGGCGACCGCGGTGGCCAGCGGGACCTGCCCGTGCGGCCCCGGCTGCCGGAAGAACCACCACAGCGAGCCGTCCTGCAGGCTGGTCGCGGTGAACACGAAGTTCGGCCCGGCCGGGTCGAGGTCCGCGAGGCGGCAGTCCCCGAACAGGTGCCGCGCGTAGCGGCGCGCGAGTTCTTCGCCCGCGCTGCGCCACGGCATGACCATCGCCTTGAGCGTCACCGGAACGTCGAGGTTCGTGCGGGCCAGCTTCCGGATTGGCTGCACGACCTCCTTTTCGAAGTTCTCCGCGACACCGTCCGCGCCGAACCACAGCCTGATCCACGCGTGCGCCAGCACCCCCGCCGCGATCGAGCCGCCGGAGACGCTGGAGACGGTCGTCAGCTTGGGCAGCCAGCCGAGCTCGTTGAGCCGCCAGAGAGCGCCGGCGTGGAAGAGCATTGCGCGGTAGCCGCCGCCCGAGAGCGCGAGGCCGACGCCGTCCCGTTTCGCCGAGTCCACGCGGCCGAGTTTAAGGCCGCAGCAACGGCGTGAGCAGTGGCCGTTGCGCGGCGGGGACGTATTCGGCGTAGTTGTCGTACAACGCCTGTTTGGCGAGCTGTGCCGCGCCGGCGCCGTCGGCCGCGCGGATCGCGTCGAGCACCTCGGCGTGGTGGGCGAGCCAGGCGCGCATCAGCGACGTCCGGTTGCTGGCGTGCTCGAGCTTGTCCTCGATCAGTTCCAGCACGACCCCGCGGACGACCTCTTCGCTGACCACCAGCAGCGGGTTGCGGGAGATCCGGGCGATCACCTCGTGGAAAGCGACGTCGGCGCGGCTGAACTCGGCGTACCCGCGGGAGACGCCTTCGCGCATCGACTCCAGGGCCGCGTCGAGGCCGGTCAGGTCGGCTTCGGTGCGGAGCTCGGCCGCGAGCAGGTGCGCCGAGCCGTCGAGGATCATCCGGAACTGGAGCAGTTCGGCGAGCCCGACGTGGTCGGCGCGCGCGAGCCGGTGCATCGAGCGGTGCAGCGCGACGGGCGAGGCAGCCAGCACCTCCGGGCCGCGCGGATCCCCGGGCCGCGAGCGGATCATCTCGGCCGCCTGCAGCACGCGCAGGGCTTCGCGGATCGTCGAGCGGCCGACGCCGAACTGCGTCATCAGCTCGCGCTCGCTCGGCAGGCGTTCCCCCGGCTTGAGCGCGCCGCTCACCACGGCCTGCTCGATCTGCTCGACGACCCGCTCGTACGCGCGGACCGGAGCCACCGGTTCGAACCGCATCCCTTGACCTCGTCGTCCGCTCGGTGCAGGCTACTGGTCAGACCAGTGTACTTACCTGGAGGCCGAATGAAAGCCCGGATTCCCCTGGTGGCAGCGGCGCTGCTGCTCGTGGTGTCCGGCTGCTCGGCCGGCTCGTCGGCCAGTGTTTCCGCTGGTCCGGGCACGCTTTCCGTCGGCTTCACGGCGGAACCGGCGAACTTCGACTTCACCCGCACCGACGGCGCCGCCATCCCGCAGGCCTTGCTCTACAACGTCTACGAAGGCCTGGTGAAGCTCGACGCGCAGGGCAAGGTCGTGCCGCTGCTCGCGCGGTCGTGGACGATCAGCCCGGACCGGAAGACCTACGACTTCAAGCTCCGCGACGGCGTGAAGTTCAGCAACGGCGCGCCGTTCACCGCCGAGGACGTCAAGTTCTCGCTCATGCGCGTGAAGACCGACTGGACGATCTCGATCAAGGCGACCATGGACGTCGTCGACCACGTCGACGTCGTCGCGCCGGACCACGCGCGGGTCGTGCTGTCGAAGCCGTCGAACGGCTGGCTGTTCAGCCTCACCAGCCGGCTCGGCGCGATGTTCAGCCCGACCGGCGTCGCCGACCTGGCGGCCAAGCCGGTCGGCACCGGGCCGTACGTCGTGGCGGCCCGCAAGCGCGGCGACTCCGTGGTGCTGAAGGCGAACCCCGCCTACTGGGGCCGGAAACCGGCGTACTCGACGGTGGTCCTCAAGTACATCAAGGACCCGACCGCGCTGAACAACGCGTTGTTCA
>NZ_MUMI01000649.1 GCF_002155975.1 Amycolatopsis kentuckyensis
GCGCGCGCGATCACCTTGGTGATCTTCGCCCGGACGAGGGATTCCTCGGGGACGGCGTTGCGCTTGCCGTACGCCTCGGCCTGCTCGGCACCCATGTACCGGCCGCCCAGCTTCGTCGCCCACGCGAGCATGTCGTCGAGGTCGTGGGTCAGCCGCGCCTCGGCGGTGAACTGGACGTAGGAGAACGGCGGCTTCTGGTCGTCGACGGCGAGCGAGATGCGGCCGTCGCGGGCGATGGCCTTGCCCTTGAGCGTCTCGGTGCCGGTGGTGAAGATCAGCTCGTCACCGTCCGGGCCTTCGTTCAGCAGGAACCAGATCGGTGTCACGATCGGGGAGCCGTCCTTCCTGACCAGGCCCAGCATGCCGGTCCGGGTCCCCTCCGAAGCGAACTTCCACCACTCGTCACGGCTCATTTCACGCATGGAGGCGACGTTAGCCCGTCACCCGCGCGTGCGCAGAGGGTGGCCGACTAGCCTGGCCTGCTGTGCGAGACGACGACAGGGCCGCGATGGGACTGGCCGACGAGGGGCTGACCCGCCGCCTCAAGGCGCTGGCCTGCACCGCGCCGCTGCACGACCTGGATGCGCGCAAGGCGAAGCTCGACTGGGCCGACGCCACGATCTACCAGATGGCCGAGATCGCGCTGCACACGATCGACCAGGTCACCATCGCGATGGACTTCGACACCGGCGCCGGCCACGACGAGGTCATCGACCGGCTGCTGCCGTTCATCGCCCAGCAGGCGCCGTCGCGGATGCCCGAAGAGCACGTCCGGGTGGCCAAGTGGGTCCTGGACAACCTCATCAACGTCGGCACCACCGATCGCGGCTTCCGGCGCGTCTACGGCTCGATGGGGCCGGGCGGCTACCAGCGGCGCCAGTTCGACTTCAAGCTGCTGGTCGAGCTGGCCGCCCGGGACGGCGAGGTCTACCTGCGCGCCACCGACGAGGCCATCAACGTCCTGGTCGGCGCGCTCGACACCGACGTCGAGTCGGCCCAGATCGCCGCCGAGGTCAAGCTCGAGAACCTGATCAACCGCGGCCGGCTCGCCGACGCCAAGCTCGCCGCCGAGCAGGCCCGCTACCGGACCGTCCAGTACGGCGAGACCCTGCGCGCGAAGCTCGACGCGACCCGCCGAGACGTCCGGTCGGTGGACTGGGAACGCGAGGTCCCGGAGCTCCTGGACAGCGCACTCGGCCACATCGAAGCCCGGTTCCGCGCCGAGAACGCCATCCTCAAGAACATCACCACCGCCCGCGACGAGACCGAGGACCTGGACCGCAAGCGCCGCGCCGCCGAGCTCGTCGACATCGTCGGCGACTGCATCCGCCGCCACACCCGCCTGCAGTCCCGGCTGGCCGACGCGGGCGCGGTGTTCCGCGCCGAACAGGACCGCCAGCAGTTCTCCGGCCCGCCCCAGCGCGCGACCCTGGACCTGTTCGGCCAGCTCCTCGTGCCCACCCTGGGCCTGCCGCTGGCCGACGCCGTCGCCCCCGTCGAGCACTTCTTCCACGCGGCCGCCGGGATCACCGCGCCGGTCGTGCCGTCGCTGTCGTCCCTCGTCTCCCTGCTGCTGCGGCCCGCGCCCGAGCGCGACCAGCTGGTCGGCGAGATCCCGGAACCCGAGCTGATGCCCGCCGAGGTCAGCGACAAGTTCGGCGACGACGTCTGGCGGCGCGCCGACGAACTGCTCGACCTGCCCGAGGTGCCGCGGCGGCTGTCGGGGCTGCTCGAAGAAGCCCGCCGCAGCCGGCAGCCCGGGCTCGCCGCCCTGGTCGCGCTGCGCGCGGTCCACGCCTACAGTCCCGGGATCGGCGCGGCCCGCCGCCAAGGCGACCGCTCGGTGCTGCTCGCCGTCGACGACGGCACGCTCCTGGACGACCCGGAGTTCGGCGGCGCCGACCTGCTGCTGTCCACGGCCGCCGTCGAGCGCGCCGACGAAGAGGAAAACGAGGAGGTCGCGTAATGGCGCTGTCCCACAGCAGCGTGGACGCCGAGGCCGCGGCCCGGCTGGTCGCCTTCGGCATGCGGCCGAAGCAGCTGCCCGCGCGTGACGTCGTCTACGGCGACCTCGTGCGCCGCTACGGCGAGGACAACGCGTTCAAGGCCCTCACCCACGCCGTCGCCGCCGGGCTCGGCCTCATGGTGCTCGAGGTCAACCAGCAGGCCGGCGCGGTCCTCGCGGCCACCGACGAGTCCGTCTTCGAGATCAAGATGGACTCCTACGCCCGCCAGGCCAAGATCCGCGAGCGCCGCGAGACCGAGAAGGTCCTGCACGGCCTGATCCACCTCGCCACCGCCGCGCTCGGCTACCCGCGCCCCGACGACCTCGCCAACGACACCTACATCGGCCGCGTCAGCGTCGAGCAGGTCGACGCGATGGTCCGCGAAGCCGCCCGGATGCTGGACGAACGCGCCGCGCAGGCCGAGGCCAACAACGACCCCCTGGCCGATGCGCCCGAGCTGGAGCAGGCCTGGCGCGCCTACACCCGCCGTCCCGCGGCCGCGGCCACCAAGGACGGGCGGCTGGCCGCCGACACCACCCGCGGCATGGTCAGCCGCGCCCTGCGGTTCCTCGCCGACCAGGGCTTCCTGGTCCCGGTGAGCGACGAGCAGGGCGGCACCTACCGGACCACGCCGCGCTACCAGATCCAGGTGCGGGAACTCGCCGCCGACGCCGCCTTCGACGACTTGCTCGCGCTCGACGTCGTGGCCGTCGCGACCGCCGGGGGCACGCTGCGCGCAGCGGCGTCCGACACGCTGTAGAGGGGAATCGATGTACGAGCTTTCGCGGGTCCGCCTGCACTCGGTGGGCCCGGCGGGTGCCCGCTACCAGGACGTCGTGCTCGACTTCAGCGGCGTCGGCGCCAAGATCACCGCGCCGAAGCAGGACGCGCTGTTCAGCGCGGGCATCCACGCGACCGGTCCGGCCGAGCTGCGCCGGCCGTCCCCGGCGAGCGTGCTGTTCCTCGAGAACGGCGGCGGCAAGTCCGTGCTCATCAAGCTGATCTTCTCGGTGATGCTGCCCGGCCGCCGCCAGGTCGTGGGCACCACCAGCACCAAGGTGCTGGAGAAGTTCGTCGCCGCCAAGGACGTCTCGCACGTCGTGCTGGAGTGGCTGCACGTCGAAAGCGGCCACCGGGTGATCACCGGCAAGGTGTCGGAATGGCGCGGGCACGTCGTGTCCGCCGACTCCGAAAACCTCGTCGACTCCTGGTACTGCTTCCGCCCGACCGCCGCGCTGGGGCTCGACTCCCTGCCGATGACCCAGGACGGCCGGCTGCTCACCATGTCCGGCTTCCACGACAAGCTCACCGCGGCCCAGCTGGCCGAACCCGAGCTGGAGCTGTCCTGGACCCGCCGCCACCACGAGTGGACCGGCCGCCTCGACAGCCTCGGCCTCGACACCGAGCTGTTCCGCTACCAGCGCGCGATGAACGCGGGCGAAGGGGAAGCGGCGGACGCGTTCGCCTTCGGCACCGACGACGCCTTCGTCGAGTTCCTGCTGCGCGCGGTCATCTCCGAGGAAGAGCCCAAGGACCTCGCCGAAGTCGTCGCGACCTACGCCCACAACCTGGCGCAACGCGGGGATCTCCTGTCCGAGCGCGACTTCGTGGCGGGTGCGCTCGACCTGCTGGGCCCGCTGGCCGCCGAAGAGGGCGTCGCCGCGGAGTCGCGGAAGATCGCCGAATCGGCGAAAGCCGACATGGCTTCGCTGGCCGGGCGGGTCGTCGCGCGCAACGAGCTCGAGAACGCGCGGCTGTCCGGGCTCGAGGACCACGTCACCGAGATCAAGTCCGCGGAGAAGCTCGCCGAGGGCGACCACCGGCGGCTCGCCGCGGCCGTCACCGAGCTGCGCCGTCTCGTCGCGGTGCTGCGGCTGGACGAGGCCCAGGAGGTCCGCAAGCGCGTCGACGCCGAGCTCGCCGCGGCGAAGACCGAGGCGGAGGCCTGGCGCGAGACGGCGACCGTGCTCAACTCCCTGAACGCCGGACGCAAGGCGAAGGACCTGCGCGAACTCGTCGGCAGCCGGGAGGAGAAAGCGCGTCCCGCCCTCAAGGCGCGCAACGACGCCGCTTCGGCGCTCGCGCGCGGGTTGCACGCGCTGGCGCAGGACGCCCAGCGGCAGGCCGACAAGGCCGAAGCGCACGCGGGCGCGTTGCGCGCCGAAGCCGAGAAGGCGCAGACCGAGCGTGACGAAGCCGCGAACCTCGCTGCCGCTCGCCGGGCCGAAGCGCGCGGGCTGACCACGCGGATCACCGAACTGCGCGAAGAGGTCCAGGCCGCCGTCCGCGCCGGGTTGCTGCCGTCGGGCGCCGACGTCGCCGAAGCTTCGCGGGCCGCTCGTGCCGCGGCCGAATCCGCTGTCGCCGAGTTGACCCGGCGGGAACAGGAACTGGACCGCGTCGCGGCGGATCTCCAGGCGGCGCAACGGGCCGTGAACGAGGCGCACCAGCTCGCCGGGACCACCGAGGACCGCCTGGAACGCGCCGCCGAGGACCTCGACCGCGCCCACCGCCGGACCGACGCCCTCGCCGCCGAAAGCCGCTTGGTCGAGCTGCTCGGCGCCGACGACGTCGCCCTGGAAAGCGACCTCCCGGTGCTGCTGGAACGGCTGCGCGAGGCGAGCGCGGCCGTCGAGAAGGAGCAGACCGCGCTGCGGATGGAGGAGTCCGCCGACGAGCGGGCCCTCACCGCCTTGGGGTCCGGTGGGCTGCTGCCGCCGCCGGAAGACGTCCAGGCCGCCTTGGACGCGCTCGAAGAGGCCGGGATCACCGCGTGGTCCGGGTGGCGCTACCTGTCCAAACTGGACGCCTCCCGGCGCGCCGAAGTGCTGGAAAGCCTGCCGCAGCTGGTGTCGGGCGTGCTCTTGAACGAGGCCGCGCACGCCGATCGCGCCCGTGAGGTGCTGGCGAAGCGGCGGCTGCTGCCGAGCGCGATCATCGCGGTCGGCACCACCGAGGCGCTGCAGGCCGAGGTGCCGTCCGCGCCCGGCGTCGAGTTCCTCGTGCCGCCGAACCCCGCGATGTACGACGAGGAAGCCGCCGACGCCGAGCGGGAAGCCGTCGCCCGGCGGCACACCGAGCGGCAGCGGCGGCTCGAAGCGTTGTCCGCCAAGCTGTCCGCGGACGGCGCCCTGATGTGGAAGCTCACGACCTGGCGCGAGGACTACCCGCCCGGCGCTGTCGCCACCCTCGCCGAGCAGGCCCAGGCGGCCCGGGCCGCGCGGGAGACCGCCCGCACCGCGCTGGAGCAAGCCGACGCGGAGTTCGCCCGGTTGAGTGAAAAAGCCGCGTCGCTGCGCGAGCGCGTCCCCGAGCTGCGGGCGGCCGCCGCCGAGGCCGAGGAGAAGGCGCGGCGGCTCGGCGAGCTGGGCGTCCGCAGCGCCCGGATCGCGGAATGGACCGAAGAAGCCGAACGGGCGACCGAGATCGCCGAGCGCGCCGACCTCCAGGCGTCCGACGCGGCGGGCAAGGCCGCCCGGCTGCGTGAACAGGCGGGGGAGGAGCAGCGCACCGCCGACGGCCACCGCCGGACGGCGACCACCGCGCGCGCCGAACTGGCCGAGGTGCCCGGGGCGGCCGACGCCGCGGACGGCCCGGCGCCGTCCGAACCGGTGGACGCGCTGCGGCGGGCGTACGCGTCGGCGTCCGACGCGTACGCGAAGGTCGAGGTCGGCAGCGACCTGCGGAGCGAACTGGAACAGGCCGAGTCGGCCGAAGCCGCCGCGGGCTCGGCCGTGGAGGCCATGGACGAGGCGGTGCGGGTGCGGGCCGCCGAGCTGCTGGAGACGCCGGACGGTTCCGACGCGTCGGCCCGGGCGGCCGCGCTC
>NZ_MUMI01000065.1 GCF_002155975.1 Amycolatopsis kentuckyensis
GCGGCATGCCGACCCGCCGGGCCACGACGCTGGCGGCGACCGCGTCCGGCGGGGCGACGACGGCGCCGAGCGCGATGCCGCCGGCCAGCGGGAGCCCGGGGATCACCGCCCAGGCGACCACGCCGACGCCGAGCGCGGTGAACACGACGAGCCCGACCGACATGAGCCCGATCGCCCCGCGGTTCTTCCGGAAGTCGACCAGCGACGTCTGGATGGCCGCCGAGTACAGCAGCGGGGGCAGCAGGCCGAGCAGCACGACCTCGGGGTCGAGGTGGACCTCGGGCACGCCGGGGACGTACGAGCCGGCGACGCCGACGACGATCAGGCACAGCGGAGCGGACCAGTCCAGCCGCCGCGCCACCGCGCTGACGACGAGGACGGTCACGACCAGCGCCACTATCTCTGCCGCGATGTGCACGGGGTAATCATTACCCGCCCGCCGCGGCGGGTGTCACCTGGCCAGCTCGGGGAGCACTTCGGCGACCAGCTGGGTGTCCATGTACTCGGTGATCTCGCGGATCCGCCCGTCCTCGACGCGGAAGACGAAGCAGTACTTGTTGTCGTAGCGCGCCCCGGCCTTCGTGGCGACGCTGCCCTGCGTCTCGACCACGACGACGTCGTCCTCGGCGACGAACCGGCTCGCGGTACTCGTGTAGGTGCCCTCGAACTGCGCGCCCAGCGGGCCGAGCAGGTCGCGGCGGACCGAGTCCTTGCCGCGGAAGCGGCCGGACCAGCTGTTGTGCCCGCTGACCGTCCAGGTGACGTCGTCGGCCATCGCGGCGAGCAGCGGCCGGATGTCGCCGGTCGCCCAGGCGTCGAACGCCGTCTTCAGGAGCTGCTTGTTTTCGGACGCGCTCATGGTTCCCTCCCGGTGGGTGAGCCCAGTCAACACGCTGGAGCGCACTCCAGCACAAGCTCCTAGGCTGGGCCGGTGACGACAGTGGAGATCGCGGCCGGTGCCCTGCGCGGGTCCGAACAGGACGGGGTCAGGACGTTCCTCGGCGTGCCCTACGCCGCACCGCCGGTGGGCGAGCTGCGGTTCCGCGCGCCCGAGCCCGTGCGGCCGTGGGACGGCGTTCGCGACGCGACGAAGTGGGCGTCCCGGGCACCGCAGCCCGAACTGACCGGGCGCGGCTTCACCGGCGACGAAGACTGCCTCCACCTGAACGTCTCCGCGCCCGCCCGGCCCGGCTCGTACCCGGTGCTGGTCTGGATCCACGGCGGAGGCGGCGTGATGGGCGCGCCGCACCAGTTCGACGCGTCCGCGTACGCCCGGCGCGGGGTCGTCGCGGTGACCATCGCCTACCGGCTCGGCGTGCTCGGGATGCTGCACCTGCCCGGCGTCGCCGATTCGAACCTGTCCCTGCGCGACCAGGTCGCCGCGCTCGCCTGGGTGCGGGACAACATCGGCGCGTTCGGCGGCGATCCGGGCCGGGTCACGCTGGCCGGGCAGTCCAACGGCGGCCGGACGGTCGGGACGCTGCTGGCCGTGCCGGCCACCCGCGGGCTCGTCCACCAGGCGATCGTGCAGAGCGGCACCGGAGTCGGCTCGGTCGTCCACACCCCGGCCGAAGGCGCGGCGGTCGCTTCGGCGGTCCTGGCCGAGCTGGACGCTGCGCCGGAGGACCTGGCGACGCTGCCGGTGACCAGGATCCTCGAAGCGCAGCAACGGGTTTCGGCGGTGTCGGGCACCAAGGTGACCTACCGCGTGGTCGTCGGCGACGAGCTGCTGCCCCGCCGCCCGCTGGACGGCGTGCGCGAGATCCCGCTGCTGATCGGGACGACGGCCGACGAGGAGGACCTGTTCAGCTGGCTGCAGTCGGGCGGCGCGAAGCTGCTGGGCGTCGGCTCGACGATGCTGGACGCGCCCGCGGTCGAAAAGGCCGTCGCCGCGTATGACGACCTACTCGACTGGCCTGAAGACCAGATCCGCAACCGCGCGCTGACGGCGGGGGACTGGTGGATCCCGGCGATCCGCTTCGCCGAGAGGCAGCCGGACGCCTGGATGTACCGCCTGGACTGGCGCATCGCCCCGCGCGGCAAGGGCCTCGGCGCGGCACACGGCCTCGACCTGCCGCTGGTGTTCGACGACATCCGCAACAAGAACTGGCGATTCCTCTTCGCCGGGCGGACGTTCCCGGCGGAACGGATGCAGGCGGTGGCGACGGAGATGTTCGACGCCTGGGTCCGCTTCATCACGACCGGTGACCCGGGCTGGCCCCGCTACACGACGGCGGACCGGGTGACGCACCTGTTCGACGACGTCTCGACGACAGTGTCCGACCCGGACCGCGAGCAACGCCTCCTCTGGGACTGAGCCGGGGCGGCACGAGACCGCCCCGGCCCCGGGCTAGACGGTGATCTTGTCGACGTTCGGGCCGCCGTCGGCGGTCGTCGCGGTCGCCTTGATCTTGTTCGTCCCCGCGGTCAGGGTGACCGGGATCGTGACCGTCTGCCACGTGTCCCAGTTCCCCGTGCCGCCGAACGCCACGGCCGACGCCACCTTCGTGCCATTGACCGTGATGTCCATCGGGCGGTTCGTCGTGGTGCCGTTGGCGAACCGCAGGACGACGTTCGCGCTCCCCGCCGCGGCCGCGTTCACGGTGAACTCCACCGCGCTGCCGACCGCGTTGTCGTAGTTGACGAACCCGCTGCCGGTGTAGCCCAGGTGGTTCGACTCCGCGACGCCGTTCGTGATCGCCGCGTCCTCGGCCTGGTGGTCCGCCGGGGTACCCGGGTCGACCGAGCCGTCCGCCGGGATCGTCTTCGTGCCGGTGTTCCAGCCCGCGACCCGCACCGACGGCGTGGCTCCGTGCAGGTCCGCGGTCCGGTACGTCGCCGTCAGCGTCGTCGACTCGCCCGGCCAGAGGCTGACCTGGTTGTCGGTCCACCGGACCGGCAGCACCGGCGCGCCCGCCGCGCCGACCACGTGCGCGTCGACGAAGAACGCCGGCACCTTGCCGGTGGAGTCGTTCTTCAGCGTCACCTCGGTCGTCGTGGTGCCGTCGGCGTTCGCCGTCGAGGACGCGGTCGCGCCGACCGTGACCGCACCCAGCGAGTTCAGCCCCGAAAGGTCCGCGTAGGACGTCGTCGGCGTGTAGTACCAGTCGCTGTTGCCCCAATCCAGCGTGTCGGCCTTGGTGGACAGCCAGTACACGTTCCGGCTGACCTCCTTGCCCGAGGAGTCGCTGAGCACCAGCTTCGCCAGGTACGTCGTCGACAGCCCGCTCACCGAGCCGATGGTGAGCGCGGTCGTCTTCGCGCCGTCACCGCCCACCGAAACGCTCTTCGACTGGTTGAACTTCTCCGTGCCGTCCAGGTTGTACAGCTTCACGGACGCGGTCAGCCCCGACGCCGCGGCGTGGTTGTGGTTGACCACCACGACCGACTTCGTGTCGTACGAGTACTGGATGTGCAGCGGCTCGTTCGCCTTCTTCGCCCCGAAGTACGAGCCGTTCTGGTCGAGGTAGGCGTCGAACAGCTGCCAGTGCAGCGACGTCCAGCCGCTGTTGAGCATCCAGTAGATGATCCCGGTCGCCGGGTTCGAGCTGTCGCTGAAGTTGCGCGAGTGCGACTCGAACTCCGCACGGACGTTCTCGTACTGCGCCAGCTGCGCCTTCCGGACGAAGTCCGCCAGGCTCGACGGCTTGCCGTAGCGGCCGGTCAGCGCGTCGCCGAACAGCTTCAGGTTGGCGAACGTCGAGGACGACGACCGGTGGTACTGCGCGGTCGACGGGCTCTTCCACATCGTGTCGAGCTCGCTCGCCGACATCATCCGCTTGAGCGTGTCCATCGTCGGGATGTCCGGCCCGGCGCTGGTCTCGGAGTTGAAGCTCCACGCGCCGCCGAGGTCGCTGTGCGCCTTGTCGTACCAGTAGTTCGGCGGGACGTAGTCGTACGGCCCGTTCATCTTCATCCCCGACGACCCCAGCTGCGGCGACGACTTCGCCGACGCGGCCGGGACCACCGGCGTCGCCCAGTCCGCGGCGGACAGCGCGTCGAGGTAGTTCTTCTCGATCGTCGCGTCGGGGGCGAAGTCACTGCCGATGAGGAAGGAGATGACGCTCGGGTGGTCGCGCAGCCGCTCGGCCTCCGCGGTCATCGACGCCTTCGCGACCGGGTAGTCCGCGGCGGTCCAGGGGTCACCCTTCTCGCTGCCGTTGACCTGGCCCTCCCACTTGTCGCAGCACTCCCAGCCGGGCAGCGTCAGCACGCCCATCCGGTCGGCGAGGTCGAAGAACTCGTCCGGCTCGATGTGGCCCTCCAGGCGCACGGTGTTGAGCCCGAGGTCCTTGACGTAGGCGAGCTTGTCGGCCGCGAACTGCTCGTTCCAGCGCAGGAACAGGTCCGGCGAATAGCCGCCGCCCTTGATCAGCAGCGGGCGGCCGTTGATCGTGTACGCCCGGCCGCCGCTCGCGTTCTTGTTCGCCGTCACCTGGCGGATGCCGAAGGTGGAGTGCGAGGAGTCCGACGCCGTCCCGCCGACGCTCGCGGTCAGGTCGAGGTCGTACAGCGGCTGCCCGCCCATCCCGGCCGGCCACCAGACCTGCGGGTTGTCGATCCCGATCACCCCGAACGTGACGGTCTTCTTCTCCTTGGCCGCCAGCGAGACCGACTGGCTGATCGCGCGTCCGGCGACCGTGCCCGACACCGTCGCCGAGACGGCGGCGGCCGAGTCGTTGCGGACGTCGGCCTTCACCGTCAGGTCGGCGTGGGTCGTCCCGGTCAGCTTCGTGACGACGTGGCCGCCGCGCAGCGCCACCGGGCCGCTGCGCCGGACGAGGACGTCCCGCACGATGCCCATGTTCTGGTCCGGCGGGGTCTGCGCCCAGTCGATCCAGCCCATCGACAGGTCCTTGTTCGGGTCGTTGGGGTAGACCTTGAACGCGACGCTGTTCGGGCCGGCCTTCACCAGCGCGGTGATGTCGAGGTCGTGGCGGGTGTAAGCGCCGTTGACCTGCGTCTTGTCGGCGACGCGCGTGCCGTTGACCCAGACGTCCGCCTTCGACAGCACACCGCTGAAGTCGAGGTAGGTGCGCTGGGTGGTGTCGGCGACCGTGAGGTCCGTGCGGTACCACCACGGGACCTGGAAGTCCGCGGTCGGCACGTTCTTCATGTTCGTCGAGTAGAACGGGTCGGCGTACTTGCCGTTGGCCAGCAGGCCGGCGTAGACGGTCGAGCGCGGGCCGACCGGGTACCAGCCGGAGGTGTTGTAGCCGGGCTTGGAGACCGCGGAGTCGTCGCTGACCTGCGCGGACGTCTGGATCAGGAAGCCGGGGACCGCGGTCGCCGGTGCGGCGGCCGAGACCACCGCCCTGACCGGTTCCTGCCCGGTGGCCGAGGCGACGCTGGCGCCGCTCGCCGCGGCGGCCAGCACCGCCGCCGCGAGGAGAGTCCGGGTTCTTCTCTGCCGATAGCTCACTAGCGCGCCTCCTAGGCACCCACGGCGGCGGGGGACAGCGGACCATCGTTAGGGAACTTTCCTAACAATTGCGACGATCGTAGCGGCCCGCTCACGCCGGGAACAGAGGCCGTTTCGTCAGACCCGGGCCGCCTGCCACGCCGCGGCGGCACGCAGGGCCAGCAGGAGCGGCAGGGAACCGTCTTCCCAGAGCCGTTGAGGAAGTGCCTCGCTGAGCGGGACACCCCCGGCCAGCGCGGCGCCGATCGCGGGCAGGTCGACGTCGAACAGCGTCAGGCCGGCGCTGTAGAGCCGCTCGCCGCTGACCGGGCGGCGCCGGGCGACCTCGGCGCTGTCGACCGCCAGCTCGGTCAGCCCGAAGAACTCCGGCTTGGCGCCGCGCTCCATCCAGCGCGCGAAGCCGACCACCTTCGTCTCGCGGACGTCCTCGGGGGTGAGGCCGCTCTCCTCGCACAGCTCGCGTTCCATCCCGGCGCGGACCGCGGTGTGCAGGAAGCGGCGGGGGCCGCCGTCGGGCGTGCGCAGGTCGCGCGGCTCGAGCGAACCACTGCCGGAGGGGGCGAGCAGCAGCCCGCTGACGGAGTTGAGCGGCGACTGCCGGACGGTGACCAGCTTGCCGTCGGTGGTGAAGGCGACCGTCGAGACACCGACGAGGTCGGCCAGCGCGCTGCTGCTCAGCTCGCGGAGGGCGCCGGCGCTGTCGGTGAGCTCGGCCTTGCGCAGGTCGTACTCCTCACCGGTGTCGGTGCGGGTGATCCGGAGCGCGGCGAGCTCGTTCGAGCAGACGGCGTCGAAGAACCGCGCCCGGTGCAGCCGGATCGGCGCGGGCCGGGCGCCGGCGGCGGGCAGCGGTTCGCCGCGCATGCCGACGATCGGGCCGTTGAACAGCAACCGGCCGCGCGCCCGCAGCGGCAGCACGTGCG
This sequence comes from Amycolatopsis kentuckyensis, assembly GCF_002155975.1. GTDB lineage: Bacteria > Actinomycetota > Actinomycetes > Mycobacteriales > Pseudonocardiaceae > Amycolatopsis > Amycolatopsis kentuckyensis. The sequence goes on from NZ_MUMI01000065.1 coordinate 6,346, forward strand.
GCGCGGTGGCCTTGAGGGACGGCGGCAGCCGGTAGCGCTCCTCGGCGACGTCGATGGTGTGCCGTTCTTCCCACAGGTCACGGTCGATGGCGGCACTGACCAGCGCGGTCCCGCGGGCGGGCACGGCGAGGTAGGCCGACTCCGGGTAGGCGGCCGGCGGCGGCAGTTCCGCGGTGGGGAAGGGGGCGGCGATGGTGGTGAACTCGAACCCGGCCCACCGGCGGCGCAGCAGCCGGACGTCCCGGGTGAAGGTGGCGACGCCGAGCGCGAGCGCGACGACGGAGAGCACGACCCCGACGGCGCTGGGCAGGATGGTGACGACGCCGAGCGCGACCCCCAGCCCGGACGCGGCGAGCGGCCACTCCCGGGCACCGATGAAGCCGAGGTAGTCGGCCTTGGCCCGGGCGCGGCGCGTCAGTTTTCCCATCGCCGCACTGTTTAGCACGCCGGTCTCACTCGGCGTCGAGATACACCCAGTGGCCATCCTCACGCCGGAAGCGGCTGTTCTCCTCGAGGAAGCCGTCCCGGCCCCGGTGGCGGTAGTGCGCCCGGAACTCGACGGTGCCCTCGGCGTGCAGCAGCCCGCCCCCGCTGCGGCCGAGGATCTCCAGCCGCGTCCACTCCTGGCCGGGATCGAGCTCGAGCCGCCGCGGCCGCGTCCCGGGGTGCCAGGTGCGCAGCAGGTACGCGGTGTCACCGACGGCGAAGGCACTGAACCGCGACCGCATCAGGAGTTCGGCGGTGGGAGCGCTGAGGCCGCCGCTGTGGAACCGGCCGCAGCAGGCGGCGTAGGACTCGGCGAGGCCGCACGGGCACGGAGCGGGAGGCATCGGGAAATTCTGCCATGACCGTCCACTCCGGACTAATCCGCGTTGACCGGCTTCCCGCTCTCCCGCGCTTCCTGCGCGCCCCGCACCGCAAGCCGGTCGGCGCGCTCGTTCTCCGGGTGGCCCGCGTGGCCCTTCACCCACAGCCATTCGACCGTGTGCCCGCCGATCGCCGCGTCCAGGCGCTGCCACAGGTCCGCGTTCTTCACCGGGGCGCGCGCCGCGGTCTGCCAGCCGTTGTTCTTCCAGCGGGGCAGCCACTGCGTGATGCCGTTGCGCACGTACGTGCTGTCCGTGTACACGCGCACCTGCGACGGCCTGGTCAGGCTCTCCAGCGCGCGGATCGGCGCGGTCAGCTCCATGCGGTTGTTCGTCGTCGGCGTGGCTTCGCCGCCGTACAGCTCGCGCTCGTGCCTGCCGTAGCGCAGCACCGCGCCCCAGCCGCCCGGTCCGGGGTTCCCGCTGCACGCGCCGTCGGTGTAGATCTCCACGTCCACGCGGCGACCCTACCGGTCGCGACCCTCGCCGAAGACCGCCACGCCGGGTTACGGTGAACCTCCGGAGGGGGACCATGGGCGGGTACGACGACACAGCGGACGGGGCGCTCCTGGCCTGCCTCGCCGACACCGATCGCGAGTACCTGCTCGCCCGCGGTACCCGCCGCCGGTTCCGCGCGAACGACGTCGTGTTCATGGAGGGTGATCCGTCCGACCACGTCCACGTGCTGGTCACCGGCTGGGTGCGCGTTTCCACGATCATGGAGGACGGCCGGGAGGTGGTCTTCGGGCTGCGCGGACCCGGCGAGGTGCTGGGCGACCTGGCCGCGGTCACCCAGCGGCCGCGGTCGGCGTCGGTGCGCGCGATCGAACCCTGCACGGTCTTCCAGTTCACCGGCGCGGAGTTCATCGACGTCCTGCACGCCCGGCCGGCGATCGCCGTCGCGACGATCAAGACGGTCGCGGCACGGCTCCGCAACGCCGAGTCCGCCCGGGTCGACGCGGCCGCCTTCGACGTCAGCCGCCGCGTCGCCGTGGTGCTGGTCCGGCTGGCCGAGGAGCGCGGCCGGACCGTGCCGGAGGGCGTGGTCATCGACGCGCTTTCGCAGGAGGACATCGCCGCGCAGATCGGTGCTGCCCGCCGTACCGTCGCACGGGCGCTGCGCGTGCTGCGGGAGCGCGGGATCGTCGAGACGGGCCGGCGCCGCTTCCTCATCCGCGAACTCCGCGTCCTGCGCGCCTTCGCCCACTCTGAGCCAAACGGCACACAAGGCCCGTGACAGCAGGCCTCTGACGGACGCCGCCGCCCGGTGATCCTGGAGTCCGGCCGGAAAGAATGCGATGCCACCCGGCCGGATTTCATTTCGAGCGAGGTCGGGGAGCCCGTGCCGTGAACGTCTACTGCAAAATTCTGACCCTGGTGAAATCGGTCTTCGCCGCGTTCGTGGTCGGCGCCCTCGCGGGTTTCGCGGTGGCTGCCGGAAACGCGGCGGAACCGTCCGCGCCGACGTTCCACGGCTCCGCGCCGCTTTCCGCCTCGGCCTGGGTACAGCGATGAGGAGGTGTGTCTGATGGAGAGCCACTCGATCTGGGCCCTGATCTTCGGGGTGAACTGACCCGCGGGGCGACCCGGCCGGCCGGCTCGTGGGGGGTCGGCCGGCCGGGTATTCCGAATTCCGACGTCCGTGATTTGTCCTGCTTTCGGAGAACGGAAACTGGTAGCGTGGGAAAATCTGCCGCGGGGGGACGAGGGGGTGGGACGACGGACGAGCACGCCTCCCCGTTCGTGCGCGAGCTGAACGAGCTGCGCCGCGGCCGCGGTCTCGACGCCGCCGATCTGCACCAGCGGATCGGCCCGTGCCTGCGCGCGGCGTGCGCGATCACCGAAACCGACCAGCCCGTCGCCGCGCGCCAGAAGCTCGTGCTGCGGCTGACCGAGCTGTGCGGGCGGCTGCCGCCGGACCTCAAGCTGGCCGCGCTGGCGGCGCTGGGCCTGCACGAGGAGGCCGCCGGGGAGTTCCTCGACCGGCGGATCTCGTGGCTGGCCAGCGTCCTCGACCGCGACCCGCGCACCGCCCGCCGCCGCATCGACCTGGCGTTCCGCCGGCTCGACGAGCTGCTCGGCGCGCCCGGGCCCCGCAGTGACCTGCACCCGCTGGCCGGCTGGTACGTCGAGTCGATGAAGGCGATGCTCCGGCTCGACCGCACCCCACCGGAACTGCAGGAGGAACGCCGGATCGTCGCCGAGGTCGACGAGCTCGACGAGCTGGTCCTGCCGTTCAGCGTGCCGGCCGAACCGGGCAGCGACCCGGTGCCGGACATCACCGCGGACGCGCTGTTCGGCGGGGAAATCGTCGAAGCGCGCCAGGTGTCGGCGAGCCACGCGCAGTTCGTCATGCGGCTGCCGAACCCGCTGCGGCTCGGCCAGCGCCACGAGTACGGCATCCGGTTCACGCCCCGGCGCACGGAACTGCGGCCGTACTACGCCATGACGCCGCTGCGCCGCTGCGAGCAGTTCACGGTGCGCGTGCGGTTCGACCGGGCGGCACCGCCGTCGCGGGTGTGGCGCCTCAACGGCGTCCCGGGCCGGGTGGTCGACGACGGCGTCGACTCGGGCGACGCGCTGACCGTCAACCGGGTCGGTGAGGTCGGTCTCGAGTTCCACGACCTGCACCAGGGCCTGAGCTACGGGCTGCAGTGGTCCTTCGACTGACCGGTGTGCCCGGATACCGGGACGGGGAATAGCGGCGCGAACCCCGGGTTGGCACTGTCGTAGCCGACGGAAAGGGGTCCGCGATGAGCACGTTCACCCAGGAGTGGCAGGACTGGAAGACCCGGCGCGAGACCGACCTGGCCGAGCCGCACGGCTGGCTGGCGCTGGTCTCGCTCGACTGGCTGACCGACTCGCCGCGCGAGTACCCCGGCATCCCGGGCCGCTGGTGGCAGGACGCCGACGCGGCGTACGTCGACCCGGCCGGCGCGTCGTTGGCCCACGAAGGGGAACCGATCACCGGCGTCCGGCGGTTCGACCTGGTCAACAGCGGTGCGGGCACGCGGGTGCTGGCCGGCGACGTCGAGATCGAGGTGGCCCGCCGCTCGGGGTACCTGATCCGCGTCCACGACCCGAAGGCCGAGGTGCTGCGCGAGTTCCGCGGCGTCCCGGCGTACGAGCCGTCGCCGTCGTGGGTGCTGTCCGGGCGGTTCGAGCCGTTCGACTCGCCGCGGCCCACCACCGTGGGCGCGGTCGTGGAAGGCTTGAGCCACGTCTACACGGCGCCGGGCGTCGTCCACTTCTCGCATGAAGGGGCGTCGCACACGCTGACCGCGTTCAACGGCAAGGGCGGCGGCCTCAGCATCCTGTTCACCGACGAGACGAGCGGTGTGACGACCTACGCGGCCAACCGCTCGCTGCCGGTCGGGGCGCCTGCACCGGACGGTGCGGTGACCCTGGACTTCAACCGCGCGGTGAACCTGCCGTGCGCGTTCACCGACTTCGCGACGTGCCCACTGCCGCCGGCGGGCAACCACCTGCCGTTCGCGGTGGAGGCGGGGGAGAAGATCCCGTACGAGCGCGGGTGACTCCCCCGCCCGCCGTGCAGCGGGGACGGCTCAGTGGGCGACGGCTCAGTTGGCGACGTCGATGACGACGCGGTTGGGCGCGGTGAGCGTGAAGACGTTCACCGCGGTCCGCGACCGCACCCCGAGCCCGATGGAGACCTGGCCCTCGAAGTCCCCGGTGACGGCGACGGCCATGACGTTGTGCAGGTTCCGCGTCCGGAACTTCGTCGGCCCGGGGTAGGTCGGGTTCCCGCTGTCGTCGTGCGCGGCCGCCGGCGTGACGGCGACGTTGATGAAGAATTCGCCGGTGAGCCACACGATTTCCCCGCTGGCGTCGGCGGTCAGCTCGTCGACGAGCTGGTAGGAGACCGACGGCGCCGGCCCACTGGTGAGATCGAGCACGACCCGGTCGAACCCGGTGTTCAGCCCGGTCCGGATGTTGGTCATCTTGGGCATGGCGGGTGGAACGGGATCGGCGGCCTGGGCCGGCCCCGCGGCGGCGGCGAGGATCCCGCTCCCGGTGAGCAGCAGGGTGACGGCGGCGAGCGCGCGCCACTGGGTTCTGGACATGGTGGGCCTCCTGACGGAGCGAACCGATGGAAGTCCCGGCGCTGGGTTTGCTGGAGACGCCCGGTTCGTCCGGAAAGTTGCCCCGGTGTCCCCGATCGTTACCCGGCTGCTCCGTCCGTGTCCACGACACCCCACCAGAGGAAGTCGCGGGCGCGCGTCGCCGCGACCAGGCGTTGCCGGTCGCGCAGCTCCGACGCCTCGTCCGCGGCGGCCCCGCTTTCCCCCGCCCGGGCCGGGAACTCGACGACCAGGACGGCCTGGAAGTCGAGCCCCTTCGCCCGGTGCACGGTGCCGACCTTGAGGTGTTCGTCGGGTGCGCCGGAATAGTCGTCGAGGGACAGGACCGGCACGCCGGCCTCGCGCAGGATCCGCCGGCACCGCACGACGTCCTGGCGCTGGAAGAGGATCAGCGCGGTCTGCCCGAGCGGGGCGGTCAGGCCGGCGATCCGCCGGGTCAGTTCGGCCGCGAGCTCCGCTTCGGTGCCGCGCCAGGACACCGCCGTCCCGCCGGTGTTGCCCGCTTCCGCGTGCTTCAGCGCGATCCCGGACGCGCCGTCGAGGTCGTCCACTTCGTTGCGCGCGTCGAACCGCTGGGCGAAGGCCAGGACTTCGGTGCGGTTGCGGTAGTTGACCCGCAGCACCTCGCCCCGGCCCTGCACGGGAATGCCCGCGTCGGAGAGCCGCCAGCCGCCCGGGTAGACCTGCTGCTGGCCGTCACCGACCAGGAGGAGCTGGTTCGGGCCGGTGCCGGCCAGCTCCTTGATCAGCCGGAGTCCGTTCAGGGTGATGTCCTGCACCTCGTCGACGACCACCGCGGCGTACCGGGTTTCCAGCGGCTGCCGCCGCAGCTCGGCCAGGGCGAGGTCGATCACGTCGTTGTGGTCGTGCAGCCCGCGTTCGGCGAGCATCTCCTGGTACGTCTCGTAGAACTGCCACACGGCGGCCTTCTGTTCGGGCCCCAGCCGCAGTTCGCGCCCCCGCCGCACGGCGGGGCGGCGGTACTCGTCGAGCGTGGTGAACCCGCGGCCCTTGATGACGCGGTCGATCTCGGTCCGCCAGTACTCGTCGTGCCGCTCGATCGGCTCCAGCACGGCGCGGTGCCGGGACCAGGCACGGCCGAAGGCGGTCCGCACCGCGCGCGCGTCGACCTCGACGGGCCGTCCGCGCGCGGTCAGGAACCGGCGCACCCAGGCGTGGAGGTGCACGAACTCGGCCCGGCGGCCGAACTCCGGGGCCAAGCGGCGGAAAGCGGCCTCGTGCACGGGCGGCAGGGTGCGCACGAAGGTGGTGAACAGCACCGGCCCGGAGGTCCGCCGGGCGACGTGCCGCAGCCGGTGCAGCGCCACGACGGTCTTCCCGGTCCCGGCCGGCCCGCTGATCCGCGCCGGCCCGCGGTAGTCGCGCGTGACGATCGCCCGCTGGTGCGGGTGCAGGAAGGTCAGCCACGAGTCGAACGGCCGCAGCTGAGCGGCGGCAACCTCGGCTTCGACGAGCGTTCCGGCGTCCAGGAACCCGTCTGCCGCCGTGCGGTGTTCGGGTGCTCGGACGCGCAGCGGGACGTAGCCGTCGAGGATCTTCCCGGTCTGTTCGCTGATCGCTTCGATCTGGCGCCGGTTGAGGTGTGCGGCAGCGGGCTTGAGCAGCTTCGCCAGTTCGGTCTCGGCGACGACCCGGAACGGCCCGGGATCCCGGACGACCCTTCGGGGACCGGGGGTGACGAGCACGAGGTGGACGGCACTGCCGGTGAGTTCCCGGCCGCGGCCGTCCCGGATCCCGGCGCAGCTTTCTTCGGCGTGCCGGACGAGCGCATGCGGCCGTTCCGGCGGGCCGTCGGCAATGGTGACGGCGAAGAGACCTTCGGGGCCGACGAGGAAGGCATCGGCACGGGAGTCGGGCGGATCGGCCCGCACGAAGAGCCGCCAGCTGCCCACGGTCTCGACGACCAGGGCGGTGAGAATCCGGCGGCGGTCGGCGCCCAGCTGGGGGAAGTGCTCCGTCAGCAGTGCGGAAGCCTGCTGCTGGAGCACCCGCTTGGCGTGCTTGCTGAGACCCACCGGCCCTCCCCGTCGTGAGTTCGGGTAGCCAATGTATTCCGGGTCGTCCTCAACAGGGAAAGGGCTCCTAATGCAAACCTGACCCAGACCGTCTGTTGCAGAAAGTAACATACCGTGCATGACCCGTAAAGAGTTGAGGTAAGGTGGTTCGGGTTACCTGACGGATTACGCGCGAGAAGATCGGGTCGGTTTCTCCCGACCGGTGTGGGTTGCTGGCGTGGTGGAAACGGAATGTGCGACGAGCTCCGTGTTGGCACGAACGAGGAGCACCTTCGTCGGAGTCGGCCGCGGATCGCCCGCACGGGCTCGAGGGCGGCCGGGCAGGCTCTTCGAGCCGGCCCGCCAGCTGATTCAGCGGTTCCTGGCTGGCGGCATCGGCTGCTGTCGGGGAGCCTGGGCAGATCGTGTGGCGTCGAGTTGATCGGCGGCCCGTCGCGGCGCAGACGACCACCTGACTGCTGACTGGCGCCCCGGTCGGCCGGGAGTGTGGGCTACCTGGACAAGCACCCGTGATGGGTTCGACGAGTGAGAATGTGGCCGTCGAGGAAGCTGCCAAGGATCCGCGCGCTTACTCGACCGCAGAACAGTCCATCCGCTGAATAGGTAGCCTCGGCCCGGATGGTCGTCAGCTTGCCGGCCGCTCGCACGATTCGCCGAGGTTGCCGTGATCATCGTCCCGGCCGGCGTTCGGGGTCCTGAATGGGCTGGTGGGGCAGTGGAAGGCATGGTGCGTGCCACTGCGGGATGCACGTCGCGGGCCAGCGTCTGTCGCAGTACGCTTGGCTGGCTTGACAACCAAGCTGTCAGCTATTCGTCTAGGGAGTTGCTGTTGAGTGACAACTTCTGGCTTCTGGAGTGGATGGATTCGTCTGAGATCAAGACGGCGAGCGACGTTGAAAAAGCAATTGCAGACAAAGGTAAGTTTCGTGAACTCTCCTCCATGGCCGTGGAGCAGAGTGCCCTCCCCGGGCAGAATCTGCGAACAAATAATCCTATAGTGGCCGGTCGGGGGATCGATTTATCGGGCGAATTGACAGCTGCAGACGAGGTTGAGCTGACCGGAGAAGTCGACCGAGCGTTCGGGTCGACTTGGCACTACTTCGACGAGATAGTCGTTGAGGGACTATCTGCTCGTCGATATGCAAAGATGATTCTCAACAAGGAATATGATACTGCGCGCGAGAGGGTGCGTGATCACTGTCGCCTGTTGCTGCATCTGCGGAGAATCGGCGCGCTCGAGAACGTGGTTTTCAGGCAGAAGCTCGATCCATGCGTTCAGCATGGGCGGGATGTCTCCGGGCTTGAAGCCGCGGGTCTCAAGCGAATTATGGATGACCGGGAGGAGATTGTCCAGACTCTGACGCGGGGCGTTATCCACCAGATCGAAGATCATTACATTTACGGTGAGCATTTTCACTTCGTCTACGAACATCCGCTCACTGGAATTCAGTGGGGTCATCTCTCGGGGTCGCCAGCTGGCCGAGAAGAGGACGAGCTCAAGCGGATGATATCGGAGGAGTTATTCAGTCGATACGCAGAGTTTGCCGCCGCTGACGTGGCCATGGCTCGCGAGCTCTCTGCACCCCTTGCGACTTTATCGCCGGTGCTTGAATCGATTTTGTCGCCCCGCGCCGGCGAAATCGGGGCTTCGGCAGGAAGTTTTGCTGACGAGGTAGCTGTAGAGATCGGCGTGCCGATCTTGAACGGTGTCTCCGCGTCGGATCTTTTGAAGATCCGAGAGGATGAGATGGATGCATTTGAGCGTTTTCGCTCGGCGCTCCGGGCGGGGATAAATGAAGCCATAGCAAAGGGAGGAGAAGGTTTGGGATTGGGTCAAGTTGGCGCCGGGATAGTTGAAGAATTCATATCGCCGGCCCTTCATGACATCGATCAGCGACTGAACGTTGCTCGCAAGGTGATGGCTCGAAAGTCTGCGACGAACATTTCTATCGGTGCTGCCGTGTTGGTTGTCGGCCTTATTTCGGGGATCCCTCTCTTGTTGCCGGCTGGAGTTGCATTGGGGTCAGCCATTCCTGGGGTGCATCTCGCCAAATACTTTGAAGAAAAAGGCCAGGTGGAATTGTCTGACATGTACTTCCTCTGGAAGTTGCAGGGTTCGCAAAAATAAGAATTCATGTGAACTTCGTGGCACGAGAAGTTTGCGTCTTGGATTACCCGGAATTGCGGGCTTTGTCGTTCGCCGTATGCGGGTCGCTCAAGTTTGCCGAGGTATCGCAGCAGGTCGGACCCGACGGCTGCCGCCGTGGCCGAAGTCGGCCGACGCGACCCGAGTTGCGGCGGTAAGTCCGCGAGACGCAACGCCGCCAGGCTGATCAGGCTGGGCCCGTCTCGAACGATGCAGTGATCTGATCTTCTCGAGGCCGCCAGGGTTGTTGGCGCCTCACCGTGTGTCATTCGCGTCTCTGAACTCGGTTCTCCCAGCTTTGCCGAGTCGCGTCAGCGATTGTGCCGCTGATGGCTCTACCGCGCGTGCTTCTTCGGAGCACCGCTCAGGGCGGAGGGTCGACAGCGCGCCCGGCCAGACCCCTCGGCACGTCGTGATGGCTGACACGCAGCGCTACCGTGACGACACGCAGCGTCGTGAATGCTGGGCTGTTTCAGGACGTCGAAAGTAGAAGTAGGGCTCAGCGTCGCGTCCAAGGGTGGACTCGCTCAGCAGTGACAGCGTGATCTGCCGAAGCCGGAAGATTGCTTGAAGCGAGCTAGCGCGCCTGATCGAGGTGTCGTTCCCGGCAGGATAACCAAACGGGACTGGCCGCTCCGGTTGGTAGCCAGTCCCGTCCAGGTACGTCGTCAGCTCACCAGCCGCGGTCGCGCCACTCCTTCAGCTTCGGTCGTTCCGCGCCCAGCGTCGAATCGTCCCCGTGCCCCGGGTAGAACCACGTCTCGTCAGGCAGCTCCCCGAAGATGCGCGTCTCCACATCGTCCAGCAGGGACTCGAAATCCGATGGCGACGCCGTCTTCCCCACCCCGCCCGGGAACAGCGAGTCCCCGGTGAACAGGTGCGGGTGGCCCGCCGGATCCCGGTACAGCAGCGCGATCGATCCCGGCGTGTGGCCGCGCAGGTGGATCACCGACAGGGTGACGTCGCCCACCGTCAGCGTGTCCCCGTGCTCGACCAGGAAGTCCGGCGGTACCGGCAGCGGTGCGGCGTCCAGCGGGTGGGCCGCCGTGTTCGCTCCGTTCGCTCCGGCCACCGCGCCCAGGGCCTGCCAGTGGTCCTGGTGCTGGTGGGTGGTGACGACCGTCTTCAACGACGGCCGGTCCGGGCCGTGGCCGATCAGGTCGGAGATGCGGTCCGGGTCGTTCGCCGCGTCGATCAGCAACGCTTCGTTCGACGAACGGCACACCAGGAGGTACGCGTTGTTGTCCATCGGGCCGACGGACAGCTTGGTGATGGTCAGCGCGTCCAGGGTGCGCCGGGTGGCGTCGCCGCCCGGGTCGACGTGCCCGGTGTAAGTGTCCACGATGTTCACCGTGCACACGGTAGTCGTTTCGCTCCAAGCGGTTCCACCCGCACAAGCGCGCGGCCGCCTCGCCACGTAGGCTCACCGCGAACCCCGCCAGCCCCGACCTCAGGACGACCGTGCCCACCTCCCCGACGCCGCGCCGGATCAGCTGGGACCTCCTCCGGGTCGTCGCCGTCCTGGCCGTCATCCTCGGGCACGTCACCCACCAGGGTGCCCTCCTGCACCCGGAACTCACGGGGTACCCCATCAGGGTGACAGCGCAGTTCGGTGCCGCAATCCTGCTGGTGATCTCCGCCTACTTCGTTTGCGTGAGCCTCCGCAAGGGCAACCCGCGCCGGTGGCTGTGGAACCGCGTCGCGCGCCTCGTGCCCGCCTACCTGGCCGCCGTCCTGCTGACCTACGTCGTGACGCGGTGGGCCGCCATCTCCTTCAGCGGCCTGCCCTACCCGCCCGGTCTCACCGGTTTCCTCTTCGGCGTTCCGCAGGGACCGCCGTCGAACCCGTCGCCGTGGTACATCCCGACCTGGCTGGACCTGATCGCCAACCTCGGCATGGTGCAGGAGTGGGGCATCCGGTCGGAGACGTTCTACTACCTCGACGGCTCCTACTGGACGCTGCCGGTGCAGCTGCTCGCCTTCACCGGCGCCGCCCTGCTGTGGCCGCGGTCGTGGCGCACCCACCGGCTGACCGTCGCCCTGCTGTGGTCCTTGATCCTCGTCCCGCTCGCGCTGCGCTTCCTCGTCTTCGCGCCCGGGACGGCGAGCCCGGTCGTCGAAACCTGCTACTACGGCCTGGGCCTGCACCGGCTGCACGTCTTCGCCATCGGCGTCGCGATCTGGCTGTGGGCGCAGCGCCGGCTGACGACGTGGCACCTCGCGCTCTTCTTCGCCGCCGCCGTGGCCGCTCAGGACCTGCAGGTCTTCCCGTTCCACGTCGCGCTGCCGCAGGACGCGCAGCGCTGGCCGTCCACGATCGGGTTCGCCGTGCTGCTCCTGCTGGTCTGCCTGGCCGCCCGCGGCCCGGACTGGCGGTTCCCGGGACTGGCGCGGATCGCCCCGGCCGTCACCTGGCTCGCGGGCATCTCGTATGGTCTTTACCTGGTGCACCAGGAACTGGGCTACATCCTGGCCCGTGCTCTGCTCGACCTCGGCCTGCCCGGCTGGCTGCGGCTCCCCGCGGTCGTCGGCGCCGCCGTGCTGGCCGGCTGGGCGGTCACCGCGGGGGTCGAACGCCCGGCCCACCGGTGGCTCACCAGACGCCGAAAGCCCGAAGAACCGCAGGTCAAGGACGCGGAACCGGTTTTTGTCGGTGGTGGCTCGTAGCATGGATCGAGGCCACCCGTGCAGCCGTTTCGAGACGACTTCGAGACGGCGCAGACCGGGTCGGCGACCGCAGCTGAAGAAGACATTGAGAGGACCCTGGCGTGGCTGATCGCCTCGTTGTTCGCGGTGCCCGCGAGCACAACCTCCGCGGCGTGGATCTCGACCTGCCCCGCGACAGCCTGATCGTTTTCACCGGCCTGTCCGGGTCGGGGAAGTCGAGCCTCGCCTTCGACACCATCTTCGCCGAAGGGCAGCGCCGCTACGTCGAGTCGCTCTCGGCGTACGCCCGCCAGTTCCTGGGGCAGATGGACAAGCCGGACGTCGACTTCATCGAGGGCCTCTCGCCCGCGGTGTCGATCGACCAGAAGTCGACCTCGCGCAACCCGCGTTCGACCGTGGGCACGATCACCGAGGTCTACGACTACCTGCGCCTGCTCTACGCCCGCGCCGGCAAGGCGCACTGCCCGACGTGCGGCGAGGCGATCAGCAAACAGACCCCGCAGCAGATCGTCGACCAGGTGCTCGCCATGGAGGAGGGCACCCGGTTCCAGGTGCTCGCCCCCGTGGTGCGCGGGCGCAAGGGCGAGTACGTCGACCTGTTCGAGAACCTGCAGCAGCAGGGCTACGCGCGCGTGGTCGTCGACGGCACGGTGCACCCGCTCACCGACCCGCCGAAGCTGAAGAAGCAGGAAAAGCACCAGATCGGCGTGGTCATCGACCGCCTGAGCGTCAAGGCGGCCTCGCGGCAGCGGCTCACCGACTCGGTCGAGACGGCGCTGCGGCTGGCCGACGGGCTGATCGAGCTCGAGTTCGTCGACCTGCCGGACAACGACCCGCACCGGATCCGCGGCTTCTCCGAGAACCTGGCCTGCCCGAACGGCCACCCCCTGGCCATCGAGGACCTCGAGCCCCGCTCGTTCTCCTTCAACTCGCCCTACGGCGCCTGCCCGGAGTGCACCGGCATCGGCATCCGCAAGGAGGTCGACCCGGAGCTGGTGGTCCCGGACGACGAGCTGTCCCTGGCCGAGGGCGCGATCGCGCCGTGGTCGGGCGGCCAGAGCGCGGACTACTTCATCCGCCTGCTCGAGTCGCTGTCGGAGACCATCGGCTTCCGGATGGACACGCCGTGGCGGCGGCTGCCCGCGCGCGCCCAGAAGGCGGTGCTGCACGGCGTCGACGAGCAGGTCCACGTCCGCTACAAGAACCGCTACGGCCGCCAGCGCTCGTACTACGCGGCCTTCGAGGGCGTCATCCCGTTCCTCGAGCGGCGCCAGGAGCAGACCGAGTCCGAGTACATGCGCGAGCGGTACGAGGGCTACATGCGCGAGGTGCCGTGCCCGGCCTGCCAGGGCACCCGGCTCAAGCCGGAGATCCTCGCGGTGACGCTGGCCCACCAGACCCGCGGCGACATGTCCATCGCCGAGGTCTGCGCGCTGTCCATCGCGGAGGCGTCGCAGTTCCTCGACGAGCTGGAGCTGGGGCAGCGCGAGGCGATGATCGCCGGCGCGGTCCTGAAGGAGATCCAGGCCCGGCTGCGCTTCCTGCTCGACGTCGGCCTGACGTACCTCTCGCTCGACCGCGCGTCGGCGACGCTGTCGGGCGGCGAGGCGCAGCGCATCCGC
>NZ_MUMI01000650.1 GCF_002155975.1 Amycolatopsis kentuckyensis
CCGCCCGAGGCCCCCTGCTCCCTCGAGCAGGGGGCCTCGGGCGGGGCGGTGGGTCAGCTGGTGATGGGGCTGGTCTGGTGCGAGAGGAGCTTCCAGTCCCCGCCGTCCTTGACGATGACCCAGGTGGCGCGGACCTCGCGCTCCGGCGCCACTTCGGTTTCGCCCGCGAGGACGATCCCGCCCTTGGTGACGGCGAAGGCGACGTCCTCGGAGAGCTTCCGGATGACGACCGGGGTCTCCACGAGACGCGAACCGGCGTAGGCGCCTTCGAAGGCCTTCTTCAGGTACTCGCGGACCTCGGCCGGGCTCTTGAGCTGCTCGTCGCCCACGAGCATGCTGCCGTTGTCCGTGAAGACCTCGGCGAGCAGCTCGGGGTCGTTGCGGTCCCAGGCGCCGCGGACGCGCAGCGGAACCGTGAGGATCGCGCCCTCCTCGCCGTTGGGGAAGTCGCCGTAGTTGGCGGCCCACTTCTTGGCGCCTGCCACCAGTTCGGATGCCTTGCCTGGCATGGGTTTCTCCTTAAGATGCAGTGGTTACCAACGAAGGGTGGCGCCGGCGCCACGGGGGCTGTTCTGGTAGCCGGCGAGGTACCACTCGCCGTCCTTCTTCACGCACACCCAGGTCGAGCGGACCGCCAGTTCCGGGTCGATCTCCGTCTCGCCGGCGGCGAGGATCCCGCCGTGGGTGCGCAGCAAAGCCACCGAGTCCGACGCGAACCGCACGTCGACGGGCTGGCCGGTCACCCCGGAACCCTTGAACGGGCCCGCGTAGGCGGCTTTCATGAACGCCCGGATCTCGTCCCGGCCGACCTTGTAGACATCACCCGGCAGGATCAGGATCCCGTCCTCGGTGAACACCTCGGCCACACCATCGGCCGAGTTCTCCGCCCACGCACCGACCAGGCGCAGCGGAACACCCAAGACTTCCTTCTCCCGCTCACTGGTGAACGGACCGTAGTAATCGGACAACCTGTCCTCAGCACTCACCGACATAGAGATCTCCTAATCCGAGGGCCTTCCCGCGACAATTGTCCGGGTGGCGGAACCATCGATTTCTTGATTCGTGCTTGCTCAAACGAGCCTGATCAGGTCGGCCGCTTTCTCGCCGATCGCGATGGCCGCCGCGTTCGGCTGGCCGCGGCCGACCTTCGGCATCACCGAGGCGTCGGCGACGCGCAGGCCGTCGACGCCGTGCACGCGCAGGGAAGCGTCGACGACGGTGCCGATGGCGCAGCTGCCCGAAGCGTGGAAGATCGAATGCGTCCAGCGGCGGACGTACGCGCGCAGGTCCTGGTCCGACTCCGATTCCGGAGCGCGGAAGAGTTCCTCGGTGTACGGCCGCATGGCGGGCTGGCGGGCGATGTGCAGGCCCATCCGCAGCGCCTCGACCGCGGTCACCATGTCCGCTTCCTCGAGCAGGTAGTTGTGCACGATCCGCGGTTTCGACGTCGGGTCCGCCGAAGCGAGCGTCACGCCGCCCCGGCTTTCCGGCGTCAGCAGCGCCGGGCCGCACGAGATCGCGTGCGCGGTCGGGAACGCCAGGCCGCTGTCGACGAACATGATCGGTGCCGCGAAGAACTCCACGTCCGGGGCCGGAATGCCGGACCGGGTGCGCGCGAACCCGCCCGCTTCCGGGCCGTTCGACGCGGTCGGGCCGGTGCCCTCCTCGACGAACCGCCGGATGTTCTGCGGTTCCATCGCGGTCAGCAGGCTGACCGGCTGCGAGTGCGTGAAGGTCAGCGGCACCAGCGCGTGGTCCTGCAGGTTCTGCCCGACCTCCGGCAGGTCCGCCACCACCGGGATGCCGAGCATCCCCAGCTGCGCGGCCGGCCCGACGCCGGACAGCATCAGCAGCTGCGGCGAGTTGTACGCGCCCGCCGAGAGGATGACCTCCCGGTCGGCGCGGATCGTCAGCTCTTCGTCGAGCCGCTGCCCGGCGACGCCCACCGCGCGGCCGTTCTCGATCAGCACCCGGTGCGCCTGGAAGTTCGTCTCGACGGTCAGGTTCGGCCGCCCCAGCACGGGGTGGAGGAACGCCACCGCCGTGCTGCACCGGCGCCCGTCCCGCGTGGTCACCTGGAAGAACCCGAAGCCGTCCTGGTGCTTCCCGTTGAAGTCGTCGTTGGCCGGCAGGCCCGCTTCGACGGCGGCGTCGACGAAAGCCTGGGCGCTCGGGTTGTTCGACCGTCCATTGGAGACGGTCAGCGGGCCGCCGGCCCCGTGGAACTCGTCGGCGCCGCGCTCGTTGTCCTCGGACCGCTTGAAGTACGGCAGGATCTCGTCGTAGGTCCAGCCCGGCGTTTCCCACTCGTCGAAGTCGAGCCGGTTGCCGCGCGCGTAGATCATCGCGTTGAGCGAACTCGTCCCGCCGAGCACGCGCCCGCGCGGCAGGAACACCCGCCGTCCGTTCAGCGCGGGCTCGTCGTGGCTGTCGTAGTCCCAGTCGTAGCGGGTGCGGAACAGCGTGGCGAACGCCGACGGCACGTGGATGTTCTCGGCGTTGTCGGCCGGGCCCGCTTCCAGCAGGCAGACCTTGACGTCCGGATCTTCGGACAAGCGCGCGGCGAGCACGCAGCCCGCCGAACCCGCACCGACGATGACGTAGTCGTACATGGGCTTCTCCCGACGCGGATCAGATGTAGAGCGTGTTCGGTTCGAGGCCCGCGAGCACCCGCCCGTACAGCTCGAACGCGGTGGGCGGGTACATCAGCGCGTGCAGGTTGGCGGTGGTGACGTTGCGCGCGATGCGCTGGATGGCCACCGACTCGTAGATCGACGAACCGCCGCTGGCCCCGAAGAGGAGGTCGACGGCCTCCTTGGCGAGCTTGCACACGACGCCGACCTCGGCGCGGGCACGGGCGCGCTCCTCGATCTTCCACGGCTCGCCGGCCGCGGACTTGGCGTCGAGCAGGTCGGCGACCCGGTAGCTGTGGAACTCGGCCTGGTCGATCTTCAGCGACGCCTCGGCCAGCTGCAGGTGCGTGATCGGCGCCTCGCGCTGGTCGTCGTAGCTGGTGTAGGTGATCTTCCGGCCCGGCAGGCGCTCCATGAACGCCTCCATCGCGCCGCGCGCCATGCCGAGCACGGTGCCGACGGTGGTGGCCGCGGCGACCGCGAGCAGCGGCGCCTTGTACATCGGCAGGTCCGCGTTGAGCGCCGACGCGTACTGCTCCTGCAGGATCGCGGGCAGCGGGAGGGTCCGCTCGGCGGGGACGAACAGGTCCTTCGCGACGGTGGTGACGCTGCCGGAGCCGCGCACGCCCATGGTGTGCCAGTCGTCGACGATCTCGACGTCGGAGATCGGGACCAGGCCCATGACCGGCATCATCTGGCCGTCCGGCAACGGGGTGAGCGCGATGATCTCCTGCCAGTGACTGTGCAGCGCGCCGCTGATGAAGCCCCACTTGCCGTTGACCAGGTACCCGCCGTCGACCGGCGTCGCCATCGCGCTCGGGCTGAGCGTGCCGCAGACGCGCACGTCCGGCGTCCGGTACACCTCGTCCTGCACGGAGTCGGGGAACAGGCCCACCATCCAGCCGGGGATCCACCACACCTGCTGCGTCCAGCCGACGGCGCCGTCGCCGCGGCCGAGCTCGGCGGCGACCTCGACGACCGTGCGCGCGCTCGCCTCGTAACCGCCGTAGCGGCGCGGGACGCGCATCTTGAAGAACCCGGCCGCGCCCAGCCCTTCGATGACCTCTTCGTGCAACCGCCGGTTCTCCTCCGACCACTGTGCATGCTTCTTGAGCAGGGGCACCAGATCGGTCGCCCTGCTGACGAGTTCTTCGTGGCTCGGCACGTCGGTCACTGGGTCCTCCTCGGTCGATGGCCGTCTCCCAACGTCGCACCGGCCTCCGCACGGAGGCATCTCCAGCGTTGCGCCACGGGCGCAATCGGGAAGACGCTGGCCGCACTGACGCGGTGTGAGGATTCCTTGAGCCCCAAGGAGAGGACGGCCATGAGCAGTCATGTCGGAGACCGCGCGATCGTGCTCGGCGGCAGCATGGCGGGAATGTTCGTCGCCAGGGTGCTGTCGGACGTCTTCACCGAGGTGCTGGTCGTCGACCGCGACGCGCTCGCCGGCGTGCGGGAAGGCCGCCGCGGGGTGCCGCAGGGCCGGCACGCGCACGGCCTGCTGGCGCGCGGCCAGGAGATCCTGGAGGACTTCTTCCCCGGCTTCACCGCCGAGCTGATCGCCGCGGGCATTCCGGTCGGCGACCTCGGCGGGCAGGTCCGCTGGTACTTCGACGGGCACCGCATCCGCCCGTCCGACACCGGCCTGCGCCTGGTCGGCGTCGCCCGTCCGGTGCTGGAGGACCACGTGCGCGGGCGTGTCCGCGCGATCCCCAACGTGACCTTCGTGGACAACACCGACGTGATCGGCCCGGTCGCGGCGGCCGGCGCGGACCGCGTCACCGGCGTCCGCGTGCAGGGCCGCGGCCCCGGCGCCGTCGAAGAGGTGCTCGACGCGGACCTCGTCGTCGACGCCACCGGCAAGGGCTCGCGCGCACCCGGCTGGCTCGCGTCCCTGGGCTACGGGAACGTCGAAGAGGACCGCGTCAAGGTCGGGCTCGCCTACACCAGCCGCAGGTACCGCTTCGCCGTCGACCCGTTCCGCGGCGACATGTCGATCAACCCCGTCGCCACCCCCGCGAACCCGCGCGGCGCATTCCTGCACACCCTCGGCGGCGGCCTCGGGATGCTGTCGCTCACCGGCATCCTCGGCGACCACCCGCCCACCGACGAGGAGGGCTTCCTCGCCTTCGCGAAGTCGCTGCCGGTGCCCGACGTCCACGACGCCATCGTCGACGCCGAGCCGATCGGCGCCCCGGTCACCTTCAAGTACCCGGCCAGCCAGCGCCGTCGCTTCGAGAAGCTGTCCCGGCTTCCCCGGGGCTTCCTGGTCGCGGGCGACGCGGTGTGCTCGTTCAACCCGGTCTACGGCCAGGGCATGGCGTCGGCGGCGTTGCAGGCGCTGACCCTGCGCGAGCACCTCCAGGCCGGCCTCCCCGACCCGCGCGCCTACTTCAAGGACATCGCGAAGGTGGTCGACGTGCCGTGGGAGATCTCCGCCGGCGGCGATCTCGCGTTCCCGGAGGTCGAGGGCAAGCGCACGCTGAAAGTCCGGATGGGCAACGCCTTCATGGCGCGCCTGCAGACCGCGGCCACCCACGACGCCGGGCTCGGCGAGGCGTTCCTGCGCGTGGCCGGGCTGATCGACCCGCCGCAGAGCCTGATGCGCCCGAGCATGGTGCTCCGCACCCTCCGCACCCCGCGCACCCCCGCCGGGGACAGCCGGACGGAGCC
>NZ_MUMI01000651.1 GCF_002155975.1 Amycolatopsis kentuckyensis
CAGCAGGCCATCGACGTGGACGAGGAGGCGCTCGCGCTGCTGCCCGACGGCCACCCGGTGCGCGTCACGTCGCTGTCCAACCTCTGCGTCGCGTATCGGAGCCGGGCGGATCACACCGAAGCGGCCGCCGATCGGACGCGCGCCATCGACCTGGGCGAGCAGGCACTCGCCGCCATTCCGGCCGGCGACCCGACCCGAAGCGTCACCATCCGGATGGTGAGTGCCGCGCACCGGGAGCGCTTCGAACACCACGGGAACCCCGCCGACCTGGATCGGGCCGTCGAACTCGCCCACCTGGCGCTGGACGCGCTGCCCGCCGACCACCCCGACCGGTATCGCTACCTGTCCGAGCTCAACACCGTCCACCAGCGCCGGTCGCGGCATTCCGGCGAGGCTTCCGACATGCGACGCGGGATCGAGTTCCAGGAACAGGCGCTCGCCTGCCTGCCCCCCGGCCACCTCGCACTGGCCCTGGTGGCCACAAATCTCGGCCAGGCACACCACCAGTTCGCCACCACCACGGGTCATCCGCTGAACGAGGATCGTCTCGGTCCGCTCATCGACGTGATCACCGGCTCGGCGGCCACGGCGTCGACGACGCAGCAGGTGCGCTCGTACCACGTGGCCGGCCGGCTGGCGACGGTGCTCGGCGACCACGTCCGTGCCACGGCACTGCTGGACTCGGCTGCCGCGCTGTTGCCGTCGGTCCCGCCGCCGGGCGCGAACTGGCGGGACCGCGAGTACCGGATCGGTCAGTACACGGGCCTGGTGCGGGAAAGCATCGCCGCGCACTGCGCGATCGGCGATCCCGAGGGCGCCGTCGAGGTGGCCGAACTCGGCCGGGGCATCCTGCTGGCCGCCGAACTCGACGTCGATGCCGAAGCCGTTGCCGCACCGACGTTTCCGGAACTGCGGGCGGCGGCCGCCGACGGCGTGGTCGTCCTCGTCAACACGGACCTCCGCCGGGGCGAGGCGATCATCGTCACGGCCGCCGACGAGCCGATCCTCGTCCGCCTGCCCGAGCTCGGCGGCGCCGAACTGCACCGGCGGGTCCAGCAGCTCATCGACGTCAACCAGCAAAGCGGGTTCGCCGCCGCACTGCGCCAGCGGCGCGTCATTCCCGAGGTCGCCGGCTGGCTGTGGGACGTCGCGGTGGCCCCGATCCTGGCCGCCCTGCCCGCCACCCCCCGGGTGTGGTGGATGCCGACCGACCTGCTCAGCCTGTTCCCGTGGCACGCCGCCGGACACCCGGGCGAACCGGGTGCGCTGGACGCCGTGGTCTCCTCCTACACGGCGACCCTGCGCACGCTGACCCACTCCCGGTCCCGCCCGCCGGCGACCGAGCGCAGGCAGCTGACCGTCGCCGTCCGCGATGCCCCGGGCTCGACGCCACTGCCGGCCACCGCCGGCGAAGCCGAACACCTGCACAACGCCCACCCCGGCCTGCCGCTGCTGTCCGGCGAGCACGCCACGACCGACGCCGTCCTCGCCGCACTGCGCGAATCGACGTGGGCGCATTTCGCGTGCCACGCGGACGCCGACCTGCTCGTGCCCTCCCGGAGCGGAATCCGGCTCCACGACGGAATCCTGTCGCTGTCCTCGATCAGCCGGCTGCGACTGGCCGACGCCGAGCTGGCGTACCTGTCCGCCTGCTCGACGGCGAACCCGGGCATCACCCAGGCCGACGAGTCACTGCACCTCGCATCGGCCTTCCAGCTGGCCGGCTTCCGCCACGTCATCGCCACCCTGTGGCCGATCGCCGACGACTTCGCGGCCACCGCCGCGCGCGAGATCTACCGGCACCTGGACGGCACACCGTCGGCCGACAACGCCGCTCTCGGGGTCCGGCAGGCCACCCTCGACCTGCGCGCCGAGTACCCCGAACGCCCGGACCTGTGGGCGTCGCTGATCCACAACGGTCCATGAGGTGCTCCGCCGGTACGCTGCCGCACGCCGAGGATGACAGCCAATCGGCGGGTTGCTGTCGTCGTGGCGGACACCGTCGCGGCCGCGGTCAACCTGCCCATCAGCAGGACCGAGCGGTTACGGCCGGCCAGCCGGCCCACGGCGAGCATCAGCCGATTTGCCCGGCCCGGCCCTCAGTTGCGCGGCCAATGCTTCGAGTCGGTCCGCTCGGCGGGCAACGAGGACGAGGTCCGAGCCCCGGCGGGCGAGTTGGCGAGCGAACTCGGCGCCGATTCCGAAGCTGGCACCGGTGACAAGCGTGGTGTGGGGGGCGGCAGCCCAGGGTCCGATGTGGGAGAGGATCGAGCAGGGCCCAGTGATCCTGGAAGCGTTGCGCGCCCGCGCGGACGAGGAGCCGATCTGGGACGCGCTGCGGCACGCGTTCCGCGCGTTGAGCGCCCAAGCGGAGCCGCAGCGCGGTCTCATGATCGCCCGGCTGGTCGCCGCCAGTCCCGGTTTACGCGCCGCCCACCTGGAGAAGCACCTGAGGTGGCAGGAACAGCCCGCCCCCGAGCTCGAACGCCGGCTCGGTGACAGCGACGATCGCCCGGCCTGCGCGGCCAGGACGATCTACCGCACCGCCGGCAACTGCCGTTGCAGTACTAGCGGCACGGGGGCTGGAAATCGGTGCCCGGGATGTAGCGCATCCACTCCTTTTCGCTGAGCCGGGGATAGGCGGTGCGACAGATCCGCTCGGCGACACGCTCAGGGTCGGTTTCCCAGAGCCGGATCGTCTTGTCGTCGCTGGAAGTGACGACGGTACGGCCATCCGGGCTGAAGGCGATTCCACTGATCGGGCCGCTGTGACCGGTGAGCGCGCCGAGCAGCTGCGGCGCGCTGGGATTGTCCGTGGCCCAGAGGCGGATCGTGCCGTCGTTGCCACCGGTGGCGAGCTTTCGGCCGTCAGCGCTGAAAGCCAGCTCGCTGATGTCCCCCTTGTGCCCGGTCAGCGTCGCGATCGAGTGGGGGTCGGTGAGCGACCAGAGCTGGGCCGTGCCATCGGCTCCGGCGAAGGCGAGCAGGTCACCGGGTCCTGCGGCGACGGCGCCGCCTTGCCCGGACAACGTCAGTCCCTGCTTCGGGAGATGGGGATCAGTCACGTCCCAGAGTGACACCACACCGATGTGCGTGGCGATGGCCAGGATCGTGCCGTGGTTCGCGAAGGTGCGGGAAGTGATCACCCCTCCGGTGTTCGGGAGGACGCCGAGCCGCGACGGGTGGTCGACGTCGCTGACTTTCCAGAGCTGAGTCCTGGTGGAGGTGAGCGCGGCGAGACCGGCCTCGGGGTCCGTGTCGAGGTCCGGGTCGAGCAGCGTCGGGTCGTCCTCGAGTGCCTCCATCGGGAAGTCCGTGGCCAGCAGCTGCCCATCCGAACTGAACACCGTGCCCAGGCCGC
>NZ_MUMI01000652.1 GCF_002155975.1 Amycolatopsis kentuckyensis
CGGGTTCGAGCACCCGGCGGAACTCGGCCAGCGCCGGTCCCCAGTCCGCCAGGTAGTGCAGCACGAGCGACGCGGTGATGACGTCGATCGAGGCGTCCGGCAGGTCCAGGGGGCGGGCGATGTCCGCGACCTCGAACCGGGCGACGGCACCGAACTTCCGGCGGGCGACGGCGATCATGCCCGCGCTCGAGTCGACGCCGAGGACGTCGGCACCCCGCCCGGCGAGGAGCGCGCTCAGGTGCCCGGCCGCGCAGCCGACGTCCAGCACGCGCTTGCCCTCGACGTCCCCGGCGAGGTCGAGGATGGCCGGCCGGTCGTAGAGGGCGTTGGTGACGGACTTCTCCGCGTGCTCGGCGTAGGCCTCGCTGTGGTCGTCGTACTGCTCGGCCCGCGCGCGGCCGAGGATCTCCTCGACCACCTCCGTCTTGGCGTCGGCGTAGTTCTGGATGTACTTCCAGGTCTTCGCGGCGAGCTCACGCTTCTTCGCCGCGTACAGCTCCAGCTCTTCCGGGTGCGAGCGCAGGCGGTCGCGGAAGAGGCGGTAGCGCGGTGTCTGGCCGTTGCCCGGCGAGTAGACGTGCAGGTTGATGTTCGTGTCCGGGCCCTTGAAGCAGCGGTGCTTCTCCCAGTCGGGCTCGCGGATGACGAGCCGGTAGCCCGCCGCCTCCAGCGCCGGGACGTAGGCGTCCTCGTCAGCGGAGTCCGGGACCTCCAGGAGGATGTCGACGATCGGCTTGGCGCACAGCCCCGGCACCGACGTCGAGCCGACGTGCTCCAGCACGAGCACCCGCTCCCCCAGTGCGCCGCGGATCCGCTCGGCTTCACGGTCGAAGAGCCGCGGCCACTCCGGGTCGTAGTCGGCGAGCGTGACGGTCGAGTTGAGCTTCGGCGCTTCGCCGACCCAGGCGCTCTGGAGCTCTTCGTCGCTCAACGCTTCTTGACTGGTCATTCCGGTAGACCCCCTTCGGCAAGGCAGTCCGCCAGATTATCAACGCGGGCAAGCGATTTTCAGTCGATCGGCAGCGGCAGCAGGTTGCCCGTCGCTTCGCGCAGCGCGTCCCGCATCGCCGCCCGCGGGGCCGGGCGGCCGGTGAAGTGCTCGGCCTGGCCGAACGCCTGGTGCAGCAGCATGTCCAGCCCGGTCGCGAGCCGGCCCCCGCGCGCCGCGACCGCTTCGGCGAGCGGCGTCGGCCACGGGTGGTAGATGACGTCGAGGACGTGCTCGACCGCGGCGAGGTCGGCGACGTGCGCGGCGACCGCGTCCGGCGGGACGGTGTTCACCAGCACCGCCGCGGACCCCAGGGCCGCGAAGTCCGTGTCGGCCCAGCGCAGGACGTCGACATCGAGCGCGGCCCGCTTCGCGGCGTCGAGGGTTTCGCCGGCCCGGGCGGGTTCACGCACGACCAGCCGCACCTGCCGGACGCCGAGGGCGGCGAGCCCGACGACCGCCGCCGCGGCCGTCCCGCCCGCGCCGAGCACGACCGCGGTGTCCGCGGGGGACGGCCGGTAGCCGCCCGCCGCGCGCAGGGCGCCGGTGACGCCCTCGACGTCGGTGCAGTCCGCGAGCCAGCCCCGCGCGGTGCGGACCAGCGTGTTGGCCGCGCCGACGGCGGCCGCGCGCGGCGTCACCTCGTCCGCGTGGTCCAGCGCCGCGCGCTTGCCCGGCATGGTGACCGAACACCCGGCCCACTCCGGGCCGAGACCGTCGACCAGGCCCGGGAGCTCCTCGGCGCTCGTTTCGATCCGCTCGTAGGTCCAGCCGGTCAGGCCGAGCGCGGTGAACGCGGCGCCGTGCAGCACCGGGGACAGCGAGTGCGCCACCGGCTTCCCGAGCACGGCGGCCTTGCGGGGCTCAGATGACACCGCGCTGCCTGGCCAGTTCGCGGTTCTGGTTGTGCTCGTCGTTGGTGACCGCGAAGCAGGACAGGCCGTTCTTCTCGCACTTGACGAAGTACACCCAGTCCCCGGCCGGCGGCTTCACCGCGGCCTGGATGGCCTCCGCGCTGGGCACCGAAATCGGTGTCGGCGGCAACCCGGTGTTCCGGTAGGTGTTGTAGGCACCGGACTTCGCCCGGTCGGCTTCGTCGGTCAGCAGCGTCGGCCGGTCCAGCACGTAGTTGACGGTCGAGTCCATCTGCAGCCGCATGTTGATCTTCAGCCGGTTGTAGATGACCCGCGAGAGCTTGCCGAAGTCGGCTTTCACCGCCTCGCGTTCGATGATCGAGGCGATGATCAGCGTCTGGTACGGCGTCATCCCCGGGCCGGTTCCCTGCGGGCTCAGCCCGGCGTTCTGGATCGCCTCGGCCGAGCTGTGCACCAGCTGCCCGAGGATTTCCGGCGCGGTCGATCCCGGCTTGACGTCGTAGAGGCCGGGCGCGATCAGGCCTTCCAGCCTGCGGTCCTTGCGGTCGGCCTTGTTCGCGGGCTCGATCGCCCAGTCCGGCACGCCGAGCTGCTTGAGGTCCGCCGCGTCGACGGCTTTGCGCAGGTCGTCCGCCGAGATGCAGGTGCTCTTGCCGTTGAGCTGGGCGCAGGACGCCTTCGCCATCAGGCTGAACACGCCGGGCGTGACCTTGCCGTCGGGCTGGGTGATGTCGTCGAACTGCGTGTACGGCCGGATCTCCAGCTGCCCGACCCGCGAGGCCGGCGTGGTGAGCCGGTCGACCGCGCTGGCCCCGGACATGTGCGACTTCATCACGTAGAAGCCGTGCTGGATCCGGGCGAGCTTCGGGTTGCCCTCGCCCGCCTTGACGAACGCCTTGCTGCTGGCGACGACGCCCGCGGTGGTGAGCTTCGCGCCGATCGCCGACGTCGTGTCGCCGTCCTCGACCTGGAACACCACGTCGTCGGTGCCGGCGCCCTCGAAGTCGTCGTAGCCGAAGAACTTGTTGAAGCCGTACCAGGCACCGCCCGCGAGCAGGGCGATCACCGCGATCGCGGCGACCCAGCCGAGGGCGCGCTTGCCCTTCTTGCGCGGCTTTTCCGGCTCTTCGTCGTAGTCGTCGTACTCCTCGTCGTACTCCGGCTCGTCGTAGTCCGCGTAGTCGTCGTACTCGTCGTAGTCCGCGTACTCGTCGCCCTCGAGCTCGTCCTGCGGAGCGGGCACCGATTCGGCCGGGGACAGAGCGGGGATGACATCGGTGACCGGCTCTTCGCGCACGGGAGGGGCCGGCGGCCGGCGGCGCGGCTCGGCGCCGGGTTCGGGCACGCCTGCGGCCCGGTCACCCGGCTGGGCGGGCCGCCGGAGCGGCGGTTCGGCATCGGGTTCCAGCGCCGCACGGCGTCGCCGCGAGTCGCCGGCCTCGGCCACCTCGGGAGCGGCCCGCCGACGGCCGGACGGCGGCCCGGCGGCTTCCACCGGCTCGGGGGCGGGGCCACGCCGGCTCCCCGGGGGCTCGGCCGCATCCGGTTCGCCGCGGCGGCGCCGCGCGGGCGCCGGTTCGATCCGCTCGGGCAGCGCACGCCGCCGCCCCTCGACCTCGTCCGGGTCCGGAGCGCCACGCCGCGGGGACGGCCGCCCGTCAACCTCATCCGGGTCCGGAGCGCCACGTCGGCGGGACGCCCTGCCCTCGACCTCGCCCGGGTCCGGAGCGCCACGCCGCGGAGACGGCCGCCCGTCAACCTCATCCGGGTCCGGAGCGCCACGTCGGCGGGATGCCCTGCCTTCGACCTCGTCCGGGTCCGGAGCCCCACGCCGGCGGGACGCCCTGCCCTCGACCTCATCCGGGTCCGGTGCCCCGCGCCGCGGGGACGGCCGTCCCTCAACCTCGTCCGGCTCCGGAGCCGCACGTCGGCGGGACGCCCTGCCTTCGGCCTCGTCCGGGTCCGGGGCGCCACGCCGCCAGCGGGATGGCCGGCCGGCGGCTTCGTCGGGGTCCGGCGCCGCGCGGCGCCGGGGCGGTCTGCTTTCGAGGTCGTCGGGGTCCGGGGCCGCGCCACGGCGCCGTGGCGCCCGGCTCTCGGCCTCGGCGGGTTCCGGGGCCGCGCGGCGTCGGCGGGGGGCCGGCTGGTCGACCTCGGAGCCCTCGTCGAGGCCGTGGCGGGCGCGGGCGGCGCGGGC
>NZ_MUMI01000653.1 GCF_002155975.1 Amycolatopsis kentuckyensis
TCCGCCCGGTGGTTACCCGGTAGTAGGGTGCGGCCATGGCGGGTGACGAGCAGCGGTTCAAGTCGGCTTTCGATTCCTTGCACGCCTTCGCGTACTTCGTGCCCGAAGTCGATGCCGCGCTCACCGGCATCGGGCTGCGGCCCGGGCGGATGCCGTACTTCGCGAGCCGGTCGGCGGCCATGGGGGCCGTCGGGCCGGAGGTCGTCGCGGCCACCTTCTACAACTTCAACCCCGAGGTCGTCGCGCGCGTGATCCCGCGCGCCTGGACCCTGGCGACGCCGGAGCAGGTCCTGGACGCGCGGCTCGACGGCGTCGACAAGGCGCTGAGCCGCCTGCTCGGCGACCACGTCAAGAGCGACGAAGTCGCCGAGGCCGCCGAACTCGCGCGCGCAGCCACCGCCGGGTGCACCGCGGAAGGACGTCCGCTCTACGCCGCCCACGCCGGCCTGCCCTGGCCGGGCGAGCCGCACCTCGTGCTCTGGCACGCCATCACCCTGCTCCGCGAGCACCGCGGTGACGGGCACATCGCGGCGCTCGTCCTGCACGACTTGAGCGGCCTCGAAGCCCTGGTCACCCACAGCGCCACCGGACGCGGGTTCAACGTCGCGGCCGCGAAGCTCACCCGCGGCTGGAGCGACGAGCAGTGGACGGCAGCCGAAGCCGCGCTCGCGGACCGCGGGATCCTCGACGCCGGGGGTGCGCTCACCGACGGCGGCCTCGCGCTGCGGGAACGGATCGAGGCGGCCACCGAAACGTCCTCGACCGGGCCGTGGCACCACCTGGGCCCCGAGCGGACCGCCCGGCTCGAGGAGCTGTGCCGCGGCCTCAGCCGTCGTCTCGTCGAAGCCGGCGCCTTCCCGGACGGGCTATTCACGCTCGGACGACCGTGAACGGTCAAGATCACGCTATGTAGTGAAAAAGTTGTGAAGTATCGGGCACCCCGTGACGGACAGCACTTGCGGTCAAGATCGACATGGCCGCCGACCGGCCGACGGTTGTCACAGAGCGGACTCGGGGGACGCGGCCGTTCGTGTCATGCAACACTGTTCAAGGCCGCACAACGGCCACGGTGTCAGTACCCACAGTGAGCAAATCCCGGGCAATGGGGTGAGTTCGTCAGCACACTGAGAAGTATGGGTGGCCGGGGTTCAACCCGAGGGCCCTTGCCGCGATGATGGTGGGCGTGGAGATTTCGGGTGCCGTGCGCACCACGCCGGTTGACAAGCCAGCCGGTCTCCACGCTGTGCACTTTGACCACTACCCCTCGTAGCCCCCATGATGTTGTTCGAAGCACCGCCTGAGCCAGAACCGCGCGGCCCCCACCGCGCACCGGGAGTATCGCGATGATGACCTTGACCACCCTCGACACGCTGGCGGCCGGCGAACTGGGCACGGGCAACGTGCGCCAGTGGCTGCTCGACAACGTCATCCCCCTGGTGCTGCTGGCCGTCGCACTCCTGCTCCTGTGGCTGGGCGGCGGCAAGGGCGACAACGCCGGTGTCATGCGCCGGCTCGCCGGCGTGGTCATCGCGCTCGCCATCATCGGTCTCGCGGTCAGCGGCGCGGGCGTGAACGTGGGCCAGTGGATCGCCGGCCTGTTCACCGGCTGAGGCGGCCCGCGTGCGCATCAGGACCGATGACGAGGTGTACCGGGTCGACGCCGTGTGGCTCGGCCCGCCGAAAGCGACTTTTCCCTGGAGAGCCCGGTACGTCGCCTGGCTCATCGGCATCCCGACGTTCTTCCTGGTGCTCGGCGTCGAACGCTGGGCGGGGTGGAGCTTCGGGTTCTTCTCGACGGCGTGGGCGTTCGTCGCCACCATCGTGATCACCCGGCTGCTCACGGCCAAGATCAGCCACGAACGCCCGCTCGGCGCCGTGGTCGCGATGGCGGGGCGCGAGCTGAACACGCCGCGGGTACGGACCACGGGCACGGGGGGCGCGGTCAGCGCCAGCCGCGTCCGGGTGCGGGCCGAGCGCCCGCTGCCGAAGCACCGCCGCAGGCGGCAGTACCAGCACCACGGCGGCCCGCCGGGTGCGGCCTTCACCCAGGGAACACCACGAGCGCGCCGGAGCCGTGGCAACGCGGCTCGGGCCGGGAGGTAGTCGTTGTTCGGTCGCGGCGGTAGCCGAGGAAAACGGGGTCGGGACACCCACTCGGGCGCATGGCAACCGCCCGAGCAGGTCCGCGCGTCGCGGAACGGCTCGGGGAACAAGGCGCGCCTGCCCGGTGAGCAGGCGATTCCCGCGTATACCCCGTCGATCGCGGTGCGAAGCATCGACGGGCACCTGGTCCGCACCGGCGTCGAGGTCTACGCCTGGTACCGGCTGGCCCCGCAGCGCTGGTCGTTCCGCTCGGACTCGCAGCGGCGCGACCTGATCGCGGCCATCGCCGGGCAGTACGCCGAGCTGCAGGGCCGGTGGCTGCACCTGCGCGTGACGAACCGGCCGTACCCGATCCGGATGTGGGCCGAGGCGCACGTCTACAACGCCCACAACCGCCCCGGCGACGTCCCGGGCGCGCTGTCCTTCGACGACTACCTGATCGGCGAGCAGCAGCAGCTGATGGGCCGCTCGATGGCCGAAAAAGAGGTCTACCTCGGCGTCCAGGTGCAGACCCGGCGGATGGTCGACCGCGCGGTCGAGCGGGCCGCGCCGGTGCTGCGCAAGATCCTGCCCGAGGCCGTCGACGCCGAGCTGACCGCGCTGGACTCCGAGGTCGAGCACCTCGACCAGGTCATCGGCAGCGCCGGGCTGGAAGGCCGTCCGGTGCACGCCGAGGAGATGTCCTGGCTGATGCACCGGTCCTGCTCGCTGGGCCTGCCCGCGCCGCGGAACATGCCCGCCGTGCCGGGCGCGGCCTGGGAGCCGGAGGACCTGGCCAGCTTCACCGACGCCGCCGACTTCTACGCCGAGCCGTACGCGCCGACGGTGACCGTCCGCGGCCGCACCGGCTCCAACGCCGGCGTCTCGCGCCACCTGGCGATCCTGACCGTCGGGCAGATGCACGGCCTGCAGATCCCCGAGGTCGACGACCCGTGGATCCAGCACGCCGACCGCCTGCCCGCCGCGGTCGAAGTGTCCGCGCGCATCTACGTCCGGCGCCCCGAAGAGGTCGCCGGCGAGCTGCAGCGGCAGATGAACAAGGTGCGCTCGCAGGTCAAGCACTACACCGACGAGCACGAGCTCGAGCCGCCGCAGTCGCTGTCCCGGCAGGCCGGGCGCGTGCTGGAGATCGACGACGAGATGACGTCGGGCTTCACCGCGCTCGCCACCCGCGTCCGCTCCTGGTGGCGGCTGGCGGTGTCCGGTCCCACCGAGCGCGACGCGCTGCGCCTGGCCCAGCAGCTGCTCGACCTGTACAAGCCGAAGATCGCCATCGAGCACCCCGAAGCCCAGTACGCGATGGCCCGGGAGTTCATCCCGGGCGAGCCGCTGGCCTCGGCGGCGTACATGCGCCGCGGTTCGGTGGTCTGGGCGTCCTCGGCGGTCCCGACGGCGACCGCGGAGGTCGGCGACCGCCGCGGCATCCTGCTCGGCGAGACGTGCACGGCGACCCGGCGCCCGGTGGCCTGGGACCCGTGGATGGCCCAGGAGATCCGCGACGGCTCCGGCCTGACGGCCATGGTGGCGGGCCTGGGTGGTGGTAAGTCGTTCCTCGGCGGCGGCATCGTCTACAAGACGCTGCGCGCGGGGGCGAACTGGACGATCCTCGACCCGTCCGGCCCGCTGTCCCGCCTCTGCGACCTGCCGGAACTGCGGCCGTACGCGCGGCCGATCAACCTGCTCAACGCCCAGCCCGGCATCCTGAACCCGTACCGGGTGGTCGCCGAGCCGCTGATCGAGCACTTCATGGACGAGGACGACCCGGAGCGTTCCTGGCGCCGCGAGAAGGCCCTCGCGGGTGCCACCCGGCGGCGCCTGGTGCTGGACGTCCTGACCGGGGTCCTGCCGTACGAGGTGTCCCGGATGGCGCAGACCCGGATCGTGCTGCTGCGCGCGGTGCGGGCCGTGGGCGGCCGCTTCGACGCCGACCCCGGCCAGGTGATCGATGCGCTCCGGCGGGATTCTTCGGAGCACCACGAGCACGCGGGCGTCGTCGCGGACTTCCTCGACGAGATGCGCGAGCGGATGGCGCTGCTGATCCCGGAGACGGACGCGGACCCGTACTCCGAGACCCGCGACGACCGGCTGACGGTGCTGACGATGGCGGGGCTGACCCTGCCGAAGGACGGCGTCCCCCGCGAGTACTGGACGGACGCGGAGTCCCTGGGCGTCGAGATGCTGAACCTGGCGGCGTGGCTGACCCAGCGGTCGGTGTACGAGAAGCCGAAGGAGATGCGCAAGGGCGTCTGGATCGACGAGGCGTTCTTCCTGTCCGAGGTCCCGACCGGGCGCGTGCTGATGAACCGCTTCGCGCGTGACTCGCGCAAGTGGAACGTCCGGGTCCTGCTGTCGTCCCAGATCCCGGCGGACTTCCTGAAGATCCAGGGTTTCGTGGCCCTGCTGGACTCGGTGTTCGTCG
>NZ_MUMI01000654.1 GCF_002155975.1 Amycolatopsis kentuckyensis
TCGTCACCGACGGCGGCCGGACGGACTCCGCCGTGGCCGGTGAGATCACCGCCGAGGCGAAGTTCCCGGCCGGTTCCATCACCAAGGCGTTCACCGCGGCACTGGCGATGCTGCTCGTCGCCGACGGCGACCTGGACCCGGACGACCCGCTCGGCGAGCACCTGGACGACCTCGGCCCGCAGGTCGGCAGACCGACCGTCGGGCAGGTGCTCAGCCACACCGGCGGGCTGCCGGCCGCGCTCGGCGCCGCGGCCGACGGCGGCTCGGCCCGCCGGTACCTGCGCGCCTGCCGCGACGCCGGGCTCGTCCAGCCGCCCGGCCTGGGTTTTTCCTACTCCAACGTCGGATACGTGCTGACCGGCTACCTGGTCGAGGCCATCACCGGGATGAGCTGGTGGGAGGCGACCGAGACGTTGCTGCTCGACGAGCTCGGCATCGAGGCCGCGTTCGTCGTGGAGCCGGGCGCGCGGCGCCGGACCGGCGCGCACCTCAGCGGGCACGCCGTGCACGCGGCCACCGGCCGCGCCCGGCCCGTCGCGCAGACCCTGACCCCCGCGGAGGCCGCGGCCGGGGCGCTCGCGGTGAGCGCCGCGGACCTGGCGGCGTTCGGCGGGATGTTCTGCGGCGGCGACGGCCCGCTGCCGGCCGACCTGGCCGAGCTCATGGGCCGCCCGGTACCGGGGGCGGAGCCGTTCGGCCTGGCCGACAGCTGGGGGCTCGGCCTGGCGGGCTACCGCGGCGCGGACGCGGACTGGACCGGCCACGACGGCACCGCGGACGGCACGTCCTGCCACCTGCGGATCGACCCGACGCACGGCCGGATCGTGGCGTTGACCAGCAACGGGAGCACCGGCTCGGCGCTGTGGACGGACCTGGTCGCGGCCCTGCGCCTCGAAGGCCTCCCGGTGGGCGACTACGAGCTGCCCAGCGACCTCGGCCGGGCGGCCCGCCCGGCCGCCGACCTGACCGGGCACTACACCAACGGCGACCTCGAGTACCGGGTGGACGTCCGCGCGGACGGCGGTGCGGTCCTGGTCGTCGACGGCGAGGTCTACCCGGAACTGGCACTGCTGCGCGACGGGTCGTTCTCGGTCCGCGAGCCGGGCACGGGCCGCCGCATCATCGGCGGCCGCTTCCTGACCGACCCGGCCACCGGAACCGTCAGCGCGATGCAGGCGGGCGGCCGCGTCGCCCGGCGGCGGCGCCGCGCTTCCTGAACTCCCACCACCCGAACTGCGTTGTGAGGAATCGAAAGCAATGACCACCTCGAGGAAGAGCCGCATCGACGCGCTGCCCGCCGAGTTGCGGGAGACGCTCAAGCGCCGGCTGGCCGGGCGGGCCGAGCGGTCCGACGTCATCGGGCGGGCGCCGCGGGAGGATGCGCTTCCGCTGTCGTTCGCCCAGCAGCGGCTGTGGTTCCTCGACGAGTTCCGGCCGGGGGATGCCGAGTACAACAGCGCCGTCGCGCTGCGGCTGACCGGGCCCTTGGACACCGGCGCGCTCACCGGCGCCGTGCAGCGGCTGGTGGCCCGGCACGAAGCCCTGCGCACCACCATCGACGACGCCGGCGGCACCCCCGTCCAGGTCGTCCACCCCGCCCCGGAGATCCCGGTGCGCACGGTCGACCTGACCACCGATCCCGCGCTGCGGCCCGCCGACCTCGACGAGGTGCTCGGGACCGAGTACAGCCGGCCGTTCGACCTCCGCCGCGGGCCGCTGGTGCGGCTGCTGCTCGTGCGGGTCGCCGAGGCGCACCACGTCCTGCTGATCACCGCCCACCACGTCGTCACCGACGGCGAATCGATGGGCATCCTGGTCGGCGAGCTCGGCACCCTGTACGCGGCCGCCGTCCGGGGCGAGCCCGCGGACCTGCCCGAACCGGCGGTGCAGTACGCCGATTTCGCCGTGTGGCAACGCAACCGGCTCGCCGGGCCCGCCCTCGACCGGCACCTCGCCTACTGGACGACGCAGCTCGCCGGCGTCGAACCCCTCGACCTGCCCGCCGACCGGCCCCGGCCCGCCGTCCGCACGACGGCCGGTGCCGTGCACCACTTCAGCGTCCCCGCCGGTGTCGCGGCCGGGCTGGCCGAACTGGCCCGCGCCCACGACACCACGCTCTACACCGTGCTGGTCGCGGCCTGCCAGGTGCTCTTCGCCCGCTACACCGGCCGCACCGACATCGCGGTCGGCACCGTGGTGTCCGGCCGGAACCGGCCCGAGCTGCAGCGGACCGTCGGTTTCTTCGTCGACACCGTCGTCATCCGGTCCACTGTGGACCGCACGGCGCCGTTCGGGACGTTCCTCGACACGGTCCGCACGACCGTCCTGGAATCGTTCGAGCACGCCGAAGCCCCGTTCGAAAAGCTCGTCGAAGCGCTGCGCCTCGAGCGCGACGCCAGCCGCACGCCGCTGTTCGACGCGATGGTCCTGCTGCACGGCAGCGCGGGCGGCCCGGTGGACTTCGCCGGGCTGACGGCCGAGCCGGTCGAGGTGGCCCGCCGGGCCGCCAACTTCGACCTCACCGTCGAGTTCCAGCCGGCCGCCGGCGCGCTCGACGGCTCGCTGGAGTACAACACCGACCTGTTCGACGCGCGGACCGCCGTCGCGCTGGGCGAGCACCTCACCGTGCTGCTGACCGCGATCGCCGCCGACGCCCACCGCCCGGTCGGCGAGCTG
This sequence comes from Amycolatopsis kentuckyensis, assembly GCF_002155975.1. Taxonomy (GTDB): domain Bacteria; phylum Actinomycetota; class Actinomycetes; order Mycobacteriales; family Pseudonocardiaceae; genus Amycolatopsis; species Amycolatopsis kentuckyensis. The sequence continues at coordinate 2,677 of NZ_MUMI01000654.1, forward strand.
CCGCTGCTCACCGCCGGTGAGGAGGCCCGGCTGCTCACCGACTGGAACGACACCGCGCTGGACGTGCCCACGGCCACCGTCACCGAGCTGTTCGAGTCCCAGGCCCAGCGCAGCCCGGACGAGACCGCGCTCGTCGCCGGGGACATCGCGCTGAGCTTCGCCGAGCTCAACGCGATGGCCAACCGCCTGGCCCGCCACCTCGTCGCGCTGGGCGCCGGCCCCGAGCGGGTGGTGGCCCTCGCCCTCCCGCGCACCGCCGACGCGATCGTGGCCTTCCTCGCCGTGCTCAAGGCCGGTGCGGTGTACCTGCCGATCGACCCGGCCCTGCCCGCCGACCGGAAAGAGCTGCTGCTGCACGACTCCGGCGCCGAACTGGTCCTCGGGCCGGCGGAAATCGCCGCCGCGAACCCGGACCACCCCGGCACGGACCTCACCGACGCCGACCGCATCGCGCCGCTGCGGCCGGACAACACGGCCTACGTCATCTACACCTCCGGGTCGACCGGCCGCCCGAAGGGCGTGGCCGTCCCGCACCGCAACCTCACCAACCTGCTCTTCAACCACCGCACCGACTTCGCCGCACCCGGACGGCGGCTGCGGGCCGCGCTGACCGCGACGCTGTCGTTCGACACGTCCCTGGAGGGCCCGCTGCTCATGGCCGACGGCCACGAGCTGCACCTGATCGGCGAAGACACCCGGCTCGACCCGGACGCGCTGGTCGGCTACATCGCCGAGCGCCGGATCGACTTCCTCGACCTCACCCCGACCTACCTGCGCCGGCTGATCCCCGCCGGGCTGCTGACCGACCCGCGGCACCGGCCGAAGATCCTCATGCTCGGCGGCGAAGCCCTGGACGACACGCTCTGGCGTGAACTGGCCGCAGCCGAAGTCACCGTGGCGCACAACTTCTACGGCCCGACCGAGTACACAGTGGACGCCGTCTCGTGCCGCGTCGGCGAAACCGCCCGCCCGGTGCTGGGCCGCCCCCTGGCCAACACCCGCGCCTACGTCGTCGACCAGGACCTGCGGCCGGTCCCCACCGGTGTGCCCGGCGAGCTGTGCCTCGCCGGGGCACAGCTCGCCCGCGGCTACCTCGGCCGGCCGGGCCGCACCGCCGGCAGCTTCGTCGCGAACCCCTTCGGGGCGCCGGGGACGCGGATGTACCGCACCGGCGACCGGGTCCGCTGGACCGCGGACGGGCAGCTGGAGTACCTGGGCCGGCTCGACGACCAGGTGAAGATCCGCGGCTTCCGGGTCGAGCCGGGCGAGGTCGAGGCCGCGCTGGTGCGCCTGCCCGACGTCGCCGCGGCCGTCGTCGTCGCCCACCGGCCGGACGGCGGGCACGCCCGGCTGGTCGCCTACGTCGTCGGCGCCGGAGAGGTCACGCCGGACGGTCTCCGCGCCGCCCTGCGGGCCACGCTGCCCGACTATTTGGTGCCCTCGGCGTTCGTCCCGGTCGACGCGATTCCGCTGACCCCGCAGGGCAAAGTCGACCGCCGGGCGCTGCCCGCCCCGGACGCGCCGACGGACGGCCGGGCCTACGTGCCCGCGCGGACCGCCGTCGAGCACCAGCTGGTGGCGATCTGGTCCGCGGTGCTCGGCAACGACCGCATCGGCGTCGAGGACAACTTCTTCGGCCTCGGCGGCGACTCGATCCTGAGCATCCAGGTGGTCGCCCAGGCCCGGCAGGCCGGCCTGCGGCTCACCTCGCGCGACATCTTCCTGCACCAGACCATCGCCGGGCTCGCGACCGCCGTGCAGACCGCCGCGGTGCACGCCCCGGCGGCGGGACCGGTCGCCGGCCCGGCGCCGCTCACCCCGATCCAGCACTGGTTCTTCGCCACCCACGGGCCCTTGGCCCACTTCACCATGTCGCAGCTGCTGGAGCTGCCCGCCGGTGTCGACCAGCAGGCACTGCGGACCGCCCTCGACGCGGTCGTCGCCCACCACGACGCCCTGCGGACCCGGTTCTTCACCGTCGACGGCCAGTGGCGGCAGGAGGTCACGCCGACGCCACCATCCGGGCTGCTGCGGATCCGGGACCTGTCTTCGCTCGGCGACGCCGGGCAGCGCGCCGGCATCGAGGCCGCGGCCGCGCAGGTGCGCGCCGGCCTCGACCTCAC
>NZ_MUMI01000655.1 GCF_002155975.1 Amycolatopsis kentuckyensis
CGGCCCAGCAGCGCGCCCCGCGCGGCCGGTCCCGCCGGGGCGGCGACCCGGTCTTCGGCACCGGCGAGGAACGCCGCCTGCGCGCGGATCGTCGAGTGCCGGAACAGGTCCGACACCCGCAACTGCCGGTCGGTCAGCTCGCGCAGGTCCTCCCAGAGCATCACGAGCAGCAACGACGAGCCACCCGCGTCGAGGAAGTTGCGGTCGAGCGGCAGCGCCGCCGGGTCGGCGAGGTCCAGGATCTCCGCCCACACCGCGCGGACCCGCTCCTCCAGTTCCGTGCCGGTTCCTTCGCTGGTCGTCACATCTCCTCCAGTGGCCGGGCCGACGGACCGGTGCTGAGGTCCTCGGCGGCGGTGACTATCGCGGCGAGCAGGGTTTCCGCCGTGCCGCGGTCGAACAGGGCGGTCAGGCCGGCGAGCTCGAAGCCCAGGCCGGCGGCGTCGTCGACGACGGTGAGCTCGAGCTCGTACTTGATGTGCAGGGGTTCCAGCGGCCGCAGCCGGCCGGGCGGCGGCGTGTCGCGCACGGTCAGGTACACCGGGGTCAGCGGCGGCCGGCTCGTGTCGCGCCCGGGGTCCAGCGCGGCCGCGACGGCGTCGAAGCGCGCCAGCGACGTGCCGAACGCGGCCTGGCTCGCCGCGCGGACGCGGCCCAGCAGTTCGGTCCACGACGGGCCGTCCCGCAGGTCGACGCGCAACAGCAGCGTGTCGACGAACATCCCGACCGCACCGGAGTCCCGGGCGGATCGGGTCGACCACGGGAACGCGAAGAGGAAGTCGCGCTGCGGACCGGTGCGAGCGAGGGCGACGCCGAGCAGGGCCGCGCCGAGCATGAACGGCGTGCACCCGGCGGCGGTCGCGGTCGCGCGCAGGGCGGCGGCCCGCTCGGGGCCGAGCGACGCCCGCACCACCAGCGCTTCGGTGCTCTGTTCGGGCGGCCGGGGCCGGTCGTGGGGCAGCACGACGTCCACCGGTGCCCCGCTCAGCCGCGCGATGACGGCCTCGGTGTCCCGGTCGGCCCCCTCTTCCTCCCCGGGGGAAGAGGGGGTGGCCGCGGCGACCGGCTCGCCGCCGATCTGCCGCAGCACGAGGTCCATCGAAGGCCCGTCGCAGACGATGTGGTGGGCCACGACCACCAGCAGCACGCCGTCGCGGTGGCGCACGACCTCGGCCCGCGCGAGCGGGCCCGCGGCGAGGTCGAACCCCGCCCAGCAGGCCTCGGCGAGGTGGTCCGCCAGCCGGGCCCGGTCCCACGCCCGCGCGTCGGTCACGGTCACCGGCGGTACCGCCTCGCCGGCCCGGACCACGACCCGGCGGCGCTTGCGGTCCAGCCGGAAGACCGAGCGGAACGCCCCGTGCTGGGCCAGCACCTCGGCGGTGACGTCCCGCAGCCGGTCCGGGTCGGTGCCCGCGGGCAGCTCCACCACGGCGGGGACGACGTAGGCCTGCCGCAGCCACGGCAGCCGGTCCAGCGACCAGAACCGCTGCTGCGCCGCGGTCGCCGGACGTTCCGGCCCCGGCTCGGCCGGAGCCGGTTCCGCCGCCGCGGGCGCCGGTTCGGCGAGCAGGGCCGCCAGCCCGGCCACCGTCGGGTCGGCCAGGAACCGCCGGGCGGACAGGGCCACCCCGGTCTCGTCCTCGATCCGGCGGAGCATCCGCACCACGAGCAGCGAATGCCCGCCGAGCGCGAAGAAGTCCGCGCGCGGACCGAGCTCCCCCACCTCGGTCCCGGCCTCGCCGAGCGCGGCGGCGAACAGCTCCGCGGCGCGGTGCTGCGTGCCGGACAACGCCGTGGCGGCCGGCTCTTCCGCCGGTGCAGGCGCTTCGGCGGCCGGCTCCGCGGCGAACCGCGAGAGCTCGGCGGCGGGGTCGGCGAGGACCAGCGTGAGGATGTCCACATAGGACTCCAGCAGCGCGGACGCGACGTCGGCGGGGTACCGGCCGGTGTCGTGCTCCAGGCTCGCCCGGGCCCCGGCACCCCGCGGCTCGACGGTGAGCAGGAGGTCGAACTTGGCCGTGCCGGTCGGCAGGATCTCCGGCTGGTCCCAGCGGACCGGGACGTCCGCGGCCGGCCGGGGGAAGTTCTGCAGCGCGAAGGCGACGTCGACGAGCTCGGTCCGGGCGGCCGCGGTGAGCCGGTCGAACGGGATGCGCTGGTGGGTCAGCGCCCGGTAGGCCTCGCCGCGCACCCGGCGGCACAGCTCGGTGAAGTCGGCGCCGTCCGGCACGGCGCACCGCAGCGGAACCGTGTTGACGAAGAACCCCACCAGGTCCTCGACCTCGACCGAACTCCGGTTGGCGGTGATCGCGGCGGCCAGGAACTCCGGGCGCGCCGAGCGCAGCCGCAGCAGGAGCTGAAAGGCGGAGAACAGCACCACGAACGGTGTCAGCCGGTGGGCCCGCGCGTAGTCCGCCACCGCCTGCCACAGCGCCGGGGACAGGACGGCGACCTGCTCGGCGCCGTCGCGCACCACCCGGCGGCCCGGCCCGCGCGGCAGCGCCCCGGCGAGGGTCAGCCCGGCAGGCACCCCGGCCAGCTCGGCCAGCCGCTGCCGGATCCGGTCCGCGGTCTCGGCCGAGCCGGCTTCCGCGGCGTCCCGCCGGGCGAAGCCGGCGTACTGCTCGGCGAGTCCGGGCAGCCGTACCGGCCGGCCGTGCACGGCGGCGTCGTAGGCCAGCGCGAGGTCGGTGCCGAGCCGGCCGAGCGACCAGCCGTCGAAGGCGATGTGGTGGAGCACCAGCAGCACCGCGTCCTCGGCGCCGTGGAAGACGGTGGCGCGCAGGACCGGGCCGGCGGCCAGGTCGAACGGCAGCGCAACGCGGTGCGAAGCGCTTTCGCGGGCGTCTTCGGTGGCGACGACCTCGACCTCGACCGGGGCCGCCGGGACCACCTGCTGCACCGGATCGCCGTCCCGCAGGTGGTACCGGGTCCGCAGGACCTCGTGCCGCCGGACGACCTCGGTGAGCGCGGCCCGCAGGGCCGGCACGTCCACCCGGCCGTGCCACCGGAGGAAGACCGGGACGTTGTAGGTCGCCGCGCCGGGGGCGGCCTGGTCCACCAGCCACAGGCGGCGCTGGGCCGCCGACAGCGGCGCTTCCCCGGGGCCGGAACCGGCGGTCGGCCGATCGGCCGAAGCAATGGACGAAGAAGCCGGAATTCGACCTTGTTCGCGAATTTCGCGCAACTTTCCCACCCCCTGCCGACCACCATAGGCAACGGTTTCGTAGATCATCATGTGATCTGGGTCACGTATCCGTTCGTCGGCAGTTCCCGGATCATCAGTTCGCACTTGCGGCCGATCGGGTATCGTGCCGAGCGGATGTGATCGAATTGACCGGGGGTCGCCGATTAATCGGAATTCCCGGCAGGTGAACAAAGGACGAACATGCGCACCGAGCTCAGCAACCCGGCGACCGCGCCCGCCCCCGCCGGCCCCTACTCCCAGGTGGCCCGGCTGGACTTCGGCGACGGCGCGCTCCTCATCCTCTCCGGCCAGGTCGCCCTCGACGACGACAACGCCGCGATCGTCGGCGAGGGCGACGTCGCGGTGCAGGCCGAACGAACCCTGGAGGTCATCGGAGCCATCCTGAAGGCGCACGGCGCCGGGTTCGCCGACGTCGTCAACATCCGGACCTACCTCACCGACATGGCCGACCGGGCGGCCTACGCGCAGGTGCGCGCGCGGTACTTCACCGGCGACCTGCCGACCAGCACCACGGTCGCCGTGGCCGCCCTGTTCCGGCCCGAGGCGCTGATCGAGATCGAGGTCACCGCGGTCGTCCGGGGTCGCTGACCCGCGTCCACGCACCAGGGGGAAAAGTGCAGCTCAACCGCTTTGTCACCGCCGAATTCCAGGCCGCCGCCGAACGCCTGCGGGTGCCGGAGATGGGCACCGAGGTGATCGCCCGGCTGCTGGCCGACCTCGTCTGCCTGCACCGGCCGAGCCGGGTGCTCGAGGTCGGCATGGGGTACACGACCCCGTTCCTGGCCGCGGCCCTGGCCGACGTGCGCGACCAGGTGGCCGCCGAGTCGGCGGCGCTCGCCGAGAAGACCACCCGCCACCTCGCCGACCACGACGAGCTCGACGACGCCTGGCTCAACGCCGCGCCGGCGCTGGTCACCCCGGAGTTCCACCTCCGGCCGTACCGGCCGTCCCTGGTCGCCGTCGACGACCTGTCGATCCCCGAATCCTCGGCCGAGCGGGTTCTCGGCGTGCTCCGGGAGCTGCGGCTGGACGACCTGGTGACGGTCGTCAACGCCGATATCCGCGAGTGCGCCGGACAGCTGCCGGACGGGTTCGCGCCGATCGACTTCGCCTGGGTCGACGCCTGGGAGTGCCTCTACTTTTTCGACAATTTCTGGGAACGCATCAACCCGGATGGCGGAATCGTCCTGATGCATTATCTGCTGACTTATCCGGAGGGTGAGGCCATTGTCCGGTACATCGGCGAGTTCGCTCGCACGAATCCGGGCGAGCTGGAAGTGGTCAACCTCCTCGAATCCCAGAAACTGACCCAGAACAGCCTGACGATGATCCGCCGCACCGACGGCACGCGGAAGCGCCGCTACGGCGGCCCCGGCGGCCGGGTGCGGTATTCGCCGGAACTGCGCGCGGCCGCCGAAGCCCACCGGGACGCCGTCCGGTCGTGATCACCCCGCTCCGGCCGCCGGGTCACGGCGACCGGAGCGGGGCCGTTCATCGCCGCTGCAGCTCGCGGACCCGCGTGGCGAGCTCGCCGAACGACTCCGCCAGCAGGACGTCGGCCGGTTCCAGCACGATCCCCAGGCCGCTGCGCACCCGGGAGACGACCTGCATGGCCAGGATGGAGTTCCCGCCCAGGTCGAGGAAGTTCGCGTCGGCCGGGGTTCCGCTCACCCCGAGCACCTCCTGCCACGCCCGTTCCAGCACGTCCCCCGCCGGCTCCGCGGCCGACTTGCCGGGCGGGGAGCCCAGCGCCGCGAGCAGGGCCGCGCGGTCGGCTTTCCCGGTGGGGCCCAAGGGAACCTCGTCGAGCACGACCCAGCGGGAGGGCACCATGTAGGCCGGGAGCACCCCGCGGAGC
>NZ_MUMI01000656.1 GCF_002155975.1 Amycolatopsis kentuckyensis
CCGTGAAACCCGCGGCCGCCTGCACCCGAGCCCTGGCGGCCGCGGGTTTCACGGTCTCCGCCGTCCTCACGCTCCTGGCGGCCGGCTGATCCAGGCACTCCGAAAGGGCCGCGCCACTGTGGACCGTGCGCAGATCGAAAACCGTGGTACCGGTTCCGCGCCTCACCCCGATCAAACACCGCCCAAACCATCCCGGCCCAGCTCAGCCGCCAAAAAAGCCACCGGATAATCCACTTCGCGCGCCCGGGTGAACGCGATGTCACCTACACGAGTGACAACAGCCGGGAACGCGAGCGGGCCGGCGCCCGTTGTCCGGGCATGAGGGTGTCGATCACGATCACTCGGCCGCCGCACCACTCCACCGGAGTGGCGGCTGTGGGAAACCGGGCTGTCACCCTCGGCGTCCAGCAGGAGGCAGCGATGCGCCGTCCGTGTGAAAGCACGGCGACCGGGGCGCGTCCGACCAGCGGGTGTTTTGCGGTGCCCACTTCGCGATCACTGCGCGGGGTGACCGGGTCCCATCCCCTGACATCCCCCGGCTCGGGGGCTGTTGTAACGGGCGTGAGGAAGCTAACGTGCTCCGCAATCAGCAATCCCCGCAGGCAGGGAGGTGACGAGCCCATGTCCCTGGCGCCGGAGGTGCGCTGAGTCCGCGCTCGGTCACCGGAACGAGACGTCGTCCACCGTTCCCGAGTTCCTTCTCAGCCCGCGATCCGGGCTTACGTCCCCGCAATACCGGCGCCGTGTGTGAACACAACAGCTCGCAGTCATCTCAGCGAGGGAGGTCGTGTATGGACATCGTCGTTAAGGGCCGCAACGTGGAGGTGCCCGACCACTATCGGGCGCTTGTCAGCGAAAAGCTGGCCCGTCTCGAGCGCTACGACAGGAAAGTCATCCGGTACGACGTGGAACTGTTCCACGAACCCAACCGGCGCCAGGCCAAGAGTTGCCAGCGCGTCGAAATCACCGGAAAGGGGCGGGGCCCGGCCGTACGCGCTGAAGCGTGTGCCGCCGACTTCTACGCGGCGCTCGATTCCGCAGTCACCAAGCTGGAAAACCGGCTGCGGAGGACACACGACCGGAGGCGCGTGCACTACGGCCGCAGCCGTCCGGAATCGGTCGCCGAAGCGACCTCGGTACTGCCGGGTGGTGGATCCCCGGCCGCAGCCAGTCCCGCCGCGCGTACCGCGGTGTTGGACGCACCCGAAGCCGAACCGCAGACGAACGGCTTCGCGAGTGCCGACGAGATCCATCTGCCCCAGCAGCAGAGCTGGGCCGACGACGACCTGGGTCACCAGCCCGGCCGTGTCGTTCGCGAGAAGCAGCACACCGCGGAGCCCATGACGGTGGACCAGGCTCTCTACGAGATGGAGCTGGTCGGCCACGACTTCTACCTCTTCAACGACTCCGACGCGGGCCGGCCCAGCGTGGTCTACCGGCGGAAAGGCTTCGACTACGGCGTGATCCGGCTCGGCTGAGCCGGGCACAAAGGGAGGTCTGCCGGAGGGTCCGCACGTGCTCGCGTGCGGGCCCTCCGCATGTCAGGACGTACGGCGTGTGCACACGAGGGCCACCGTTCCCTACGATGGGGGTGGGAAGGTGGTGCCGAACACGGCCGCCACCGCGGGAGAACCTGCCCGGGACCGGCCTGGGCGTGCTCATATTCAGCTAGTGAGGTCGACCGGATGGTGCTGAACCGCCTGCTCCGCGCGGGTGAGGGCAAGATGGTGAAGCGGCTGCGCAACATCGCCGATCACATCAACACCCTCGAAGACGACGTCAAGGACCTGACCGACGCCGAGCTGCGGGCCAAGACCGAGGAGTTCCGCAAGCGGAACGGCGACGGCGAATCCCTCGACGACCTGCTGCCGGAGGCCTTCGCGGTCGTCCGGGAAGCGGCCAAGCGGGTGCTGGGCCAGCGGCACTTCGACGTCCAGCTGATGGGCGGCGCCGCGCTGCACCTCGGTCAGGTCGCCGAGATGAAGACCGGCGAGGGCAAGACGCTCACCTGCGTCCTCCCCGCCTACCTCAACGCCATCCCCGGCAAGGGCGTCCACGTCGTCACGACGAACGACTACCTCGCCAAGCGCGACTCGGAGTGGATGGGCCGCATCCACCGCTTCCTCGGCCTCGAGGTCGGCGTCATCCTCTCGGAGCAGCAGCCGGACGTGCGGCGCTCCCAGTACAACGCCGACATCACCTACGGCACGAACAACGAGTTCGGCTTCGACTACCTGCGCGACAACATGGCGTGGAGCCTCGACGACTGCGTGCAGCGCGGGCACTACTACGCCGTCGTCGACGAGGTGGACTCGATCCTCATCGACGAGGCCCGGACGCCGCTGATCATCTCCGGCCCGGCCGACCAGTCGTCGCGCTGGTACGTCGAGTTCGCCCGGCTCGCCCCGCTGATGCAGGGCATCGACACCACCACCATGGGGTCGCGCGAGCGCGTCGAGAAGACGAACCTGATCAACTCGAAGTACCACTACGAGGTCGACCAGCGGAAGCGCACCGTCGCCGTCACCGAGAAGGGCGTCCGGTTCGTCGAGGACCAGCTCGGCATCGAGAACCTGTACGAGGCCGCGAACACCCCGCTGGTCGGGTACCTGAACAACGCGCTGAAGGTCCAGGAGCTCTTCCACCGCGACAAGGACTACATCGTCCGCAACGGCGAAGTCATGATCGTCGACGAGTTCACCGGGCGCATCCTGCACGGCCGCCGCTACAACGAGGGCATGCACCAGGCGATCGAGGCCAAGGAAAAGGTCGAGATCAAGGCCGAGAACCAGACCCTCGCCACGATCACGCTGCAGAACTACTTCCGCCTCTACGAGAAGCTGTCCGGCATGACCGGTACGGCCGAGACCGAGGCCGCGGAGTTCCACCAGACCTACAAGCTGGGTGTGGTGCCGATCCCGACGAACCGGCCGATGGTCCGCGTCGACCAGGCCGACCTGATCTACAAGACCGAGCAGGCCAAGTTCGAGGCCGTCGCCGAGGACATCGCCGAGCGGCACGAGAAGGGCCAGCCGGTGCTGGTCGGCACGACGAGCGTCGAGAAGTCCGAGCACCTGTCGAAGCTGCTGGTGAAGCTGAGCGTGCCGCACGAGGTGCTGAACGCGAAGCACCACGACCGCGAGGCGCTGATCGTCGCGCGCGCCGGCCAGAAGGGCGCCGTCACGGTCGCCACGAACATGGCCGGCCGCGGTACCGACATCGTGCTGGGCGGCAACCCCGACCTGATCGCCGACCAGGTGCTGCGTGAGCGCGGCCTGGACCCGGTCGAGCACTCCGAGGAGTACGAGGCCGCGTGGCCCGAGGTCCTCGAGCAGGTCAAGGCGGAGTCGAAGGCCGAGGCCGAAGAGGTCCGCGAGGCCGGCGGGCTCTACGTGCTGGGCACCGAGCGGCACGAGTCGCGCCGCATCGACAACCAGCTCCGCGGTCGTTCCGGCCGTCAGGGTGACCCGGGCGAGTCCCGCTTCTACCTGTCGCTCGGTGACGAGCTCATGCGCCGCTTCAACGCGACCATGGTCGAGCGCGTCATGACGACCATGCGGCTGCCCGACGACGTGCCGATCGAGCACAAGATGGTCTCCAAGGCCATCAAGAGCGCGCAGACCCAGGTCGAGCAGATCAACATGGAGCAGCGCAAGGACGTCCTCAAGTACGACGAGGTCATGAACGAGCAGCGCAAGGTGATCTACGCCGAGCGCCACCGGGTGCTGGCCGGCGAGAACCTGCGCGACCAGATCGAGGGCATGCTCGTCGACGTCGTCAACGCCTATGTGGACGGTGCGACGGCCAACGGCTACGCCGAGGACTGGGACCACGAGAAGCTGTGGACGGCGCTGAAGCAGCTCTACCCGGTCAGCATCGAGTGGGACGACCTCATGGAGGACGGCGACCTCGACGAGAGCAGCCTGCGCGAAGCGCTGGTCGAGGACGCCCGCCGCGCCTATGACAAGCGCGAAGAGGAGATCAACGCGCTCGTCGGCCCGGAGGGCATGCGGACCCTGGAGCACCAGGTGATGCTGACGGTCCTCGACCGCAAGTGGCGCGAGCACCTCTACGAGATGGACTACCTCAAGCAGGGCATCGGCATGCGGGCGCTGGCGCAGCGCGACCCGCTGATCGAGTACCAGCGCGAGGGCTTCGACATGTTCCGCGCGATGCTCGACTCGCTGAAGGAGGAGGCCGTCGGCTTCCTGTTCAACCTGCAGGTCGAGCGGGCCGAAGCTCCGCCGGCCGAGGAAGCCGCGGCGCTGCCGACGGGCGTCCCCACCGGCAACGGCCAGGCGGCCGAAGGGCGCCACGCGCGTCCGGCGCCGCCCCAGCCGCCGACGACCGACACCGAGTCCGTCCCGGCCGCCCTGCGCGGCAAGGGCCTCGGCGCCGGTGGCCAGCAGTCGGGCATGACGCTGTCCGGTCCGGGCGAGGACGGCGAGGTCGAGTCCCACGCCGAGGGCGGGGCGCAGGCCGCGGGCGGTGGCGCCGGCGGTACGCGTCGCGACCGTCGCGCCGCCCAGCGTGACGCCGCCAAGAAGGGCAAGAAGGGCCCGCGTCGCTGACACGGGTGTGATCGATCGGGGCGCGCGGCGAGGTCCGCGCGCCCCGACGTCGTTGATGGGGGATGTTCGGTGACGTCGGCGGATCCACAGGAGTTCTTCGCGCTGTTCGGCGCCGAGCGGCGACCGGACCCGTACCCGCACTACCGGCGCTGGCGCGAGGCCCGGCCGGTGGCGGCCCTCGCGGAGCGGATGTTCGTGATCAGCGGCCTCGCCGAGGCCACGCAGGTGCTGCGCGACCCGGCGTTCGGCCACCCCGAACCCGAGTACCTGGATCCGGCGGACCGCGTCCCGGACCAGCCGGTCGACGAATCGGGACGCGTGGTCCGGGGATTCCTGTCGCTGAACCCGCCGGACCACACGCGCCTGCGGCGGCTGGTGGCGAAGGCGTTCACGCCGCGGATGGTGGAGCAGCTGGCCCCGCGCATCGAGGAGATCGCGGCGGCGCTCATCGACCGCGCGCCGGCCGAATTCGACGTGATGACGGCGTTCGCGAAGCCGTTGCCGGTCGAGGTGATCGCGGAACTCCTCGGCGTGCCCCTGGACGACCGCGAGCGCTTCGCGGAGTGGTCGCACGCGATGGCTCGGGCGCTGGACCCGCCGTTCCTGCAGCACCCGGACACGCTCGAGCCGGCGGTCAAAGCCCGGCAGTCGTTCGTCGCGTACTTCCGCGCCCTGGCGGCCGACCGCCGCCGCGACCCGGGGGAAGACCTGCTTTCGGCGCTGGTGGCGGTCTCGGACGCGGGCGACGTGCTCAGCGAGGGCGAGCTCCTGGTGACGCTCACGCTCCTGCTGATCGCCGGCCACGAGACGACGACGAACCTGATCGGCAACGGAGTTCTGGCGCTGCTGAGCGCCCCGGACGGCTTGAAGCCCCTGGGAGCGGACGGCGAGAACGCGGCGCGCGTGGTGGAGGAGGTGCTGCGCTACGACTCACCGGTCCAGCTGACGGCCCGAACGGCCCTGCGCGACACGACGCTGGCCGAGCTGCCGGTCCCGGAGGGCAGCCAGCTGATAGTCCTGCTGGGAGCGGCCAACCGCGACCCGGCAACGGGCCCCTCCCCGGAGTCTTTCGACCCGGCGCGGGAGTCGAGCCGGCACCTGGCGTTCGGCCAGGGGATCCACTTTTGCCTGGGGGCGCCGTTGGCGAGGTTGGAGGCCCGGATCGCCTTCCGCGAGCTGGCCCGCCGCCGCCCGGAGTTGAGGTTGGCGGGAACCCCGGCCTGGAACCCCACGGCAACCCTGCGCGGCTTGTCGGCCCTCCCGGTGGCGAGCGGCGGTTAGCGCGCCCACCACGCCGACGCTGCGGGAATGCTTCGGCGACTCACGTGTGGCCGCCGAGGGGATGGCGCCGCGCCGACGCTGCGGGGTGCTTGCGCAACTCACGTGTGGCCGCCGAGGGGA
>NZ_MUMI01000657.1 GCF_002155975.1 Amycolatopsis kentuckyensis
CGGATCTCGCGTGATTGAGGACGTAACTCGCGTGATTGAAGCCCGAACTCGCGTGATTGAGGCCGGATCTGGCGAGTTCCGGCTCTGATCACGCGAGTTCGGGGCCTGATCACGCGGGTTCGGGGCCTGATCACGTGAAGTCCGGCTCTGATCACGTGAGTTCCGGCCGGGGCCGGCGGGTTTGCGGGGGCGGCCGCGGCGGGCTCAGGTTTTGGCCCTCGTCACACGGGGAACCTCCGGGTGGTTCGTCCGCGTTGTCAGGATGACCGCTACCGACGAGGGAGGGCCACCGTGCCTCTGATGAAGAAGCTGACCATGCTGGCCGGCGCTGCCGGCGCGGCTCGTGCCTACGCGAAGAAGAACCCCGAAAAGGTGAACCAGGCCGTCGGCAAGGCCGCGAAGTTCGTGGACGACAAGACCAAGGGCAAGTACCACGAGAAGATCGCCGGTGCGGTCCGCAAGGTCAACTCGGTGACCGGGCAGCCGGGCCACCCGGGCCAGGCCACCGGCCGGTAGGTCACTCGGCGGTCAGGACCTCCAGGAGTCCCTCGCCGTACTTGGCGAGCTTGTTCTCGCCGACGCCGCTGACCGTGCCCAGATCCGCCAGCGACGCCGGTCGTTGCGTGGCGATCTGGCGCAGGGTCGCGTCGTGGAAGACGACGTAGGCGGGCACGCCCTGTTCCTTCGCCACGCCGGCCCGCCAGGCCCGCAGGCGTTCGAACAGCGGCGCCGCCTCCGCGGGCATCTCCACCGCGGCAGCCGTCTTCCGCGCGCTGCGGACCTTCGCGGCGGCGGCCCGCTCGGGTTCACGGCGCAGCAGCACCTGGCGATCGCCGCCCAGCACCTCCGCGCTGGTTTCGGTGAGCACGAGCGAGCCGTAGTCGCCTTCGACGGCGAGCAGGCCCTGCGCGAGCAGCTGCCGGACCACCGCCCGCCATTCCGGCTCGCGCAGCTCGGTGCCGATGCCGAACGTCTTGAGCGTGTCGTGCTGGAACTGCGTGACCTTCGGCGTGGACTTGCCGAGCAGGATGTCGATGACCTGGCCGGCGCCGAACTTCTGGCGCCGCTCGTTGCGCAGCCGCACGACTGTCGACAGCAGCTTCTGCGCCGGGATCGTGCCGTCCCACTTCTCCGGCGGGTTCAGGCACGTGTCGCAGTTGCCGCAGGGGTCGGCCGCCTGCCCGAAGTAGTTCAGGATCTGCACGCGGCGGCACTCGACCGTCTCGCACAGCGCGAGCATCGCGTTCAGGTGCGCGCCCAGCCGCCGCCGGTGCGCTTCGTCGCCCTCGGACGTGTCGATCATCTTGCGCTGCTGGACGACGTCCTGCAGCCCGTACGCGAGCCAGGCTGTCGACGGCAGGCCGTCACGCCCCGCGCGGCCGGTTTCCTGGTAATAGCCCTCGACCGACTTCGGCAGGTCGAGGTGCGCGACGAACCGGACGTCCGGTTTGTCGATGCCCATCCCGAACGCGATCGTCGCGACCACGATCAGCCCGTCCTCGCGCAGGAACCGCGACTGGTGCTTCGCGCGGGTGCGCGCGTCGAGCCCCGCGTGGTAGGGCACCGCCGGAATCCCGTTCTGCACCAGGAACTCCGCGGTCTTCTCCACCGAGTTGCGGGACAGGCAGTAGACGATCCCCGCGTCACCCGCGTGCTCGGTGCGCAGCAGCTCCAGCAGCTGCCGCTGCGGCGAGTTCTTGCCGACGATCCGGTACTGGATGTTCGGCCGGTCGAAGCTCGCGACGAAGTGCCGGGCCTCGTCGAGGTTGAGCCGGGCCGCGATCTCCTTGTGGGTGGCTTCGGTCGCGGTCGCCGTCAGCGCGATCCGCGGCACGTCCGGCCACCGCTCGTGCAGCGCGGAGAGCTGGAGGTAGTCGGGCCGGAAGTCGTGGCCCCACTGCGCGACGCAGTGCGCTTCGTCGATCGCGAACAGCGAGATCTTGCCGCGGTCGAGCAGTCGCACGGTGGATTCCACCGAAAGCCGTTCCGGTGCCAGGTAGAGCAGGTCGAGCTCGCCGTTCAGGAACGCCGTCTCCACCTCCTGCCGGGCCGCGTAGTCCTGGGTGGAGTTGAGGAAACCGGCGCGGACGCCGGCGTTGCGCAGCGCGTCGACCTGGTCCTGCATCAGCGCGATCAACGGGGAGACGACCACGCCCACGCCGGGCCGCACGAGCGCGGGAATCTGGTAGCACAACGACTTCCCGCCGCCGGTGGGCATCAGCACGAGCGCGTCGCCGCCGGCGATCACGTGCTCGACGATCGCCGCCTGGTCGCCGCGGAAGCTGTCGTAGCCGAACACGCGCCGGAGGGTCTCCAGCGCGTCGGACGCGGGTGCGAGGTCGGTCTCTGCCACCCGCCCGACTATAGAGCGGGGGTCCGACAGTTCCGGCCCGCCCCGCCGCGGGGTGCCAGAATGGGCGGGTGCAGTACTGGCCGGTTCCCGATCTCCCCGCGTATTTCGCCGGCGCCTGGCGCCTGGACCGGGAAATCCGCACGGCGGACGGCGACCCGGCGGGCGAGGTGACCGGGACGGCCACGTTCACCGAGGCCGACGGCGTCCTCGTCTACCACGAGGAGGGCGAGCTGCGGCTCGGCGGCCACGTCGGGCCGGTCACGCGGACCCTGCACTACCGCCCGGCGGGGCCCGGCCGCGCGGCGGTCCACTTCGACCACGGCGGCTTCTTCCACGACCTCGACCTGCGCGAAGGCCACTGGACGGCGGACCACCCCTGCCGCGCCGACCACTACCGCGGCGAGTACCGCGTGACCGGCGCCGCGCGGTGGCGGCAGGAGTGGGCGGTGCGCGGGCCGGCGAAGGACCACGTGATCGTCAGCCGGTTCACCCGTTAGACGATGCCGCCGTTGGCGCGCAGCACCTGGCCGTTCACCCAGCGCGCCGGGCCGGCGAGGAACGCGACGACCTCGGCGATGTCCGCCGGCTCGCCGAGCCGCTCGAGCGGCGGCTGCTTGGCCATCCGGGCGATGGTCTCGTCGTCCTTGCCGTCGAGGAACAGCGCGGTGGCGGTCGGGCCGGGCGCGACGGTGTTCACGGTGATGTCCCGGCCGCGCAGCTCGCGCGCCAGGATCATGGTGATCGCCTCGACCGCGCCCTTCGTCGCGTTGTAGACGCCGTAGCCGGGCAGGTTCAGCCCGAGCACCGACGTCGAGGTGGTGATCACCGCGCCGCCGTCGCGCACCCGCCGCGCGGCCTGCTGGGCCACCGCGAACGTGCCGCGGATGTTGGTGCGGTGCACCCGGTCGAGGACGTCGAAGTCGGTGTCGGCGATCGGGGTCGGCGGGCTCATCACGCCGGCCAGGTGGGCGACGACGTCCACGCCGCCGTAGGTGCGTTCCGCGGTGTCGAACAGCTCCGCGACCGCGGCCGGGTCGGCCACGTCGGCGCGGACCGCGATCGCCCGGCCACCGTCCGCGGTGATGGCGTCGACCGCGGCCTGCGCCTCCTTTTCGTTGCCGGCGTAGTTGACGACGACCGCCATGCCGTCGGCGGCGAGGCGTTCGGCGACCTTGCGGCCGATGCCGCGGGAGCCGCCGGTGACGATCGCGACGCGGGTTTCGGTGGGGGTGCTCATCGGTTCCTTCTTCCGGTTCGTTCCGCTCGGGCTGTTATCAACGATACTACTATTCTGATAACGATGCTAGCCACGCAGTGTCATCGGCATCACCTCCCCGGTGCGGGGCGGAGGCATCCGGCCGTATCGGCGCCGCCGGACGGCCGAATCCCGAGGTCGGGAGGCCCGTGCCCGTTTTCGGCCGAGGTAATCCGGGAACACCGCTCGCATCGGGGGCTTGACATCCTTGAAGGAGTTTGAGCGATGCCCACATGGCTGATCGTCTTGATCGTCGTCGTGGCCGTCGCGGTGCTCGGCGCCGTGATCTGGCTCGTGACGCAGGAAATGCAACGAAAACGACTGCAGCAGCGGTTCGGTCCGGAATACGACCGCACGGTCGCGGAGAAGGACAGCCCCCGTGCCGCGCAGCGTGAACTCGCCGAGCGGGAACGCCGGCACAAGGAGCTCGACATCCGGCCGCTGTCGACGTCGGCACGCGAGCGCTACGCCCGGGAATGGGCGCAGGTACAGGAAAAGTTCGTCGACCAGCCGGCCCCCGCGGTCGCCGAAGCCGATCAGCTCCTGAACTCGCTGATGGCCGAGCGCGGGTACCCGACCGAGGGCTACGAGCAGCAGGTGTCCGACCTTTCCGTGCGGCACGCCAAGACCCTCGAGCACTACCGGGCCGCGCACGCCACGCAGCAGAAGCGGGACGGAGCGTCCACTGAGGACCTGCGCGACGCGATGGTGCGCTACCGCACCGTGTTCGAGGACCTGCTGACCGACGGCGCCGACGACGACAAGCACCACGACGACCACGATCACCACGAGCGCCGGAACGGGCACGACCACAGCGGGCGCGACCACGACCGCGACGCCGACCGTCACGAGACCGAGCGCCAGGCGTCCGCGACCCCGCGGACCGAGTCGAATGGAGGACGTTGACCATGACCGATCACCTGACGCGGCACGACGCCGAGGACGACCGGGACCTGACCGGACGTGAGGACGACCGCGAGGCCTACGCCGGCGATCGCACCGCCGAAGTCCCCGGCCAGGACCGGGCCGACTTCCGCGAGCCCGGCGACGACCAGAACCTGAGCACCGCCGACCTGGCTTCGGCCGGGCGGCACGACACCGACGACACCACCCTCGCCGAATCGGGCGGGGACGTGGAATCGCCCGCCGAGTCGGGCGGGGACGTGGAGACGCCCGCCGAGTCGGGCGGGGACATCGAGACGCCTGCCGCATCGGGCGGGGACGTGGAGACGCCTGCCGCTTCGGGTGGCGACGTCGAGACGCCGACGCTGATCGACGAAGAGAAGGTCACCGGCTTCCGCGACCGCTGGCAGAACGTCCAGACCGGCTTCGTCGACGACCCGAAGCAGGCGGTCCGGCAGGCCGACGAGCTCGTCGCCGCCGTGATCAGCGCGCTGGCCACCACCTTCGCCGAGCACAAGAGCGAGCTGGAAGCCCAGTGGCAGCAGGGCGAACCGGCCACCGAGGAGCTGCGGATCGCGCTGCGCCGCTACCGCTCGTTCTTCGACCAGCTGCTGCCGCGGTAGCGGCCGCCGTTTGCCGGCGGGCCCGATCGGGTAGGTCTGCGCAGGGAACTGTCGGCACAACGGGAGGCAGCCGGATGAACGTGGCCGATCTGCTCGTCGAAGGGTACGGCCGGGTCCAGGGCACGGTGCACGCCGCGGTGGACGGACTCACCGCGGAGCAGCTCGGGACCCGGCCGGACGGCGAGGCCAACTCGATCGCCTGGCTGGTGTGGC
Source organism: Amycolatopsis kentuckyensis (assembly GCF_002155975.1). Classification (GTDB taxonomy): domain Bacteria; phylum Actinomycetota; class Actinomycetes; order Mycobacteriales; family Pseudonocardiaceae; genus Amycolatopsis; species Amycolatopsis kentuckyensis. The sequence goes on from NZ_MUMI01000657.1 coordinate 5,348, forward strand.
ACCTGACCCGGGTCCAGGACGACCACGTCGCCGACGTGGCCGGGACGGAGCAGGTGTGGACCGGCCAGGACTGGCTGTCCCGGTTCGGCCTCCCGTTCCCGGCCGGGGACACCGGCTACGGGCACCGCCCGGCCGACGTCGAGGCGGTCCGCGTCGACGATCCGGACCTGCTCACCGGCTACTACGACGCCGTGCACGAGCAGACCGTCCGGTACCTCGAGGGGCTCGGCGAACCGGACCTCGACCGGATCGTCGACGAGGCCTGGGATCCCCCGGTGTCGCTGGGCGTGCGCCTGATCAGCGTCCTCGACGACGACATCCAGCACGCCGGGCAGGCGATGTACGTCCGCGGCCTGCTGAAGCGCGGCTAGCTCAACAAGCCTCGTAACCGTCTTCGCGGTGGTCGGCGAGGCGCTGCGGCCCCGGGCCGTCGGCGCCGAGCCGGTCACCGGGGTTGGCGAGCCGGCACTTGGCCAGGGACATGCAGCCGCAGCCGATGCAGTCGTCCAGCTGGTCCCGCAGCTGTTCCAGCTGCCGGATCCGCGCGTTCAGGTCCTCCTGCCAGCAGCGGGAGATCCGGGCCCAGTCGGTGCGGGTGGGCGTGCGGTCGTCGGACAGCAGGCCGAGCACTTCGCGGATCTTCGACAGCGGCATCCCGACCCGCTGGGACATCCGGATGAACGTCACCCGTCGCAGCGTGTCCCGGCGGTAGCGCCGCTGGTTGCCCGCGGTGCGGCGGCTGTGGATGAGCCCTTCGTCCTCGTAGAAGCGCAGGGCCGACGCGGGTACTCCGCTGCGCCGGGAGAGTTCGCCGACCGTCAGGTCGGGCAGCGGCCGGGCCGGGGCGTTCACCATGGCGCACAGCCAACCACAGCGGCACGCTTGACTTCAAGCGAGCTTGAAGTTCCATCCTGATGCGGAGAGCAAAAACCCTGCGTGTCGAGGAGGAAGTGTGTCGGAAGCGCCGATCCGGGTCGCGGTGATCGTGGGAAGTGTCCGGGAAGGACGGTTCGGGCCGGTGGTGGCGGACTGGCTCGCGGGGGTCGCGGCCGCGCACGGCGGGTTCGACGTCGACGTCGTCGACCTCGCCGAACCCGATCTCCCGCTCGTGATGCCGGCCTTCGGCGCCACGCCGTCCGCGACGGTCGTCGCCGAAGTCGCGAAGGTGGCTCCGCGGCTCGAAGCCGCCGACGCCTTCGTCGTCGTCACCCCGGAGTACAACCACAGCTACCCGGCATCGCTCAAGAACGCCATCGACTGGCACCAGCCCGAATGGCGGGCCAAGCCGGTCGCTTTCGTGTCCTACGGCGGGATTTCCGGCGGGTTGCGCGCGGTCGAGCACCTGCGCGCGGTCTTCGCCGAGCTGCACGCGGTGACCATCCGCGAGACGGTCAGCTTCCACGGCGCCCAGGCGCGGTTCGGCGAGGACGGCCTGCCGAACGACGACGCGGCGGGTGTCGCGGCGAAGGCGATGCTCGACCAGCTGGGCTGGTGGGCGCGGTCGCTGGCCGAGGCCCGGGCGGTCCGCCCCTACCCCGGCTGAGGCGCCTTGCCGTCATGTCGACATCGGTTCACGCCTGGCACGTCTGGTAGGGCAGCAGGACGTCCGGGCCGGCGAGGGCGACGGTGCCGTCGGTGGTGTACCCGCCCTGGGCGGCCAGCGCCGCGAACGCGGTGCAGACCAGCTGGTTGATCCCGGCGCCGGTGATCGGCCGCAGCGGGAACGGGACGGTGATCGTCGTCGGCGGGCCGGGGGTCGAGGTGATCGCGCCGGAGAGGCGGGGGAGGTCCGTCGAGTACCCGCCGGCCCGCTCGTCGACGGACGGTCCGTCCATCAGCATCGTCAGCGCGGACTCGATGCCCACCACCCCGGCGGCGGGCCGCACCACCGGGGTCACCCGGTCGGCGAGGACGAAGTAGAGGATCAGGTCGGTGCCACGGCCCTCGCTCGCCGGACTCCGCAGGGTGGGTGCCGGGCCCGCCCCGAGGACCGGCGTCGGCTTGATCCCGCACGCGCTCACCAGCAGCAGCACCGCGAGGACGACGAGTTTCTTCACAACGCCTCCCGGGGCAGGCGCAGCTCGAACCGGGCGCCGGTGCCGGTGTTGGCGGCGACGATGTCGCCACCGTGCAGCCGCGCGTTCTCCCGGGCGATGGAGAGCCCGAGGCCGCTGCCCTCGGACCGGGCGCGGGCGGTGTCGGCCTTGGTGAAGCGGTCGAAAACCTTCGGCAGGACGTCGGCGGGGATCCCCGGGCCGTGGTCGGTGACGGTCAGCACGACGTCACCGCGGTCCGCCCGCAGCGCCACCTCGACCGGCGGCG
>NZ_MUMI01000658.1 GCF_002155975.1 Amycolatopsis kentuckyensis
GCCCCGACCCCAGCGAACCCGCCGAACCACCACCCGCCGCCGAACCACCGGTCGGCCAGGGCAGCAGCACCTCGCGCCCGCCTGTCCCGGTCTCGGCGCGCGGCAGCAACTCCGCCACCGCCAGCTCCGCCGCCAGCCGGCCGTCCTCTTCCTCCGGGACCTCGCGGGCCCCGCGCAGCTCGCCCGCCAGGAGCCGGTGCCCGAGCGCCTCCGCCCAGGCCAGTGCCGCCGTTCGCAGGCCCGGCTCGGTGTCCAGCCGGTCGCGCAGCCGCCTGCCCGGCCGGACTCTGCCGAACCGCGCGGCCCTGACCAGCCGGGCGGACTCCGGAACCCCCGCGGCGAAGAAGCCCGTCATCGCGCGGTCCAGCGCCCGCAGCTGAGCGGCCAGCACCGCCCGGGTGACCGGGCCGGGATGCACCCGGGCCAGCTCGGGCGGCGCGCACTCGCGCAGCGCCGCGGCAATCACCCGCAGCTCCGGTGTGCGCGGCGTGCGCAACCGGGCGCCGGGGGCGAGCCGGCGCAGTGCGCGCACGGTGTTCTCCGCGGGCACGGCGAGCTCGGTCGAGCGCACTGCTGCCTCCTGGTCGCCGCGCCCCTCTCCCCAGTTTCACCAGGACGTTCCCACCGAGGAAGGGCAGAACGGGCAGCCGTCCGGGCAGCCTGCGGAAAACCGCAAGGCAATCCTGCGGTTATCCCCATGTCGGCCGCCGAACGCGGCTGGCACCCTTGAACCCATGCCGGCACCGACCCCTCCGCCACGCACCCGCCGACCCTGGTCGACGTCCGGGTGGCTGCTGCTGGTCCTGCTGGTCGTCTTCGCCTTCGGGCTGATCGCCTCGCGCCCGCCGTCGCCGCCGGACCAGGGGCCGCCCACCGGTGACGTACTGGCCGCGCAAAACGCCATCGAGGCGCTGGTCCACCCCGGCCCGCACCCCGACGCGCTCGCCCGGCTGCCGAAGGACTTCACCGCGCTCAGCGGCGTCACCCCGGGCGCGATGCCGGCGCGGGACGGCACCGTCCGCGCCGTGCACGTCGACGGCGGCTGCTCGACGCCGTGGGGCGACGACAACACGAAGTGGGACTACGCCGTGCCGTGCAAGGCCCACGACCTCGGCTACGACCTGCTCCGCTACGCCGACCGCAAGGGCCACCCGCTCGGCCCGGAGGTCCGGGAGGCCCTGGACGACCGGCTGTCCTACGACATGCACCACGCCTGCGACCTCAACCCGATGAACTCGGCGCTCACCTGCCGGGCCGTCGCCTCCTTCTACTCGGCCGGGCTGGTCGTCAACTCCTGGCACCAGCGGTGGGGCCCGCCGGTCGGCGACCCGATCGGCCCGATGGTCGCCGGCGTGCTGGTGATCGGCTGCCTGCTGGTCTTCCGGCTGCGCGGCTGGCTGCGGGCCCGGCGCGAGCCGCGGGCGCCCGTTCCCCTCGCCGATCCCGCGGAGGTCAGCCGGTGGGCGCTGCTCGGCGCCGGCGGGGTCGTCCTCCTGCTGCTCGGCGAATCGGTGACGGCGCTCGCGCACTGGGCCGGGGCGCCCGAGCCGGCGCTCTGGCCGCTGACCTGGCTCGCCCAGCTCGCCCCGCTGATCTACTTCGCCGGCGGCCACGCCAACGCGGCCGGCTGGCGCGCCGAGCAGGAGGCGGGCGGCGGCTACCGCCACTACCTGGCCGAACGCGCGAGCCCGCTGCTGCGGCCGGCGTTGATCTTCGCCGTCGTCGCGCTGCTGACGCCGCTCGCGCTCGAACTGCTCGGCAGCCCGGCGGGAACGACGGCCACGGTGATGCGGATCGCGCTGCACCCGCTCTGGCTGCTCGGCGTCTACCTGCTGACCATCGTCTGCGCGCCCCCGCTGCTGGCCCTGCACCGCCGGGCGCCGGTGGGCGCGGCCGCCGGGCTGCTCGCCCTGGTCGCCGCCGGGGAGCTGGCCGCGAGCTGGTCCGGTTCGCCGCTGCCCCGCTACGCGGCGACGTTCGCCATCGCCCTGCTCGCCCAGCAACTCGCCTTCGCGCACGCCGACGGCGTCCGCCCGTCGCGGCGGCTGTTCGCCGCCGCGGCCGCGGCCGGGGTCGCGGGCCTCGCCGGGATGAGCGTCCTGCGGGACGGGCCACCCGTCCTGCTCGGCAGCCCGGGCGCGCCCGCCGCGTTCTCCGCCCCGCCGTGGGGCGTGCTGCTGCTCGGCCTGGTCCAGCTGGGTGTGCTCGGGTTGCTGGCCGGCCCGCTCGGCAGGCTCGGCGACCGGCCGGGCGTCGCCCGCGCCTGCCGGTTCGTCCTGCGCGCGCCGATGAGCCTCTACCTGGCGTTCCTCGCCGCGATGCTGCTGCTGGTCGCCGTCGTCTACCTGCCCGGCCGGATCGCCGACGGGCTCAGCTGGCTGATCCGCCCGCGCACGCTGGTCGCGGTGGGGCTGCTGGCCGTGCCCGCGACCCTGGTCTTCTGGTGGTTCGAACGGCACAGCCACGGCGTCCGGCAGCCGCGCGCGGCCGACCACCCCGGCCGCCGGACGGCGGTGCTCACCCGGGCCGCGGCCGGGCTCGGGATCGGCTACGCGACGCTGGGCGTGTTCGGCTTCGCGCTGACCCGCTTCGGCGGGGTCGCCGCCGACGCCGACCTGCTCGGCCTGCGGCTCGACCCGATCCAGAGCCTGGTGCACCTGCTGCTCGGGGTGTTCCTGCTGCACACGATCCGGATCGGGGCCGGCGCGGCGACCGGTACGTGGCTGGTCACGGCGCTCGCCTGTGCGCCGTCGCTGCTGTTCGCCGCCGACGGCAGCACGCCGGGCTTCCTCGGCGTCACGCTCCACGCCGTCACGGCCGGGTTTGCGCTACTGGCCGCCGCGGGAACCCTCATCCCGGCGAGGCCACCGGCGAACGCGACGTCCTGACCAGGCGAAACCGTCGAACATGCGGGAAACTGGGTGGTGCATGACACATTCGTGGGGGGATGTGTAACGCTACGGCAACCCGGGGCAGGCACCATGCGTCCCAATCCCTAGCACCACCCGTTCGATGCAGTGAGGAGTCGCCCGCGTGGATCACCCGCCTCGGAACGGGCAAGGCGGCCGCCGCCCCGCCCGGCCCTGGCAGGACGAGCCAGGCCGCGACGACGCACGGCGTGGCACCCCACCGCCGCGCCGCCCCGCACCTCGCCGCGAACCAGCGGACACGCGCCGCGCCGCCGCGCCGCCGCCCGGCCGTCAGCAGCCCCGCCCGGCCCCGCGCGCCCGCCGCAACTCCTTCCACGGCGCGAAGGTCGCGCTGGCCGTCGTCTCGCTGCTGGTGATGGGCCTCACCGGGTACGCCTGGGCGGCCATGCAGGGCCTGGTCAACGGGCTGAACTACACGAACGTGATCAGCGACGGCGGCGGTGGCGACAAGCCCGCCGACGGCGCCCGCGACATCCTGCTGGTCGGCCTCGACAGCCGCACCGACGCCCAGGGCAATCCGCTGCCCCGCGAAGTGCTCGACGAGCTGCGCGCCGGCGACGCCGACGGCGAGCTCAACACCGACTCGCTGATCTTCGTGCACATCCCCAACGACGGCAGCAAGGCCGTCGCGATCTCGCTGCCGCGCGACACCTACGTCGACATCCCGGGCGGCTACGGCAAGCACAAGATCAACTCGGCGTACGCGCGGGCGATGCTGTCGGCCCGCAAGGACCTGCAGAAGCAGGGCGTCACCGACCCGAAGGAACTCGACGTCAAGGCCAACCAGGCCGGGGCGAAGGAGCTGATCGAGACGGTCGAGAAGCTCACCGGGTCGACCATCGACAACTACGCCGCGGTGAACCTCCTCGGCTTCAGCGAGATCACCAAGGCCATCGGTGGCGTCGACGTCTGCCTGAACAACACGGTCAAGGACCAGTACTCCGGCGCGAACTTCACCAAGGGCCAGCACACGATCTCCGGTGTCGAGGCTCTCGAGTTCGTCCGGCAGCGCCACGGCCTGCCGAACGGCGACCTCGACCGCGTGGTCCGCCAGCAGGTGTTCATGGCCGGCATGGCGCGCAAGGTGCTCTCGGCCGGCACGCTGACCAACCCCGGCAAGCTGAACGACCTGATCGAGGCGATCAAGAAGTCGGTCGTGCTCAACCAGAACTGGGACATCTTCGGGTTCGCCCAGCAGATGAAGGGCCTGACCGGCGGCCAGCTCGAGTTCCGCACGATCCCGGTGAAGAACATCGAGTACCGGACGCCCGAGGACGGCGTCGCCATCCAGGTCGACCCCGCCGCGGTGAAGCAGTTCGTGCAGGGGCTCGCCGGGCCGCAGCCGGGTGAGTCGGCCCCGCCGGCCGAGCAGGCCGACCCCGCCAACAAGGCGACCACGGTCGACGTCCGCAACGCCTCCGGCCGCACCGGCCTCGCGGCGAACGTCGCCAAGACCCTGGAAGGCAAGGGCTTCACCCCCGGCGAGACGGCCAACGCGACCGCGCGCAAGACCACGGTGATCTGGGTGCCGAAGGGCGGCAAGGACAAGGGCCAGGCCGTCGCGGACGCGCTGGGCGGCTCGCCCACGATCCAAGAGGACAAGAGCGTCCAGGCCGGGCATGTCACGGTGTTCCTCGGCGCCGACTACGAGGGCACGAACGCCACCGCGAGCTCGAACTCGGGCTCGGGTGCCGCGGGCGCAACGTCGCAGGCTGCCGCGCCGCCGCCGGCCTCCGACGACCAGGAGAAGCCGATCACCGCCGAGGGCGTTCCCTGCGTGAACTGAGCCGGTCGGCGAGCCGGCGTTAACCCATTCGGCCTAACTCGCGCAATCGGTATCAAAGACATGCCCGAAATCGCGTAAGGGGCGGGCCCCAGCGCACTTACATACTCGTGAGGGTGCACCTGCACGGGAATCATCACGCCCGTGCGGTGCCGTGGGAGCGCACGGCAGGGGACATTGATGTGCTGATCGACGCTGAGGAGTACCAGCGGATCCTCGGAGACGAGCTCCGCAAGCTCCGGCGCAGCCGAGGGTGGACGCGCAAGGAGCTGAACCAGCACTTGCAGAGCGAAATCTCGCTGCAGACGCTGGCCACCTACGAGCTGGGCACCAGACAGTGCTCCGTCGTGCGCCTGGTCGAGCTGTGCGTCGCGATGGACGAACTCCCCCATGACCTGCTGGCCAAGGTGCACCGCCGGGTGTTCCTCGACGAGCCCGGGCGGGTCCGCGTCGACCTGCGCAAGGTCGTCGCCGACGCCCAGGCCGACCTGCTGCCGCTGCGCCGCTGGGCCGAGGACCGCCTGCGGCAGGCCGGCGAGCAGGGTGGCGGCGAGGTCGCCCTCGACCTGCCCGCGCTCGAGCGCATGGCCGAGCTGTGCCGCCTGCCGACCGTCGACCTGGTCGCCCGCCTCCGCCGCTACACCTCCCGCTGATCCGGGGCGGGTCCCTCACCCTCC
>NZ_MUMI01000659.1 GCF_002155975.1 Amycolatopsis kentuckyensis
GCCCCCGCCCCCGCGGCCCCGCCGGAGAAGACGGCGACGGCCTCGGTCTCGGTGACCTGCCCCTTCGCCGACCCGCTCGGCTCGCGCAAGCTCACCGTCGTCACGTCGGCGAACCTGCCCACCCAGGCGAAGACCGGCACCTCGGCGACGATCAGCAAGTACTCGGTGCAGTTGACCCTCCCCCGCGACGTCGCGCTGGCGCTCCTGCCCGCCGGCGCCACCGCCGGTTCGGTGCGGGGTGCGGTGCAGCTCGACCTCACGGTGCACCAGGGCGAACGCTCGGACAAGATCCCGGTCCCCCTCACCGTCGCGCCGACGCCCCTGCCGGAAACCGGCGACGTCACCCTCACGGCCACCGGCGACGTGCCGGAGATCGCGATCAACACCCTCGGGGCCGTCACCTTCGACGTCACCGCGCCGACGCTCGCGCTGGCAGCCGTCCCGGCGCCCGACGCGGCCGCCGCCCCCGACGCGCCGACCACGCCCGCCACCGCCCAGCCGGCGCCGCCGATCGCGTGCACCCTCGATCCCGGTCAGCAGGCGACGCTGGGCACGGTCCTCGTCCAGCCGACGGCAAGTCCCGAGCAGAAGGCCGCTCTCGGTGCGGGTGCCTCGCTGGAAGACGAACCCCCACCACCTCCGAACGAATACACGGTGCCGCTCGGCCTCATCACCATCTTCACGAAGTCGACCATCGCGAGGCTGGGCGCGACCGTCGTGTCCGACCCCGCCCTCCTGATCAACGGGTTCTTCTCGGTGGACCTCGACACCGGCGGCTCCCGGGTCTCCGGGTCGGCGGTGTTCAAGCCGACGCCCACCACGTTCCTCGCCTTCGGGTTCGTGCCGGTGACCGCGACCGTCGAGTTCCTGCCGGAGGACTACCTGAACAGCAAGATGATCGAAATCGGCGGCGGGCTGTACACCGGCGACGACGGCGAAATCTGGCTGAGCACCGAGCTGAACGTGATGGGCCGGGTGAGCGGCGTGAAGATCAACGGCGTCCCGTTCGACGTCGGCCCCGACTGCGTGACGGCGAAGCCGATCCACCTCGAGGTCAGCGGGCACTACGACCCGTTCACCACCGGCCACATCCAGGACCCGGACTTCACCCTGCCCGCGTTCCGTGACTGCGGCTCCAACGGCCAGGACCTGACCCCGCTGCTCACCGGCATGAGCTCGGGCGGGGGCAACCAGGCCTTCATCGACACCTACAACCTGAACGGGTGCACCGAGCCCGACCACACCCAGTGTCCGCCCGACACCCTCCCGCCCTCGCAGGGCTCGCAGGCCGCGGCGGCGCAGAAGGCGGCCGCTAAACCGAGGTGAACCGAGGGGGAACCATGAGGACCGGAACGGCGCTCGCGGCGGCGTTGCTCATCACGGGCGTGGCGACGGGAACGGCAGCCGCGGCGACGGTGACGACCCGGACCGGCGTGCTCACCTACACCTGCACGTTCCCGGGCATGACGCCGCAACCCACGATGCTGACCGCCCAACTGGACGTCAGCGATCCCCACCCCGGGCAGCAGTTCACGGTCCTGCCCTCCGCGACACAGGTCATCCCGGGCAGCGTGCGCGCGGTCCTGCGCAATGCCGGCTACGACGCGGTCCGCGGCTCCCTGGCGGGGACGTTCGGCGTCTCGAACGCGACTCCGGACTCCGGCACGATCAGCGGCGGCTTCCTCGACGTGCCCATCGGCACGACAGGCACCATCACCCTCCCGGTGGCCGGCCCGATCCAGACGTTCACCGCCGGCGCGGCGGGCACGATCGGGTTCTCGATGGGCCCGGGCCTGTCCGAGTCACTCGAGTTCCACCGGGCGGCGACCGGGACCTGGGTCCCCTGGTCGATGAGCTGCCCGCTGAAGGTGACCAACCCGCCGCAGAACCCGGCGTTCCTGCCGGCCGTCGTGATCGGCTGAGGCAGTTTCGGCGAAGGCAGCAGATTCGAAGGGGAGTCGAATGATCCTGCGCATCCTCACCACGGTTTCGTGTGCCGCCGCGATGGCGGTTTCCCTGGCCTGCCCGGCATCCGCCGCCACCGCCACCTACCAGACCGGTCCCGTGCTCAACGCCTGCACCCTGCTCCCCGGGGTCACCCCGCAACCCGGGATCGTGACAACCCGGTTCGACGGCCCGGACTCCGTCGCCTCGGGCACCACGGTCACGCCGGCCGGCGTGGGTGGCGGCGTGCGGTTCGAAGCGGGTCCCCACGCGATCCTGACCGCCTACGGCTACGACGGCTTCCGCGGCCACGTCGACCTGGGCCTGGCGGCGACCGGCGCGACGTTCTCCGGGCCGTCGGCCACCGGGCTGACCGTGCCCGAGCAGATCTTTCCCGCCGGTGGTGCCTTCGAGGTGCTGTTCGAGCAGGGGCCGGGTGCGGTGGTGCCGTCACTGACCGCGGGCGCGCCCGGCACCGCCACGGTCAAGGTCACCACCACGGCCACCTTCACCCTCGAGGTGCACCGGAAGGCGGACGGTGTGTGGAACCCGTGGACCATGACGTGCAACATCAAGGTGACGAACCCGCCGCAGAACCCGGCGTTCAGCCCGTCGATCCCGGTGACCTGACGGGGCTCCCGCAGGGTCCACTGTGGAGGGGGCCCGAAGCGGTCACGGCTGCTGCGACGTCCACTGTGGACGCGAACCACCCGACCGCGGCGACGGCAGCAGCTCGCTCACCGGGTACCGCAACGGCAACGGAGCCGCCCCCGCCCGCAACGCCAGCTCCATTTCGAACCGCGCCGTCGGATCCTTCAAGCTCTCGCCGAACGTCGCCTGCAGCTGGCGCATGCGGTAGCGGACCGTCTGCGGGTGAACGCCCAGGCGCTCCGCGATCTCCACCACGTTGCCCTGGCTGTCCAGCCAGGCCCGCAGCGTCTCCAGCAGCCGCTCCTGCTGCTTGCCCGTCATGTCCGCCAGCGGCGCGAACAAGCGGTGCCGCAGCGTGCCGACCAGGCCCGTGTCCGAGTTGACCAGCAGGGTCGCCAGGTGCTCCTCCGCGCGCAGCACCGGCCGCGCCGCCAAGACGCCGCGCTCGGCCAGCTGCAGCGCATTGCGGGCCCAGCGCAGGGAATCCGCGACCGAGGCCAGCGGGACGCACGGGCCGATCGCCAGGCGGCAGTCCGGCAGCGCCACCTGCAGCGCCGCCAGGCGGGCGCTGCTCAGCTCGCCGGGGACGACCAGTTTCGGGTCCGGCGTGTCGAGTTCGGCGAGGACATCCGCGTCGAGGCCCGCGTGCCGGCGGGCCGGGGCGACGCCGCCCGCCGGGCAGACCGCCACCGGGGTCGCGTCGGACGGGACCGGCCAGCCGATCAGCTGGGCCAGCTCGGCAATCGCTTTCGGGGACGCCGGCGGCGTCTCCAGGATCAGGTGCAGGAGCTTGCGGCGCCAGGTGTCCAGCGCCCCCGCCGTGCGCGCCTTCGCCTCCAGGTAGCCGTCGAGCGCGACGGACGCCAGCTCGTCCATGAACGCCAGCATCGCGTCGGCCAGCTGGGACATCACCGCCGACGAAAGGCCGCTGCGCCGCCCGACGCGCATGATGCGCCGCCACGACACCCGCGCGCCCACGCGGTACGCCGACTGGAGCGTGTCGAGGCTGCGGCCTTCGCGCATTTCGTTCTGCCCCAGGCGGTGGTGCACCTCGTGGGACTGTTCCTTCGACACCGTCGGGTCGGCGATCTGCGCGACGAACAGCGTGATCGCGTATTCGACGCCGGCCCGGATCGACTTGCCGTAGGGGCCGTCGAGCGGGCGCGCGTACGCCGGGATGGTCGCGCGGATTTCTTCGACGATTTCGGCGGCGAGGCTGGCCAGCTCGGGCCGCAGGATGTCGGCCAGCTTGCGCGGCAGTGCGGCAGGTGGCGGCGGCGCAGCGTGATCGAATCCGCGCTCCACCGACATCGCAGCTCCTTCGCTCCGCCCCGGGACTCCGGTCGCGGGCTCCCCACGACCGGGCACCCATGCCTGTTGCACGGGTGACAACCGACACATCGAAAAACTAACGCCAAACGTGTCACACCCGTGAAGGAAAACCGATTTGTTGTCACCAGGGTGACAAATTTCCGCGATCGGGCTGCGATCGGCTGACAAGTGTCCCGCCGACTGCACTGTGCCGTGCGTACGAACGGACGAACCTCCAACGACCGGCCCGCGCTGCGGTTACGCCGGAATCTTGTATCGTGTGGTTGATACAAGCCAGAGGAGTGGTGATGCTGCAGCTCGACAACCTGTTCTGGATCGCGGCCATCATGGGCCTGGTCGGCCTGGCGATCCTGATCGTGCTCTGGCCGGGCGAGAAGCATGGAAAGCGCTTGCTCACCCGCTGGGGCGTCGCCGAACCCGACGCCGCGGAGGTCGAGCTCGCCGTCCGCTACCTCAAGCGGCGCCGGCTCTGGTACCCGTGGCTGTTCCTCGCGATCCCGCCACTGCTCGACGACCGTGGGCTGGGCTCGATCCTCGCCACGCTGCTGCTGGGTGCCCTGATCGCCGAGCTGCTGGCCCAGCGCCCGTCCCGCGGCCCGCGTCGCGAAGCCGATCTGGCGCCGCGGACGCTGCTGGGGATCGTCCCGGCGTGGATCCTGGTGCTGGGCGGGCTGGCGGCCGCGGGATCGCTGCTGCACCTGGGGCTGACGGCGCAGTGGAAGCTGCTGGCGGTGGCGGCGGGCACGGTGCTGGTCAGCGCGGCGATCACGCTGCTGGCGGTGCGCCGCCCGGCGGTCGGCGCCGCGCGGGCCGACCTGGCGCTGCGCTGCCGCAGCGCGCGGGTGTCGGTCGGCCTGGGCATCGGCGCGTGCACGGCGGTCGGCTGGCCGGCGGGTGACTTCGTGTCGTTCCTCGCGGTCGTGGCGGGCCTGGCGGCGTTCCTCGCGGTGACGGCCCCGGTGAAGCGCCTGTCGGCCGCGGCGTGAAGATCGTCGTCGACACGGAGAACGGCGTGCCGCCGTGGCGGCAGGTGCACGACCAGGTGATCCGCGCGGTGACGGCGGGGGCCCTGCCGGAGGGGGCCCGGCTGCCGCCGATCCGCCAGCTGGCGCGGGATCTGGGGCTGGCTTCGGGAACGGTGGCGCGGGCCTACCGCGAGCTGGAGGCGGCGGGCTGGGTGGCGACGGCCCGGGCCCGCGGCACGGTGGTGACGGTGCCGTCGGGCCGCC
>NZ_MUMI01000066.1 GCF_002155975.1 Amycolatopsis kentuckyensis
CGCGACCTCCTCGGCGACGAGCCCGACATCGAGGTCGTCGCCGAGGCGAGCAGCGTCGAAGAGGCACTGGCGGTGGCGATGCACGTCGAGCCGGAGGTCGCGGTGGTCGACGTCCGCCTCGGCGACGGCGACGGCATCACGCTCTGCCGCGAACTGCGCTCGAAGCCGAACCCGCCGGCCTGCCTGATGCTCACCGCGTTCGACGACGAAGAGGCGATGGTCGGCGCGATCATGGCCGGCGCGGCGGGTTACCTGCTGAAGCAGGTGCGCGGGCAGGACGTCGTGAACGCGGTCCGCGAGGTGGCGGCCGGGCGGTCGCTGCTGGACCCGGTGAGCACCGCGCGCGTGCTCGACAAGATGCGGCACCCGCCGACGGACGAGCTGGCGACGCTCACCGAGCGCGAACGCGACGTGCTCGAGCTGATCGGCCAGGGCCTGTCGAACCGCGAGATCGCCGAACGGTTGTTCCTCGCGGAGAAGACGGTGAAGAACTACGTCACGTCGGTGCTGGCGAAGCTCGGCATGCAGCGCCGGACGCAGGCGGCCGCCTGGATCGCGCGGCGCGAGAAGTAACCGTCCGCGGCTGCCGCGTCCGCAATCCGCCGTTCGCTGCGACCTTTTCCGCGTCTCGTCACGGTCAGCCATGTCGATCAGGGCGTTCCCCGGCCAGATTCACTCGAACGTGAGTCGAATATATGTTCGATGGGCCGGTAAGATCAACGACGAGGGCGTGGAAGGGAGGCTGGATGACCCGAGAAGGATGAGTCAGTCGAGCGGCAGGTCGAACGCGACGAGGGTGCCGAGGCTGGGTGAGGAGTTCAGGAAGAACTTCCCGCCCGCGGCGTCCGCGCGTTCGGCGAGATGGCGTAGGCCACGAGTGGCAACGCCTTGGGGAACACCGGAACCGTTGTCCCGGACGCGGAGCTTCACGCCGCCGGAGTCCCTGGTGAGCGTCACGCGGGTTTCGCTGGCGCCGGAATGCCGGACCACATTGGACAGTGCTTCCCGCAGCGCGGCCCGGATGTGATCGGCGCGTTCGGCGGGGATGTCGGCGAACTCCCCGGACAGCTCCAGGGTCGGCGGGTAGCCGAGCAGCTCGCCGGCGATGCGGACCTCGCCGCGCGCCGACTCGGCGAGGTCGGTGGGCGTGCCGGTGTCGTGGCGAGGCTCCGGTGACCGCAGCGCGCGCACGGTGCCCCGGATCTCTTCGATGGTCTGGTCGAGCTGGTCGATGGCATCGGACAGCCGAGCCCCGTCGGCTTGGGCGAACCGCTTGCGCATGTTGCGCCGGACGCGGTCCAGCTGCATCCCGGCCCCGTAGAGCCGCTGGACGATGACGTCGTGAAGCTCGCGGGCAATGCGCTCCCGCTCTTCGTAGAGGGCAACGCGATGGCGCGCGTTGGCGCCTTCGGCGAGCGCGAGGACAACCCCGGCCTGAGCGGCAAAGGCGACGAGCATCTCGACGGTCCCGGCGGAGAAGGGCTCCCGGCCACGTTTCCGGTAGACGGTGAGAGATCCGAGAACCCGCCCCCCGGACCCGAACGGCGCGGCGGCGAAAGGCCCGTAGCCATGGAGTTCGGCGGGCACGTAGGGCGCGGTACGCGGATCGACGGTGAAGTCTTCGCTGGAGACGGGTTCGCCGCCACGAGCCACCTGCCCGGCCGCAGAGTCGGCGGGAAGAGCCAGGCCACGCAAGGACTCGCCAGCGGTGGCTGTGCCGGGGAGTTCCCCGGTCTCCGGGCTGCCGGACGGCGGGTTGGAGCCGCTGGGGCGAGCATCGCCCGCCGCCGAGGTGGCGCCGACCGGCTGGGCCGGGTCTCCAGGGCCCGCATCGCCCACCGTCGCGGTGGAACCGACCGCACTCGGGTCACCCTGCGCTGCAGGCGGCGTCGCGCTCGGGTCGCCGTGCGCTGCAGGCCGCTGGCCGGCCGCGGTCCCCGACCGCGGGTCACCGGATGGCTGGGCCAGGTCTCCAAGGCGCGCATCGCCCACCGTCGCGGTGGAGCCGACCGCGCTTGGGTCACCGTGCGCTGCAGGCCGCTGGCCGGCCGCGGTCCCCGACCGCGGGTTGCCGGATGGCTGGCGCGCGTCGGTCCCCGGCCCTCGGCCGGTGGTGCTCGGGGTGCCTGCCGGGTGGGCCGTGGCGTGGTGGGCGGCCTCGACCACCACCCGGCCGTCCTCCGTGCTCACCATGGCCAGGCCCAGGTCGGCGTCGGCCAGTTCGGCCGCTCTTGCCACGACCGTGTCCAGCACCGCTCCCGGGTCGTCGCCGGACAGGGCGGTGCTCGTGATCTCTGTGGCCGCGGACAGTGCCCGCGCGGCAAGCGTCGGATCCATGAGTTCCGTCATTATCGCGCGGCGCGGCGACGGTGCGGCAAGGACACCGCGGAAATCGATCACGGCACCGGCACCCGGGTCACGACCCGGCCGTCGCGGACCTCGAGGACCACGTCCGCGTCGGCCGCTTCCTCGGCCAGGTGGGTCACGTGCACCACCGTCCGGCCCGCCAATGCTTCCCGCAGGTGTGCCCGGACACCCCGGGCCGTCTCCTCGTCGAGGTGCGCGGTCGGCTCGTCCAGCAGCACCAGCCCCGCCGACGGCGCCCCGAGCAGGGCCCGCGCCAGCGCCACCCGCTGGGCCTGGCCGCCGGACAGTCCGGTGCCTCCGCTGCCGAGCACCGTCTCCGGCGAGACGTCGGTCAGCGCCGCTCCTGCCAACACCGCGCGCAGCTCCTCCTCGGTCGCCGTCGGGCGGGCCAGGCGGAGGTTCTCGGCGATCGTCGTCGCGGCGAGCATCGGCTCCTGCGGGGCCCACGCCACGCCCTCCGGGACAGCGACCACGCCACGGCGCGGCACCAGGAACCCCAGCAACGCGGCGACGAGCGTCGACTTGCCCGCCCCGCTCGGGCCGACCACCGCCGCGTACGTTCCCGGCGCCAGGTCGATGTCGACGTCGTGCAGGATCACCGGGCCGCCCGGCCAGCCGAGGTCCGCTCCCCGCAACGAGACGGCCGCTCCCGTCGCCGCGAGCACGGGCGCTTCCGGCACGTCGGCGAGGCGGCGACGCGCGCGCTGCAGCGTGTCCCAGTGCTGCGCCACCGGCGGGAGCAGCGCCAGGACCTCCGCCATCGCAAGCGGCACCAAGGCCAGCAGTGGCGCCAGGACCGGGTCGAGCCGTCCGCCCGCGACCGACGTCGCGGCGAACGCCGTGCTGATGACCGCCGCCGCACCGCAGGCCAAGGTGACCAGTGCTTCCGCCGCGCCCGCGCCGAAAGCCTGGCGACGCGCTTGCGTCACCAGACGCGTGTCGGCGTCCGTGAGAGCGCGGCGGTGGTTCCCCGCTGTGCCGAACGCGAGCAGCTCGGCCGCGGCCTCGAAGATCACCAAAACTCTGGTGGCCACCTCGCGTCGGCCGGTCGCCAGTGCGGATGTCGCCCGGCGCTCCGCGCGCAAGGCGACCCACGGGGCGCACAACCCGAGTGCCACCGCCGCCGCGAGCGTCAAGCCCGCTGCCGGCAGCACCCACGTCTGCACTGCGATCGCGCCGGCCGCGACCAGGGCCACCACCAGCGGCGGCGACACCACGCGCGGCAGGAGGTCGCGCACGGTGTCGACGTCGGCGACCAGCCGGCGTTGCCCCTCGCCCGTGCGCAGGCTGCGCGCCGGCCCGAGGCGGACCAGTGAATTCCACAGCCGCACGCGGACGCGGCCGGCGATGCGGAACGCGGCGTCGTGCGTGACCAGCCGTTCGACGTACCGCAGCCCCGCGCGGCCGAGGCCGAACGCGCGGACGCCGACGACCGCGACCGTCAACGTCAGGATCGGCGGCTGTTGGGACGCCTTGGCGATGAGCCAGCCCGACGTCGCCGTCAGCGCCACGCCGGCCAGCAGCGCCAGCGCGCCCAGCGCCGCGCCACCGAAGAGGCGGCCGTCGAGGAGCGCGCGCCACCCCAGCGGCGCGGCCGAAGAGTCCACTGTGGACGCCTCCGTGACGGCATGCCCTTCGGTCGGCAGGTCGACCGCCGCGGTGCGCTCGTGGGCCGCGATGATCGCCGCCGCGCCGTTGTCGACGGCGCGCTGCACCGCGTCGAGCACCAGGCGCGCGCTGGCTTCGTCGAGGTGCGCCGTCGGCTCGTCGAGCAGGAGCAACCAGGCGCCGTGCCGCACCCGGTACAACGCCCGGGCGACGGCGACGCGCTGCCGCTGGCCCAGTGACAGCTGGGAAACCGGCCGGTCGGCCAGTCCGGCCAGGCCGAGTTCGGCGAGCAGTGCGTCCGAGGCCCCGGCTTCCTCCCGGACCGTGCCGCCGGTGAACACCGGCGACTGCGGCACCCACGCGACCTGTTCGCGCCAGCGCGCGAGGTCGGTATCGGCGAGGTCGGTCGAGCCGATCGTGATGGCACCGTCGTGCGCCGGGACGAAGCCGAGCAGGGCCGAGAGCGTCGTCGACTTGCCGCCGCCGCTCGGGGCGCGGAGCCAGACCGTCTCGCCGGGGCGGACCGCGAACGACTCGCCGTCCGGGGCGAACCCGCCGCGTCGCGCCACCCGGAGGGACGCCACCCGCACGTCGCCCCGCGCCGGGATCGCGGTCCCCGAAGGCGGCACCGGAAGAGCCAGCAGGTCGGCGACGCGCCGGACCGCTTCGACGCCGTCTTCGCTGGCGTGGAAGGCCGCGCCGACCGCGCGCAGCGGCTGGTAGCACTCCGGCGCGAGGATCAGCACGCCGAGCCCGATGGCGAGCGGCAGGTTGCCGCCGGCGAGCCGGACGCCGATCACGACCGCGACGAGCGCCACCGAGAGCGTCGCGACCAGTTCGAGCACGAACGCCGAGGAGAAGGCGACCTTCAACGTCTTGAGCGTCGCGCGGCGGTGGCGTTCGGACAGCCGCCGGACGGTCTCGGCCTGCGCCGTGGCGCGGCGGAACGCGGTCAGCACCGGCAGCACGCGCACGAGTTCCAGGAGCCGCTCGGACATCCGGTGCGTCGCGTCGGTCGCGCCGGCGACGCGGTCGGCGGTGTACTTGCCGACGAGGATGGCGAACACCGGCAGCAGCGGCACGGTCAGCGCGACGATCACGCCGGACGGCCAGTCGGCGAACAGGATCGCCGCGCCGGCGCCGAGGGGCACGACGGCCGCCGTCACCAAAGCGGGGAGGTATTCGCGGAAGTAGGCGTCGAGCGCGTCGAGGCCGCGGGTGGTGAGCGCGGTCAGTTCGCCGTGGCCGCGCCGGGCGATCCACTCGGGACCCAGGCGCAGCGCGTGGTCGACGGCCTTGGCGCGCAGCTCGCGGTGCGCGGTGGCGGCGGCGCGGGCGGAGACCGTGCGCACCGCCCAGCCGGTCAGCGCGCGCGTCGCGACGAGCGCGAGCAGCGCGGCCAGCTGGGCGGTGCGTCCCCCGGAACCTGCTCCGACGATCGCCGCGAGGACGTCGGCGAGCAGGAATGCCTGTGCCACCAGCGCGGCGGCGTTGAGGAAGGACAGGAAGCCCACCAGGGCCAGCGCCCGGCGCACGGACGGCACGAGGGCCGGCAGTGCGCCGAGCGGGCCCTTTCCCGGCCGCGCTGAGTCCACTGTGGACTCCGAGGCGAGAAGGGTTGCGCGCCCGGGAAGCTGGGACGACCGGGGGCTCCGCCCGGAACCCCCGGAAAACTGCCTCGTCATGGTGCGTGGACCGCCGGGATGTGCTGGGTGCCGATGCGCTTGCGGAACACCCAGTACGTCCAGCCCTGGTAGAGCAGCACCGCCGGGGCGCCGAAGGCGGCGACCCAGGTGATCACGGTCAGCGTGTACGGGCTCGACGCCGCGCCCTCGATGGTCAGGGTGTTGGCGACGTCGAGCGTCGAGGGCAGGACGTTCGGGAACAGCGCGCCGAACATCGTGACGGCGGCTCCGGCGATGACCACGCCGAGGGCGGCGAACGCCTGCCCGTCGCGGTCGGCGCGCAGTCGCAGCCAGGCGACGACCGCGGCGAGAGCACTGATCCCGAACGAGAGCAGTGTCCACAACGTGCCGGCGCGCCACTGGACGACCGAGAGGAACGCGACGATCGGCACCATGGCGACCGGGAGCAGCCTGATCGCCAGGTTCTTCGCGCGTTCCCGCAGGTCACCACTGGTCTTGAGGGCGAGGAACGCGGCGCCGTGGGTGATCGAGAAGGCGGCGATGGCGACCGCGCCGAGCAGGGTGTCCCAGCGGACCGCGGCGAACGCGGAGCCGGCGCGGTTGCCGTCGGCGTCGAGGGGCAGGCCGAGGACGGTGGTGGCGAGGATGAGGCCGACGCCCAGCGGCGGGATCCACGAGCCGATCATGATGACGCGGTCCCAGTTGCGGCGCCAGCGGTCGGAGTCGACCTTGCCGCGGTACTCGAAGGCGACGCCGCGGCCGATGAGGGCGAGCAGCACGAGCAGGAGCGGCAGGTAGGCGGCCGAGAACAGCCCGGCGTACCAGGCGGGGAAGGCGGCGAACATGGCCCCGCCGGCGACGATGAGCCAGACCTCGTTGCCGTCCCAGACCGGCCCGATGGTGTTGACCATGACGCGCCGCTCGGTGTTGTCCTCGGCGAGGACGGGCAGCAGCATGCCGACGCCGAAGTCGAAGCCTTCGAGAAAGAGGTAGCCGAGCCAGAAGAAGGCGATGACGGCGAACCAGACGATTTCGAGGGTCATCGGACGCCTCCGGCCGGTCGGTAGCCCTGAGTTATCCACAGCAGGCCGAGTTGTCCACAGATCTGCTGTGGGTAACTCGCGAGAGTGGTCACATCGGCACTCATCGTCAACACCTCAGTAGGCGAAGGCGAGGGTGTCCTCGCCCGGTTTGTCGGAGTCCGTCGGCTTTGCCGGGGGCATCACCGCTTCGATGCCGCCGCGGACGTACTTGCGCATCAGGAACACCTCCACCACGCCGAGGGCCGCGTACACCGTGGTCAGGGCGATCAGGGACGTCCAGACTTCGCCCGTCGTCAGCCTCGACACCGCCTGGGCGGTGAACATCCACACGCCGTCGACACCGGTGGGGTTCGGGACCACCACGAACGGCTGACGACCCATCTCGGTGAAGATCCAGCCGGCGCTGTTGCCGAGGAACGGTGTCGCGATGCCGCCGAGGACCAGCCAGGGGAACCAGCGGCCGCCCGGGATGCGGTCGCGGCGGGTCAGCCAGAGGGCCAGGACGCCGATGCCCGCCGAGACCGCGCCGAAGCCGATCATCATCCGGAAGCCCCAGTACGTCACCGGGAGGTTGGGCACGTAGTCGATCGGCTTGCCCGCCAGCGAGCCCAGCGCCGGGTCGTCCGGGTAGTTCGTGCCGTACTTGGCCTGGTACTCCGTCACCAGGTTCTCCACGCCCTTGACCTCGGTCGAGAAGTCGTTGTGCGCCAGGAACGACAACAGCGCGGGCACGTTGAACGTCTTCACGTCCTCGCAGTTCGCGCCCGAGACGTCACCGATCGCGATGATCGAGAAGCTGGCCGGCTTTTCGGTGTGGCACAGCGCTTCCGCCGACGCCATCTTCATCGGCTGCTGCTCGAACATCAGCTTGCCCTGCGTGTCACCGGTGATCGCGAGGACCGCGAACGCCGCGACGCCGACCCAGCCACCCAGGCGCAGCGACGAGCGCCACACCTCGGCGTGGTCCCCGCGCCGCCACAGGTGCCAGCCCGCGACACCCACCAGGAACGCCGCCGCCACCGAGAACGCGCCGGCCAGCGTGTGCGGGATCGCGGCCAGCGCCGTGTTGTTCGTCAGCACCGCCCAGATCGAGTTCATGGTCGGCTTGCCGTTCTCGAACGTCACGCCCACCGGGTGCTGCATCCACGAGTTCGCGGCCAGGATGAAGTACGCCGACGCCATCGTGGCCAGCGAAAACGCCCACGCGCAGGCCAGGTGGACCTTCTTCGGCAGCCGGTCCCAGCCGAAGATCCACAGGCCGAGGAACGTCGACTCGACGAAGAAGGCGACGAGCCCTTCCATCGCCAGCGGCGCGCCGAAGACGTCGCCGACGAAGCGGGAGTACGCGCTCCAGTTCATCCCGAACTGGAACTCCTGCACGATCCCGGTCACGACGCCCATGGCGAAGTTGACCAGCAGCAGCTTGCCCCAGAACTTCGTCATCTTCAGGTGCCGCAGCTCGCCGGTGCGGACCCAGCGGGTCTGCATCGCCGCGACCAGGATCGACAGCCCGATGGTCAGCGGGACCATCAGGAAGTGGTAGACGGTGGTGATGCCGAACTGCCACCGCGCTAGCTCAAGGACCTCCACGTGGTCCAGCCTGCTCCGGGCCCGGTGACCCGGCCAGATCAACTGGTCCCGTTCCCGGCGGGACCAACGTCCTACAGCCGGTCGAGCGCCTTCCGCGCCTCGTCCGCCACGGCCCGGCGCGGGCCCGCGTCGCCGAGCTCGAGGACGTGCCGCAGCGCCAGCGCGTACGCGGTGTCGAAGGCCTTGTCCGCGGCGACCGGGATGTTCGGCGGCACGCCGATGCCCTCCCAGTTCTCCCCCGACTTCGGGTCGTAGGAGCGGGCGATCGAGACCGTCACGTCCAGGTAGGTGTCCACTTTGAACTGCTCACGCGGGTGGGCACCGCCGCGCGTCGCCTCGCCGACGGTCTTCGCGCGCTCCTGCCGCTGCAGCGAGAAGGCCAGGTCTTCGCCGCCGGAGAACGTCGCCGGGCCGGTGAGCACCCAGATCGGCTTGGTCCCGCCGAACTTCGGGCCCGGGACGTACGGCAGCGTCCACATCTGGGTGACGCGGTCACCGTCGCGCTCGTAGATGTCGAGGTAGTGCGTCCGCTCGTCGACGAGGTAGCTCTGCAGGAACGCGCTGGTCTCCGGGGCGCCACCGCGGTTGTGCCGGACGTCGATCAGCAGCGCGTCGGCCGGCGCGACCAGCGTCATCGCCGCCGAGACGGCCGCGGCCGCGAGGTCGAGGGGGTAGAGCATGGTCGTGTCGAGGTAGCCCACGTTGCCCGGCAGCCGCCGCACCGACGCGATCCCGAAGTTCTCCAGCTCGGCCGTGCGGCGGAAGTCCTCCGAGGCGTACTCCGCGTCGCCGTCCTCGGCCACCGGGTCGGCGTGGTGACGCAGCCGCAGGTGCTGGTCGTCGTTCACCGACTGGAGGTCCGCTGTGACGGCCGTCGCGAAATCCGCGTCGTCGAGGTCTGCGTATGCGCCTTCGTCGAGACGCGCGCGAAGCACCTTCCCGAGCTTCGCGGCGACGTCCGGGAAGACGTAGTGCGCGTCCAACCGGCGGATGACTTCTTCT
This sequence comes from Amycolatopsis kentuckyensis, assembly GCF_002155975.1. Taxonomy (GTDB): domain Bacteria; phylum Actinomycetota; class Actinomycetes; order Mycobacteriales; family Pseudonocardiaceae; genus Amycolatopsis; species Amycolatopsis kentuckyensis. Next base: position 9,257 of record NZ_MUMI01000066.1, read on the forward strand.
ACCTGCGCAGCACGCGCCTGTGACCCCATGCCGGTGAACCTACCGCAGGCCACAACCGAAAATTCGGCACGCCGAAAAAAATTGTGTGCCACCCCGGGATGTCAAATTCATGGCCGCCGATCAGGCAATTTCGCGCGAGCCATCAGCTTGCGGCTTTCCTGAGCTCCCCTTTATCGTTGCAGTGAAAGGGGCGAACAAATACTCATGACTGCCGCTATGGTGGCGCTGATCAGCGCGTTCGGCCTGGTCCTCGCCGTGGAACTGCCGGACAAGACGCTCGTCGCGACCCTGGTGCTGACCACCCGTTTCCGCGGCTGGCCGGTTTTCGCCGGGGTGTGCGCCGCGTTCGCCGTGCAATGCGTCATAGCGGTCGCGTTCGGCAGCGTGTTGACGCTGTTACCGGATGTCGTCCTTTCCCTGGTCGTCGCCGCGATGTTCGGCCTCGGCTCTTTCATGCTCCTTCGCGAGGGCTTCAGCGAAGCCGACGAAGCAGGCGAAGACGCTTCGCGGACCGGGCCCTCGCCGCTGTCCTTCACGCGCTCCGCGATGACGTCGTTCGGCGTGCTCTTCGCCGCCGAGTGGGGTGACGCCTCCCAGCTCGCGACGGCGAGCCTCGCCGCCCGCATCGGCAACCCCTTCGCCGTCGGCGTCGGTGCCTTCACCGCGCTCGTGGTGGTCGCCGGGCTCGCCGTGTTCATCGGCGCGAAGCTCCGCAGCCGGATCCGGCCGAAGCTGATCCAGCGCTGCGCCGGGTTCGCGTTCGCCGGGTTCGCGGCGTTCGCCCTGCTCCAGCTCGCTTTCTGACCGATCCCTCACAGGTTCACCCGGTAACCTTTCGGAAACGAAAGGGAGAGCACCAGGTGAACTCGCCGAAGACACCCGCGGTCTCGCCGCTGCACGGCCGGATCGCGCTCGGCGGCATCGGCCTCGCCGTGGCCACCTCGATCGACCTGCACCTGCGGCTGTCCGGCCAGGTCAGCCCGATCTGGCAGACGCTCTCGGAGTACGTCTACGGCAAGCTCGGCTCGTCCTCGGCCGCTCCCCTGTTCAGCGTGATGTGCCTGGCCCTCTCGCTCGGCTCGGTCGCCCTGCTCGCCGGGATCGCGAAGGCCCACCGCCCGGGCACCACCGCCGTGTGCGTGCTGCTCGGCGTCTGGTCGGCCGGGCTGCTGGTGTGCGGCCTGGTGCCCGTCGACCCGGACGGCCAGGCGCGGTCGCTCGCCGGGCAGGTCCACAACATCGCCGCCCTGACGGCGTTCGTCGCGCTGCCCGCGGCCGCGTTCGTGCTGACGAAGAAGGGCCGCGAGCGCTGCCCCTGGGAGCCACGCCGGACGACGATCCGGCGGCTGGCCACGGCGAGCTTCGCCAGCGTCGGCGTGGTGCTCGGCGGCTTCGTCCTGACGCTCGTGCTGGGCCCGGCCCAGCAGGACGTCACGCTGGGCCTCTTCGAGCGGCTGCTGTTCACCGTCGACGTCGCCCTGCTGCTGACGATGGTCCGCCCGCTGCGCTAGCCGTCCGTCTTCAGGATGTCGGCCAGCCGGGTGGCGGCCGCGACGACCTGTGGACCCACTTCGGCCGCCTTCAGCGGCTCCATCGAGACGACGCCGACGCTCGCCCGCAACCCCGGCACGCCACGCACCGGCGCCGCGACACCGGACGCGCCCGCCTCGAGCTCGCCCGTCGACGTCACCCAGCCGTCGCCACCCGGGCGCAGCGACATCGCCTTGCCGGCCGCGCCGGCGGTCAGCGAGTGCCGGCTGCCCACACGGTAGGCGACGTGGAAGTTGGTCCACGACGGCTCGACGACGGCCACCGCAAGCGCTTGCGTCCCCTGCGCGACCGAGAGGTGCGCGGTCGCGCCGACCTTCTCGGCCAGCTCGCGCAGCACCGGGCCGGCCGCGTCCCGCAGCTGCGGCAGCACCTGCCCGGCCAGCCGGAGCAGCCCGACGCCGAGCCGGACCTTCGTGCCGTCGCGCCAGACCAGCCCGCGCTCGGACAGCGGCACGAGCAGCCGGTAGACGGCCGCGCGGCTGGCCCCGATGGCCACCGCCAGCTCGGAGATGGTCGCCGCGTCGCCTCCGGCGTCGGCGACTGCCTGCAGCAGCGCCAAGCCCCGGTCGAGCGTCAGCGACCCCTCCCGGCTGGTCACAGCAAGCCGAGTTCGCCCAGGTCGGCGACCGGCTCCTCGAACGACGCCGCCGCGTAGGACGCGAAGAGCGCCCGCACGGCCTTCGCCGCCGGCTCGGACAGCGCACGGGCCTCGTCGGCCAGCGCCTGGGCATCGGTCGACTCCAGCGCCCCCCGGACGTCACCGCCGGCCAGGCTGCGCGCCGAGGCCACGAGGAGGTTCAGGAAGCCGTGGTGCACGAACCCGGAGTCCGGGTCGGTGTGCCGGACCGCGCGGTGCAGGCTGTTCGTCGCCTTGAACGACGCCCCGGCGGACCCGCTGACGACGGCGAGGAAGTCGGCCACCTCGTCGACGCTGGGGAAGTTCTCGCCGGCCTGACCGCCGCAGCGGATCTTCGGCCAGCTGCCGTGTTCGATCACCTTGCGCACGCCGTCGAGCCAGCCGACGCCGCGCCGCGGCTCGACCACCCGAATGACGTCCTCGGGGACGAACTCCGAGACGCGCTCGAGCCACACCTCGTCGACGTCCGACGGCGCGGGCATCTCGACCATCCGCAGCGCGAGCAGCTCACTGCGCGACTCGACGATCGAGATGGCCTTCGGGACGCCGCCGAGACCGGTGTCGATGATCAGCGAAAGCGGCAGCGGCTGCTTCGGCTTGATCTTGATCAGCTCGGTGATGAGCTCGGGCAGCCGCGACGCCTGGCAGAGGAAAACCCCCAGTACACCGGCGTGTTCGGAGGCCCGGCTGGCGAAGTGCGCGCGCAGCGCTTCGGGCATGGCCGCACCGACCGGAGGGAACAGCGCCGAGTCGTCGACGAGCCTCGCGAACAGGGGAGGAATTCCACGGGGGCCGGGGGGCGTGAGTTCCACAGCGCTTGACACGACTGACACGCTAGTAGCGTACGACATCAGGACAAAATCGTTCGCACAACGGACACGTCAGAAGGGGACGTCGATGCCTTACTACCGGCGAGTAGGCGAGATCCCGCACAAGCGGCACACCGCGTTCCGGAAGCCGGACGGCGGGCTCTACGCCGAGGAGCTGATGGGCGTCGAGGGCTTCTCCGCCGACTCCGCGCTGCTCTACCACCGCGGCCTGCCGACGGCGATCGTCGACGCCGTCGCGGTCGAGGAGGACCGCGGGTCGCTCACCCCGAACCACCCGCTCAAGCCGCGGGCCTTCCAGACCCGGGACCTCAAGTTCGGCGGCGAGGCCGACGCGGTGACCGACCGGCGACGGCTGTTCGGCAACAACGACGTCACCATCGGGTTCGTCACGGCGACCGCGACCAGCCCGCTGTACCGCAACGCGGCCGGCGACGAGCTGTTCTACGTCCACGGCGGCTCGGCGACCTTCGAGACCATCTACGGCCGCCTCGAGGTCGGTGACGGCGACTACGTCGTGATCCCGACGTCGTGCACCTACCGGGTCGTCCCGCACGGCGAGGTCACCCTCTTCACCTTGGAGGCGCGTGGCCACATCGGGCCGCCGAAGCGCTACCTGTCCGCCAAGGGGCAGTTCCTGGAGCACTCGCCGTACTGCGAGCGGGACATCCGCGGGCCGGCCGAACCACTGCTGGAAGACGGCGAAGACGTCGAGGTGCTCGTGCGGCACCGCGCCGGGCTGACCCGCTACACCTACGCGACGCACCCCTTCGACGTCGTCGGCTGGGACGGCTGCCTCTACCCGTGGGTGTTCAACATCGACGACTTCGAGCCGATCACCGGCCGCGTGCACCAGCCGCCGCCCGTGCACCAGACGTTCGAGGGCCCGAACTTCGTCGTCTGCTCCTTCTGCCCGCGGAAGGTCGACTACCACGAGGGCGCGATCCCGGTGCCGTACAACCACGCGAACGTCGACTCCGACGAGCTGATGTTCTACGTGCGCGGCAACTACGAGGCCCGCAAGGGCTCGGGGATCGGTATCGGCTCGCTCTCGCTGCACCCGTCCGGCTTCACGCACGGCCCGCAGCCGGGCGCGGCGGAGGCGTCGATCGGCGCGGAGTTCTTCGACGAGACCGCGGTCATGGTCGACACGTTCGCGCCGCTGGAGCTCGGCGAAGCGGCCGACGCGTCCGAAGACCCCGGGTACGCCTGGACGTGGTCGCGCCGCGGTCCGAAGAGCTGACGAGGAACGGGCCCTTCCCCGCGGGGAAGGGCCCGTCCCGGTCACGCGCGGATCAGCCGTCGTACCAGCCGTAGGTGGTGATCGTGCCGTTGCCGTAGCAGTTGCCGGCGAAGATCCAGTACCCCGGACCCTGCAGCGGGCCGTGCTTCTCGGTGCCGTCCGAGCACACCGTCCAGGCGCCGCTGCGGCCGTAGTCGACCCGGACGTTGGCCCGCCAGTCGTCGCTGTCGTAGTGGGTGGTCACCCACGTCTGGACGTGGTCGGTCAGCGCGGCGCCCGACCCGATCGCGTGGTGGGTCACGCCCTTGGGCACCTCGTCGGCCGCGGCCGACGAGGCCCCGGCCAGCGCGAAGGCTCCGGCCAGCGCGGCGGCGCCGAGCGTCGCGGCCCCCGCCCGCTTCATCTTCGTGGTGTTCATCGTCCCTCCAGTGTGTCGTCTTGCATCGACCACATCCCGGTCTAGTGCGTTGGGGTTGTTTTGTCTGGTTCGGTGGACAGCGAACGACAACCTCCGAACAATGGATCACGCCAAGGGGGGTGGCGTAATGCCGCGTGGGGAACGCCCGCTCGATACGGACGACGAGGTTTTGTCACAGTTCGCCGGGGATTTGCGGAGATTGCGGGAGAAGGCGGGCCGGCCGCCATATCGGCAACTGGGAAAACGAGCGCATTACTCGGCGGGGACATTGTCCGACGCCGCCGGCGGCCGGAAACTGCCGACGCGCGCGGTCGCCTTGGCTTATGTGCGCGCCTGCGACGGGCCCGTCGCCGAGTGGGACAAACGGTGGCACGAAGTCGCGGCGGAATTGAGCCGGCGGAGGCGGGCCACCCCCGGCTCCGAGCCGCCGTACCCGGGCCTGGCCGCGTTCGGCGCCGGGGACGCCGGCCGGTTCTTCGGCCGGGAGGACGTCGTCGACCTGCTGCGCGGCCGGCTGGCCGAGGCGCGGTTCCTGGTCGTCTCGGGCCCGTCCGGCAGCGGCGTGACGTCGGTGCTGCGCGCGGGCCTCGTCCACCGGGCCCGCCGGCCGGTGGTGTTCCTGCGGCCGGGACGGCGTCCCCTGGAGGAGTGCGCGGCGCGGCTGGCGGCGCTCACCGGGACGCCGGCGGTCCGGCTGCGCGGCGAACTCGCCGCCGACCCGGGGCACCTGCACCTGCGGATCCGGCAGGCGGTGCCGCCGGAGGCCGAGTTCCTGCTGGTCGTCGACCAGTTCGAGGAGGTCTTCACCGCCGAGGCGGACGAGCGGGCGTGGTTCTTCGCCGCGTTGCTGCGGGCGGCGCAGGCCCCGGTGCGGGTGGTCCTCGGCCTGCGCGCGGACCACGCGGACGCCTGCGCGCGGCACCCCGCGCTGGCCGAGGTGATGCGGAACGCGCTGATCCCGCTGGAGCCGCTGACCGCCGGCCAGGTCCGCGCCGCGCTCGTCCGGCCCGCCGCCGACGCCGGCCGCGGCCTGGAGAACGCGCTGGTCGCGACCCTGATGGCCGAGGTCGCGCGCCAACCGGCCGCGCTGCCGTTCGCCACAGAGGCCCTGCGCCGGACCTGGCAGGCGAGCCAGGGCGTCACGCTCACGCTCGCCGCGTACGAGGCCGCCGGCGGCATCACCGCGGCGCTGGCCGGCGCGGCCGAGGCGGTCTACGGCCGGCTCGCTCCGCCGGAGCAGGCCGAGGCCAGGAGCCTGTTCCTGCGCCTGGTCGGCTTCGGCGACGGCACCCCCGACACGCGGCGCCACGTGCCGCACGCCGAACTCGACCCGACGCCGGTGGTGGCGCGGTTCGTCCGGTCCCGGCTGGTCACCGCCGGTCAGGCGGGTCTGGAACTCGCGCACGACGCGCTGATCGACGGGTGGCCCCGGCTGCGGGGCTGGCTGGCCGCGGACCGGGACGCCCTGCGCGTCCACCGGCGGCTCACCGAGGCGACCGCGTTGTGGGAAACGTCGGACCGGGAGCCCGCCGTTCTTTACCGGGGCCGCCAACTCGACGAAGCACTGAAGTGGGCGAAGCGGGGCGGCGCCCGGCTGAACACTTCGGAGCACCGGTTCCTCCAGGCGAGCGTCGCCCTGCGGGCCGCCGGAGAATCGGCGGACCGGCGGCGCCGGCGGCTTTCCGTCGCGACCGCGCTGACCGCATTGCTCGCCGCCGTTTCCACGGCAACAGCGATTCATCACCGCCGACGCGACGGTGCTTCGAGGGTTTCGACGAGTATTTGATTGCCGACCCAAAACAAAGCCGCTGACGGCATTTTTGCCGTCAGCGGGGTGCGCCCGGGCCGGATTCCGGGGGCAACGGTTCGGCAACGCACCTCCGGCCACCCGTCCACCGCCGGATAATGACCACAGACGCGGAGACGGGGAGGATTCGATGATCAATTCCCAGCCAGTGCGGCGCCGGAGAAAATTTCTCCCGTTCCTGGCCGCGATCGTGGTCGCCATCGCCCTGATCATCGGAATCCGGTACTGGACCAGCGGTCCTAGCGACGAGGCCGACGCGCCGAAGTGCTCAGGAGCGGACGCGATCGCGCTCACCGTCGCCTCGTCCCCGGAGAAGGTCGGCATCGTCCAGGAGGCCGCGAAGGCCTACTCCGGACGGACGGTCGCCGGGCACTGCGTCGACGTCGTCGTGAAGTCGAAGTCGTCCGGCATCGCGATGCAGGCGCTGGCGAACGGCTGGAACGAAGCCACCGACGGGCCGCGCCCGGACGTCTGGACGCCGGCCGCGAGCGGCTGGGTCAACCTGCTGCGCGTCAACGCGAAGGGCGACACGGGCTCGCTCGTGCCGGACGGCGACCCGCCGTCGGTCGCGAACGCGCCGCTGGTCGTCGCGATGCCGAAGCCGATGGCCGAGGCGCTCGGCTGGCCCGGCAAGGCGATCGGCTGGAAGGACCTCGCCGGGCTGGCCACCGACCCGGCCGGCTGGGCCAAGTACGGCCACCCGGAGTGGGGCAAGTTCCGGCTGGGCAAGACGAACCCGAACATCTCGACGTCCGGGCTGAACGCGACGATCGGCGCCTACTACGCCGCCACCGGCACGTCGTCCGACCTCACCGCGGCCGCGCTCGAGAAGCCGGACGCGAAGCAGTTCGTCACGAACATCGAGCAGGCGATCGTGCACTACGGCGACACCACGCTCACCTTCCTGACCAACCTGCAGAAGGCCGACGACAAGGGCGCGGCGCTGTCGTACATCTCGGCGGTCACCGTCGAGGAGAACTCGCTGATCGGCTACAACCAGGGCAACCCGACGAACGACCCGGCCAAGGTCGGGCAGCACGGGCCGCCGAAGGTGCCGCTGGTGGCGATCTACCCGGGTGACGGGACGCTGAACTCCGACCACCCGTTCGTCACGCTGAACTGGGCGGACCCGGTGCGCAAGCAGATCGCCGCGGACTTCCTCGGCTACCTGCGCCTCGACGAGACGCAGGCGAAGTTCGCCGCGCTCGGCTTCCGGTCGTTCGAGGGCAAGCCGGGCCCGCAGGCGACGCCCGCCAACGGCGTCCGGCCGGACGCGAAGATCAGCTTCCTGCGGCCGCCCTCGCCGTCGGTGCTGTCGAAGCTGCTGGCCTCCTGGACCGACCTGCGCAAGAAGGCGAACGTGCTGCTCGTCGTGGACGTCTCGGGCTCGATGGGCGACGAGGTGAAGGGCACCGGCAAGAGCAAGATCGACCTGGCGAAGCAGGCCGCGATCGACTCGCTCGGCCAGTTCGTGCCGCGGGACCAGGTCGGGCTCTGGCAGTTCTCGACCCACCTCGACGGCGACAAGGACTACCAGGAGCTGCTCCCGGTGCAGGCGCTCGGCACCGGCGGCAAGGAGACCCTCGCCATGCGGCTGAGCGGACTGACCCCCCAGTCCGGGACGGGGCTGTACGACTCGTCGCTGGCCGCGTACGAGTACCTGAAGGCCCACCTGGACCCGGCGGCGATCAACGCGGTCGTGGTGCTGACCGACGGCCGCAACGAGGACTCCGGCGGCATCGACCTCGAGCACCTGGTCCCGCAGCTGCGGCCGGAGGGCAACGCGGAGTCGGTCCGGCTGTTCACGATCGCCTACGGCTCGGACGCCGACCAGGACGTGCTGAAGCAGATCGCCGAGGCGACCGCGGGTTCGGAGTACGATTCGTCCAAACCGGACTCGATCAACCAGGTGTTCACCTCCGTGATTTCCAATTTCTGACATGAAGTTCGCCCGTGAGCTCGCCGAACCGTGGGGGCTGCTGCTCGCCGCCACGTCGGCCGGCATGGCGTGGGCCGTGCAGCTGCCGGTCGTCGCCGCCATCGGGGTCGGGGTGGCGGTGCTCGCCGCGCGGGCGGGTGTGGCCGTGGCAACCCGCGAGAAGGAGCCACCGCCGCGGGAAGCACGGGTGCTGGACGTCGCGCCCGGATCGGCCGAGGAGAACTGGCTGCACCGGGCGTCGGCCGCGGCGGACGGCTTCGCCTCGCTGAGCGGCTCGCTCGCGTCCGGTCCGCTCGCCGAGCGCGTCGCGGACATGGAGCCGGTGGTCCGGGAGACGCTGTCGACGCTGCAGCGCCTGGCCGGCCGCGCGTCGGCGACCGGCCAGGCGCTGGCCCGGGTCGACCCGGACGCCGTCGCGCACGAACGGCGTCGGCTGCAGCGCGAGTTGCGCACGGCTCGTGCGGAGGTGCGCGGTGACCTCGAGCAGGCGCTGACGGCGGTCCAGGCCCAGGCGGACGTGCACGCCCGCCTGTCCGGCGCCCGGGACAAGCTGCTGGCCCAGCTGCAGTCCGGCGCGCTCGGCCTGGACAGCCTGGTGGCCCGGGTCGCGGAGCTGACGGCGGCGACGTCGGACATCACCGTGGACACCGGCGCGGTCCGCGAGCTGAGCGACCAGCTCGAGGGCATCCGGCAGGGCGTCCTCGAGACCGAGCAGGCGACGCGGAAGTCGCTGGGTTAGTCCGCCCAGCTCGGCCGCCACGCCCCGGCAGCGCGCTCGCTCTTCGCGAGGTGACGTCGAAGCGCCGCGAGCCCGGGGTGCGCGTTGCCCCGGCGCCACACCAGCGAATGCGGGTACACCGGCACGGGCCCTTCGACCGGCACGCGCCGCAGGTCGTGCTCGGGAGGCCACCGCACCCGGCTTCCCGCGCCGACCAGGGTCGCCACCTCCGTCGACTCCGCGACCGTGTCGAGCACCACCTCGGTGCCGAAGTTCGGCCCGGCCGCGTCGATCGACAGGCCGAACGCGGCCGCGAACTCGGCGTAGTACGCGCCCCACTCGGTGCCGAGGACCACACCGGGCATCCAAGTCCATTCTATCGGCGGGGCGCGACAACCGGCCGAAAAGTCGGCCCCGCAAGCGAAGTTGTCCACACCCGGCGCCAGATGTGGACAATCGGTGGCGCCACGGTATGTCGGTTGCCGCGCGCGGCCGTTCCCGGCTTTGATCTCCAGCGTGATGCGCGGGCGGTCGCTGGGGCCGCGGTTCAGGTGGCTCTGGTCGGCTTACGCCGTGAGCGCGTTCGGGACGTGGCTCGGCTTCGGGGCCTTCCCGATGCTGGCGATCCTCGTGTTGCACGCCGGGCCCACGGCCGTCTCGGCGCTGGCCGCGGTCGGGCCGGCCGTCGGGGCGCTCGTGGCCGTGCCGCTGGGCCCGTGGGTCGACCACCGCCGGAAGCGGCCGGTGATGATCGGGATGGACCTCGTCCGGTTCGCCGCGCTGATCAGCGTGCCGGCCGCCTACGCCCTCGGGGTGCTGGGCTTCGTCCAGCTGCTGGCCGTCTCGGTGGTCGTCGCCGCGGCGGACATCACCTTCACCTCCGCGAGCGGCGCCTTCCTCAAGGGCCTCGTGCCAGCCGAAGACCTGCTCGTCGCGAACGGCCGGTTCGAGTCCACGAACTGGACCGCCACCGCCCTCGGCCCGCCGCTCGGCGGGGCGGCGTTCGCGCTGTTCGGGCCGGTGACGTCGGTGGTCGCCAACGCCGTCAGCTTCCTGCTCTCCGCGCTCGGGATCCGGGCGATCGGCGGCGGCGAGCCGCACCCGCGCACCGCCACCCGCCTGCGCCCGCGCGATCTCGCCGACGGGTGGCGGTTCCTGCTGGCGCACCGGGGACTGCGGCCGCTGCTCTTCAACGCCATGGTGTTCAACGGCCTGGTGATGGGCACCGAGCCGCTGCTCGCCGTGCTGATGCTGAACCACCTCGGGTTCGCCCCGTGGCAGTACGGGCTCGCGTTCGCCGTCCCGTGCCTCGGCGGGCTGGCCGGCTCGCGGCTGACCCCGCGGCTCGTCGGGAAGTTCGGGCGGCACCGGGTCCTGGTGACGGCCGGCGCGGTCAGGGCGTGCTGGTTGCCGGCCCTGGCCTTCGTCCCGGCGGGTACCGGTGGGCTGGTGTACGTCATGGTCGTCGAGCTCGGCCTGATCGTCAGCTGCAGCGTCTTCAACCCGGTGCTCGCGACCTACCGGCTCGAGCAGCTCCCGGCGGACCGCATCGCGCGGACGATCTCGGCGTGGTCGGTCAGCACCAAGGCGGCGATCGCCACGCTGACCGCGGTCTGGGGCGTGCTGGCGGGTCTCACCGGCCCGCGCTGGGCGATCGGGATCGCCGGGGTCCTCGTGCTGGCTACGCCGCTACTGCTGCCCCGCGGCGACCGGACGCCCGCTCAGCCGAGCCAGACGGTGCCCAGCACCGGGTAGCCCGGCAGGCCCGTCTTGGCCGCGCCCGGGCGGGGTGCCCCCGCGATCCACAGGCGGCCCGTCGCCGCGATGTTCGCCGCCATCGACGGGTCCGCCTTCGGGAGGCGGAACGGGACCACGCGGCCGTCGGCCAGCATGGTCAGGCCGCTCAGCCTCGCCGCGCCGTGGCGGCTCATGCGGACCGGGCCGTCGAGGACCGCGCGCAGCTCCGTCCAGTGGTCCGCCGGGAGGGGCCTGCGGTAGGCGATCGCCCGCACGGCGGCGGCGAGGGCGCCCAGCAGCGCGCCGGCGCCGAACGTCCACGCGAGCCACCCCACGACCGGGAAGTCGAGCGCGACCCAGGCCGCGAACCCGGCCAGCACCAGCAGGAACGCCGCCGTCACCCGCAGGTCGCTGGCCAGCTGGCGGCGGTGCGCGGCCAGCACGGGGTCGAGCCTCGGCGAACCGGACCCGGCCGGTTCCGGCACCGGCACCGCACCCGGCGGCGGCGTCCGGTGGATTCCGGCGCGGCGGACCCGCACCACGCCGGAGAAGCCGACGAACACCTTCGGGCCCCGGCCCAGCAGCCAGACCCGCCGGTGCCCGGCGACCAGCAACCGGTGCGCTTCGTCGAGCCGGACGCGCAGCCACCGGCCGTCCGGCAGGCGCACGCCGACCGTCCGGCCGGCCGCGACCAGGCCGTCGGCGGTGATGTCCACCTGCCGGAACGCCTCCCGCTTCAGCCGCGTCTCGGGCACGTGTGCGTGCGCGCGGTAGAGCCACCAGGCCTCGATCGCGGCGGCCAGCGCGAACGTGCCGACCGGCAGCGCCACCCCGGCACCGGCGAAGAACTGGGCGAACCCGAACACCACGAAGAACCCGGCCACCAGCCGCTGGTTCACGGTGTCGCGGCCGAGGCGGTCGAGGTACTCGCCGAAGATCGGGAGCGCCCCGGACGGCATGGCGGAGTCGAGTTCGAAAGCGCGGACGCGCTCGGGGACCGGGACGATCGGCACGCGGAACCCCCAGGGGCTCGGGTTGTCACCCCCTTTTCGGCAAAGTGGGCACCGGCGTTACCGGATGTACCGATCAGCGGGTGGGACGTGATCGCCACGACTACCCAGACCGGAGGATTCAGGTTAGGCTCACCTAAGTAGGAGGTGAGCCGTGACCGAGGCCCCCACATCCGTCCGCCGCCCGCCGGCACCGAACCCCGCCGAGCGCGCCAAGACGATCGCGACCCGCAACGGCCCCGCGTCGTTGCTCCCCACCTGCGACCGCACGGACCTCGACGGCCGGCGCGTCGTGCCGCTCCTGCACCACGTGCACCACAGCGGCAGCGTCAGCGTGCTGCTGCCCGACGACCACCCGATGGTCCGCGCGGCGAAGCAGACCCAGCGCGGGGAGCTGGCCGTGATGGCCGAGCTCGCCGACCAGGCCCCGGTCGACCTGCGGGAACCGATCCGCGGGCTGCTGTGGATCACCGGCTGGCTGCGGCCGCTCTCGCCGGTTTCGGCCCGCGCGCGAGCGGTGGCGATCGCCGAGGCCCGGCCGGACGAACGGCTCCTCGACGTCGGCCACGGCGTCACGCTGCTGCGGCTCACCCCGGCGTCGCTCGTGCTGGCCGACGCCGAGGGCACGCACTCGCTGCGCCCGCACATGTTCAGCGCGGCGCCGCCCGACCCGTTCCACGACTACGAGGCCCAATGGCTGCGGCACCTGGAGAGCGACCACTCCGACGTCGTCGAGCAGCTGGCGAAGCACCTGCCGGCGGCGCTGCGCGGCGGCCGGATCCGCCCGCTCGGGCTCGACCGGTTCGGGCTGCGGCTGCGCGTCGAGTCCGACACCGGCGACCACGACGTGCGGCTGGCGTTCTCGAGGTCCGTCGACAGCCCGGCGCAGCTCGCGTCGGAGCTGCGCCGGCTGGTCGGCTGCCCGTTCCTGCGCGGGCGGTCAGGCTAGTTCGGCGGGGAAGCCGCCCTTCGCGATCGGCCCCCAGCTCTCGATCGTCACGCGGATGATGCTCTTGCCCTGCTTGACCATGGCTTCGCGGTATTCGTCCCAGTCCGGGTGTTCGCCGGAAATGGCGCGGAAGTACTCGACGAGCGGCTCGACCGAATCCGGGATGTCCAGCACCTCGGCGGTGCCGTTCAGCTGCACCCACTGGTCGTTCCACTCGTCGGACAGGATGCAGGCCGAAACCTTCGGGTTGCGCTTGACGTTCACGACCTTCGCGCGCTTCGGGTAGGTCGAGACGACCAGCCTGCCCTCGGCGTCGACGCCGCAGGTGACCGGCGAAAGCTGCGGGCCGCCGTCGGCCTTCGTGGTCAGCAGGATCGCGCGGTGGCGGGTCGACAGGAACTCGACCAGCGCGGCGCGGTCGACGGTTTCGTTGGTGGCGATGCTCCTCGGCATACCCCGAAGGTAGCGTGCGTCCATGACGTTCACCGCGCGATCGTGGCTGGCCCCGGCCCGCCCCGAGTTCCCCGGGACGATCGAGGACCCGGCCGAGCGCCGCGCGATCAAGCTCGAACTGCTGATCGTCTTCGGGATCACGCTGGGCATGTCCGGGGTGCGCAGCCTGCTGTCCCTTGTGGACTCGCTGCTGCAGCCGGTGCCGCTGGCCCAGCAGCAGACCCAGCTGAACGTGCCGCAGGCCGCGGCGAGCCTGATCGACCTGCTCAAGCAGCTGCTGTCGGCGGCGCAGCTGGTCGGCTGGGGCGCGCTCGGGCTCTACCTGCTGTGGCGCGCGGGCGTCAAGGTCGCGCAGATCGGCCTGGACCGGCGGTCCCCGGGCCGGGACGCGCTGCTGACCGTAGTGCTCGCCGCCCTGATCGGGATCCCCGGCCTGGCGCTGTACTTCATCTCGTACCACCTCGGGTTCAGCCTGGCCGTGCAACCGTCCACTTTGGGCGATACGTGGTGGCGGCCGATCTCGCTGACGCTCTCGGCGTTCGGCAACGCCTTCGCCGAGGAAGTCCTGGTCATCGGCTACCTGCTGACCCGGCTGCGCCAGCTCGGCGTCCGGGAGAACACCGCCGTGTTCGGCGCGGCCGTGCTGCGCGGCTCGTACCACCTGTACCAGGGGTTCGGCGGATTCGTCGGGAACTTCGTCATGGGTCTCGTGTTCGGACGGCTGTGGCAGAAGACCAACCGGCTGTGGCCGCTGGTCGCCGCGCACACCCTCTTCGACTTCGTGTCGTTCGTCGGGTATTCGCTGCTCAAGGGGCACGTTTCCTGGCTGCCCTGACTAAGCTCGGGGGGGTGATCGACGAAACGGCACCTCCCCGGGTGGACAGCGAAGTCGGACCCCTGCGCGCGGTGCTGCTGCACCGGCCCGGCAACGAGCTCAAAAGGCTGACGCCCCGCAACAACGACCAGCTCCTGTTCGACTCCATCCCGTGGGTCGACCGGGCCCAGGACGAGCACGACGCGTTCGCCGAGGTCCTGCGCGGCCGCGGGGTGGACGTCCTCCTGCTGGCCGACGCCCTCCGGACGGCCCTGGAAGACGACCGGGCGCACGCGGCGGGCGTGCACGCGGCGGTCGACGACCGGCGGCTCGGCGGCGACCTGGCCGACTCGCTGCGTTCGCACCTTTCCGGCGTCGACGCGGCCGGCCTCGCCGAGGTGCTGATGGCCGGGATGACGTTCGAGGAGCTGCCGTCCGCGGAGGGCGCGTCGCTGGTGCGGATGATGAACCACCCGCACGACTTCGCCGTCGACCCGTTGCCGAACCTGCTGTTCACGCGCGACTCGTCGGTGTGGATCGCCGACCGGGTGGCGATTTCGTCCCTGAACATGCCCGCGCGCCGCCGCGAAACCGCGGTGCTCGACCTGATCTACGCCTACCACCCGCAGTTCCGCCACGCCGCCCGCGCGTACGGCGCCCACTCGGCGCCGATCGAGGGCGGCGACGTGATGCTGCTGGCGCCGGGCGTGCTCGCCATCGGCGTCGGCGAGCGGACGACGGCGGCCGGCGCGGAGTCGCTGGCCCGCTCGGTGTTCGCCGACGGCATCGCGCACACCGTGCTGGCGGTGCCGATCGAGCAGTCCCGCGCGACCATGCACCTGGACACGGTGTGCACGATGGTCGACGCGGACGCGGTGGTGATGTACCCGCTCGCGCGCGACTCGCTGACGGCGTTCACGCTGCGCCCGACCGGCGACGGCGGGGTGAAGGTGGCCGGCCCGGCACCGTTCCTGGTGGCCGCGGCCGAGGCGATGGAAATCGACCGGCTGCGCGTCATCGACACCGGCCTCGACCCGGTGACGGCCGAACGCGAGCAGTGGGACGACGGCAACAACACCCTCGCCCTGGCGCCGGGCGTGGTCGTCGGCTACGAGCGCAACGCCGAGACCAACGAACGACTGGAGGCGGCCGGTATCGAGGTGCTGCCGATCGCGGGCTCCGAACTGGGCTCCGGCCGGGGCGGGCCGCGGTGCATGTCCTGCCCGGTCCGGCGCGATCCGCTGTAATGGAAGCCTTCCCTAAAAAGGCGCAGACCATTAGGGAAGGCTTACTTAAATTAGGTGAGTCTTCTTTAGGAATGGTAACCCTAATAGGGGGAAGATCACCAGTCGGAAGTAGTCGGAAATCGAATTCTGCCGTATCGTGGTGACCATGGCCCTCACCAAGAAGAAAGAGCCGCGCTCGAAGTTCTACGAACTGCTGCAGGCGCAGATCCACAACGAGTTCAACGCGTCACAGCAGTACATCGCGCTCGCGGTGTGGTTCGACGCCGAGGACCTTCCGCAGCTGGCGAAGCACTTCTACAAGCAGTCCGTCGAGGAGCGCAACCACGCGATGGCGCTCGTGCAGTACATGCTCGACCGCGACCACCACGTCGAGATCCCCGGCACCGGGGAGGTGCGCAACGACTTCTCGGGTGTCACCGAGGTCATCGAGCTCGCGCTCGAGCAGGAGAAGGAGGTCGCCACCGACATCTCCGCGATGGCCAAGGCCGCACGCGCCGAAGAGGACTACATCAGCGAGCAGTTCACGCAGTGGTTCCTCAAGGAGCAGGTCGAAGAGATCTCGCAGATGAACACGCTGCTGAACGTCGTCAAGCGCGCGAACGGCAACCTGTTCGAGGTCGAGAACCACCTGTACCGCGAGTCCGTCGGCGACGGCGGCGCCGACTCGCAGATGCCGCCGGTGGCCGGCGGGGCGCTGTAACTCCGAAGACGGAAACCCGGGCTCTCCCCCTGTGGACAGCCCGGGTTTCGGCATGCGGCCGGCCGTCAGCCAGCGCAGTCCTGGGTGAGGCTCGAAAGGCTCGTCTGTACGACACCGGTCTCGCCGAGCCGGAAGCGGTATTCGGCGGCGGCACCGGCCGGGGCGACGACGTCACCGGCTTCTTCCTTGGCCGCGGGGTAGGCGGCGAGGATCTGGGGCTTGGTGGCGCCGGCGCCGATGCCTTCGGCGGTGTGCGCGGCCACGTCCGGGGTGACGACCACGAGCCCGGCCGCCTTCGAAATGACGACGCTCGCGGCCACGGGGAGCCCGCTGCCCTGTGCCTTGTAGACGGTGCAGCTCGCGCCGGCCTGCGGGTCGCTGAGCGTGACTGCCTGCGCCGTCACGTCGGCTTCGGACATGCCGAGCTTGAGCTTGCCGAAGCCGTCGGCCGCGAGCAGCGGCCCGGTGACCACGTCGGCGAGCGTGGACGGCGTCGCGGAGGACGGCGGCCGCCGCGTCGGCGTCGGTGTTCCCGGCGGGGCGGAAGCCTGGATGCTCTGGGTGCCGGTCGGCCCCGGCGTCGACGGTTCCGGCGGCCGGCCCGGCGTGAGGTTCTCGGGTGGCTTGATGCTGGCTGCGGTCCCGTCGGCGGACATCGCCGCGGTGCCGCCCTCGGTGTGGATCCGGAACATGGTCAGCCCGCTGGCGACGGCGACCACGGCCGCCGCGACCCCGGCCACGGCCTGCACGGCGTGCCGACGACGGCGACGACGTCGCGCGCCGGTGACGATGACCGTGCCCGCGTCCGGCGGCGGAGGCAGGTCCAGCCGCTCGTCGGCGAACAGCGCGCGCAGGCGCTGCTCCAGTTCGTCCTCGGAGATGTTCAACCGGCACCACTCCCTTCGCCTTCGCCGTCGACCGACTTCAGCTTCATCCGCAGCGACGAGATCGCCTTGCTGGCCTGGCTCTTGACGGTGCCCTGGGTGATCCCGAGGGCACCGGCGATCTCCGCTTCCGAGAGACCTTCGTAGTAACGCAGCACCATGACGGCACGTTGTCTGGGCGGCAGCGTTCGTAACGCACGCCACAGCGGCTCGTGCTCGAACGGGTCGGCCGGCACGTGCGGACTGGTGTCCGGCAGGTCCGCGACGAGGTTCTCCCGGCGCGTCCGCCGCCAGCGGCTCACGTGCGCGTTCGCCATCGACCGGCGGACGTAGGCCAGCGGGTCGCCGGTCTTCTCGTGGACGTAGGTCCAGCGCGAGCCGATCTTTTCCAGCACGGTCTGCACCAGGTCGGCCGCGTCGTGCGGGTTGCCGGTGAGCGCGTGGCCGTACCGCAGCAAGCCCGGCAAGGTGGCCTGCACGAAGTCGCCGAAGTCGACGAACTCGCCAGCCAACGTCGCGGCCCTCCCTCGGCCTGCGCTGGTCACCCACGTATCTCCCCCGGTGAAGACGGGTGCCGCAGCGGTCACCGTATCGCCTCCCATCGGGGTCGGGTAGCCAGAAGCCGAGTCGCTTTCCTCCCCAACACGCATCACAGCCCCCTCAGGTTGCCTGCGTTCCCGGCCGGATTCGTTCCTCGTCGGCCGGGCGATGGTCTGCCCACGTCAGCGGCGGGCGAGCGAGTCGGGCAGCCGGAAACCGCCGCCGTCGGACTCCCGGAATTCGTGCACGCCGACGACCGCCGCGTGCGGGATCGGGCCGTAGACGTGCGGAAACCGGACACCGGCCGGGTGCGGCGGCACGCCGTCTTCCCAGCGGACCGGCGAGTCGACCTTCGCCGGGTCGATTTCGAGCAGCACCAGATCGGTGCGGCCCCGGTAGAGAGCGTCGGCCGGCAGGTGCGCCGTGCCGAAGTCCGAGCAGTGCACGAACCCGACTTCCCCCAGCGACGGCGGCTGGTAGCCGCCGTCCTCCCCCACTTCGGCCCAGTCGGCCGCCCCACAGATGTGAAGTATCACGCAGAGAATCGTCCCACCGGCGCGAGGCACCGGCGGTGTCTCTTCCGCCACATAATGCCTGGTTGAACGCTCATCGAAGGGTGGAGGACCACCGGTTCGTACCGGTGGTCCGGCACCCGCCGACGAAGGTCAGCGCAGGGTGAGCTGCCGGCCGATGAGGCCGTCCCGCGCCCGGCGCTCGGTCGCGTTCAGCGGCTCGTCGTCGAGCGACTTCAAGGCCGTCTCGAGCCGGGCGCCGAGGGCGTCCTTGGCTTCGGCCCACTCGCGGGCGTGAGCCTCGGGGTCGAGGTCCCAGACGGGGACGAGCAGGCCGTGCGCCCGGAACGAGCCCGCGTAGCGCGACCCCTCGCCGAGGCCGAGCTCGCCGGCCGCGGACAGCCGGGCGAGGGCCTGGAGCAGCAGGTTCTCCGGCTCCGGCCGGACCCAGCGCAGGTGCGCCTTCTCGCCGGCGAGGACCCAGTAGGCCCCCGAGCCGAGCCGTTCGGTGGGCATGATCGCGGCGTTCGCGCGCTCGAGCGACACGGCTACGTCACCGGTCGCGTCCGCGTCCTCGGGCAGCCACCAGCCGAAGTCCGTGTGCAGCGTGACGTCGAGTTCGGCACCCGGCGCCAGCAGGTCCTGCAGCCGCGCGTGCTCGTCGGCGGACGGCGGGGTGGTGGTGTCCGGCACGCCGAGGACGTCACCCTCCTTGGCGTCCAGCAGCCACTTCAGCGACCGGCCGAGGTCCCGGCTGATGTCCGACGAGCGGGTCTGCACCTGCAGGCCGAGGTAGCGCCGGCCGTCCGAGCGGACGAACGCGGCGGCCGCCATCGGCAACACGGTCCCGAGGGTGACGTCACCGCCGTCGGCGAGGGTGAGCTGGGCCGTCGCGGACGGCACGAACTCGCGCAGCGCGATCAGCTCGGGCTCCGCCGCCAGCCCTTCGAACGGCTGGCCGACGAAGACGTCGCGCACCTTCGGCTTGCGGTCCGATGCCTGCTTGGGACCCTTCTTGCGCGCGCCCTTGCCCACTGCTGCCTCCTCTGGCTCGGCTTCAGACGCTATCGAAGGGTTAGTCTCGCGACGTGTTCGACCCCCGCGATCCCGCCTTCCTCGAAGACCCGTACCCGGCGTTCGCTTCGCTGCGCGCACAGGGCGAAGTCCATTTCCACGAAGGGCTCGGCCTCGCGATAGCGGTGTCGCACGCCGCGTCGTCGGCCGTGCTGCGCCACCGCGGCCTGGGCCGGATCTGGCAGGACGCCCAGCCGCTCGAGCGGTTCGCCTCGTTCAACCTGCTGCACCGCAACTCCCTCCTGGAGAACGAGCCGCCGGCCCACACCCGCCTGCGCCGCCTGATCGCGGGCGCCTTCGGCCGCGGCCACGTGCAACGGCTGCGTCCGATGGTCGCCAAGCTCGCCACCGCCATGGTCGACGACCTGGCGGCCGCAATCGCCGCCGACGGCAGTGCCGACCTGCTGGAGCACCTCGCCCAGCCACTGCCGGTCGCGGTGATCGCCGAGCTGCTGGGCGTCCCCGGCACCGACGGACCGCGGATGGTCCAGCTGTCCAACGCCATCGTGAAGATGTACGAGTACGACCTCCCGCAGGAAGACCGCGACGCGGCCGAGCGTGCCGCGGCCGAGTTCGTCGCCTACGTCCGCTCGGTCGCCGCGGCCCGCGCGGACGCACCGGGCGACGACATCATCAGCGATCTGCTGCGCAGCGAGCTGACGCCCGACGAGCTGGTGGCCACCGCGGTGCTGCTCCTGATGGCCGGCCACGAGGCGACGGTCAACGTGCTCGGCAACGGCATCACGGCCCTGCTGACGCACCGGGACCAGTGGGAGCGCCTGCTGGCCTCACCTACCCTTCTGGATTCGTGTGTCGAGGAGCTGATCCGCTTCGACGCGCCCCTGCAGCTGTTCGAGCGGACGGCGACCGAGGACGTGTCGATCTGCGGATATGTCGTTTCCCGTGGCGAGAAGATCGGCGCGCTGCTGGGTGCCGCGGCCCGCGACCCGGAGGTGTTCGAAGAGCCGGACCGCCTGGACATCGGCCGGACGCCGAACGCCCACCTCGGGTTCGGCCTCGGGATCCACTACTGCGTGGGTGCTCCTCTCGCTCGGGTGGAGATCGCCGCCGCGCTGAGTGCGCTGGCGGAGAAGTTGCCGGGGTTGCGGTTGGCCGGGGCGCCACCGCGACGGCCGGAGTTCGTGATCCGCGGGTTGCGGGAGCTCCGGGTCACCGCGTGACGGGGGTTCCGCGGCCCGGGTTTCGCGTGATGCCGGGTGGGTCTCGCGTGATCCGGGGCGGGACTCGCGTGATTGAGGGCGGGACTCGCGTGATCAGGGGCGGAACTCGCGTGATTGAGGGCGGAACTCGTGCGATTGGGGAGGCATTGCGTGGGTTGCCCGTGGGGCCGGACACCTTGGTCGGCCCGGCGGGCGGCCTGGTGGCCGAACGCATGCGCACCGACCTGGTCTGTCGAGCGATCGACCTCGCCGTGCCCCGCTCCGGGCTGCAACACCCCGCCGAAGCCCGAACCCCCGCTGCCGGAAGACGGAAGTCGCGTGATTGAAGGCGGGACTCGCGTGATTGAAGGCGGGACTCGCGTGATTGAAGGCGGGACTCGCGTGATTGAAGGCGGGACTCGCGTGATTGGAGGGTCAACTCGCGTGATTGGAG
>NZ_MUMI01000660.1 GCF_002155975.1 Amycolatopsis kentuckyensis
TGGACAGCACGCCGGCGTGCGCTCGAACCATCGGCACCCTCCTTCCCGGCGCCGGCCAGCGCCACTCCTGCACGGTAAACGCCGGGGCCGACAGTTTCGTGAGCTCCGCCACCGCAACCGGCACCGATCCGGTGAAACGCCAGGTCAGCGCGACCGACGACGCGCCGTACACCGTCCTGCACCCCGCCCTCGAGCTCACCCAGGAGATCCACGGCGGCCCCTTTCGCCCCGGCGACGCAGTCACCGCAACCCTCACCGTCACCAACACCGGCGACGTCCCGCTGACCGCCGTCACCATCCGAAACGAGCCGTGCGCCAAGACCTTCGACCGGCTCGAACCCGGCGCCGCGCAGAAGTTCGACTGCGCCGCGACCGCCCCCGCCGACGACGAAGTCAGCACCGCGAAGGCGACGGCGACCGCCCCGGTCGGCCCCCCGATCACGGCCACGGACACCGACAAGATCGACGTCATCCACCCGGCCGTGCGGCTCACGATCGACGCGACCCCCGAGACGGTCCGCGCAGGCGACGAAGTCACCTTCACCGTCACCGCGCGCAACACCGGTGACGTCCCGCTGACCGCAGTGTCCGTTGTGGACGAACAAACGACCTGCGGGAACAAGTTCGGCACCGTCGAAGCCGGAGCGGTGAAGACCTACACCTGCTCCCGCAAGGCGGCCGGCGACGACTTCGGCCAGGCCCTCGAGATCACCGGAATTGATCCGACTGGTCGCACCGTGCAATCAGCCGGTGACGCAAAAGTCGATGTCGTCCACCCCGGGATCGCCGTCATGAAAGACGCGACGCCGTACGAAGTCCGCCCGGGCGACACCGTCACGTTTTCGATCCTGGTCAAGAACACCGGTGACGTCCCGCTCGCCGACGTGAGCGTGGTCGACGACCACACCCCGTCCTGCGCGCGCACCGTGGGAGAACTGGCCGTGGACGCTGAAATTTCGTACACCTGCACAACGATCGCGGGCAAAGTTGGCTTCACCGGCAAAGCAACCGCCACCGGTCAAGACCCGACCCGTCGTCCGGTGACAACGTCCGGCGAAGCGACGTTCGTCGTCCGGATGAGCTGAATGGAGTAACGGGGAAGCGTCCGATTGCCTCGAATTCCGTGCCTGTCGCCGACGGGAAATGTGACCAGTGCGTTCGTAGGGTTCTCGCTGTAATTGTTCCGTGATACGTTCCTGCGCCGTGTCCCCCATTGGTGAACGTGCTCACGTGGTGATGGTGTCACTCAGTGTGCTGCTCGGCGTTTTCTCCGCCGCGGCCGGCACCTGGATGGCCACCGCCGAAGGAAACACCGCCGAGCTCGGCGCCGCGGCGCTGGTCCTGCCGAACGCGCCCGCCGGTGCCGGCAGCGGCAGCGGAACCG
>NZ_MUMI01000661.1 GCF_002155975.1 Amycolatopsis kentuckyensis
GCCGCTGGTACCAGGTGGTCGACCGCGGCGGCGACTCGAAGAACTGGCTGGAGACGTCGGCGTCGTCGATGTACACGTTCACGATGGCCCGCGGCGTCCAGCGCGGCTACCTGCCGGCGTCCTACCAGGCGGTGGCGGACCGCGGCTACGCCGGGGTGCTGAAGAAGGTGTCGCTGGGCTCGGACGGCCTGACGAACATCACCGACATCTGCGAAGGCACCAACGTCGGCGACCTGTCCTACTACTACGCCCGGGCCCGCAAGACCAACGACTTCCACGGCCTCGGCGCCTTCCTGATCATGAACGAGCAGTACTCGCACTGACCTCCTCGCACGCCGCAGAAGGGGCCCCGGCTCACCAGCCGGGGCCCCTTCGTCCGTGCGGAAACCCGGATCTCGCGTGATCCGGCACGGAACTCGCGTGATCGAAGCCGGAACTCGCGAGTTCCGGCCCTGATCACGCGAGTTCCGGCTTCGATCACGTGGGATACGGGAAACGTCAGCAGTTCGAGGTGGAACTCGAGGTGTCGATCCGGAGGGTGGTGCCCGAGGTGGTGGCCGAGTCCTTGACGCAGTAGCCCGTCACGGACTGGAAGCCGACGTCGAACGGGCTCTTCGAGCCCTTCTCCGCGGTGAAGTGGTCGAAGGTGATGTCCGAGCTGTTGTTGACGATGCTCGCCGGGCGGCCGTCGTCCTTGGCGAACTCGACCGAGCTGTTCACGAAGCGGATGCCGGCCGCGTAGTGCAGGTACCAGCCGTAGGACGGGCGGGTGCCGATGCTCTTCGGGTTGTAGTCCGTCGCCGTGTTGCTCGGCACGCCCGTGCCCATCGTGCCGTTGCCGCCGGGCACGTTCAGCTTGACGCCGGTGAACGTGACGTCGGAGACGCGGTGGCCGCTGTCCGCGCCCCAGATCGTCGGGCTGAAGTTGCTGCCCGTGTGCGTGCCGGTGACGTTGTCGAACGTGATGCCGCTGATCGAGCCGACACCGGGGTTGTTGCCGCAGCGCTTGCGCGTGCCGATCTTCATCATGATCGGCGAATACGTCCCGGACATCGTGATGTCGCGGTAGTGGACGTCGGAAATCTTCGCGCCGTCCATCGAAACGATGCCGATGCCGGATTTGTGCGCGCCGGTGATCGTGATGCCCGAGAAGTGGTACCCGGTGAAGTCGCCGCACGTCTCGGAGCCGAACATCAGCGCGTTGCAGCAGACCGCCGACAGTTTCGCGCCCGTCACCGTCACGTTCCCGTTCGGCAGTTTCGCGCCGAGCGCGTAGTCGCTCTTGAACACCAGCGCGTCGTCGTTCGCGGCGATCGACGCGTTCGTGATCGTGACGTTCGTCGTGCTGATGATGTTCCAGCCGTCGCGGTCACTCGCCGTGTCGATGGTCAGGTGGTCGGAAACGACGTTCGTGCAGCCGTTGATCAGCGCCGCGAAGTGCCCGCCGCGGCGCAGCTTGACGCCGGACAGCGTCAGCCCGTCACAGCGGGTGAGGGACAGGATCTTGTCGGCCTCCCCGGACTTCGGGTTGCCGGTGATGAGGTTGCCGCCGCCGTCGATCGTGCCGGCGCCGGTGAAGCCGATGTTCGTCAGCCTGTCGCCGTAGAACATCGCGTTGTGGAAGTGGCTGTGGCCGTAGTCCTGGTAGTCGTCCCACTGGTTCGACTCGGGCTTGTCGTAGGTGTCCGCGCCGGACCCGGTGATCGTGGCACCGGCGTCGAGCTGGATCGTGACGTTGCTCTTCAGGTGAACGGTGTTCGCGGACTTGTAGGTGCCGGAGGTGAACCGGACGGTGCCGCCGCCCGCCGCGTTCGCCGCGGTGATCGCCTTGTCGATGGCGCTCGAATCGTTGGCCGATCCGTTCCCCTTGGCGCCGTAGTCCTTGACGTCGTAAACCCCGCCGGGTGCGGCGGTGGAAACACCGGCGCCGGCCACCGCCAGCCCGGCCACCGCGAAGGTGATCAGCAAGAGTTTTTTCACCGTGGAACCGCCTTGTCATGGAATCGAAGAATTCGGCATGACGGCGGAACACCCAGATTACGAGTGCCGCGAACGGAATGTCAAGATCGACGGGCTCGGGGACCCGCGCCACCCCCAGTCGGGCGCGGGTCCCCGTGAGCGGGATCCCCGGTGTCCATTCAGGATTCTCGGAGTCTACCTTCACCGGGCCCGGGAGCCCCGTGCGTTTTTCATGGTCCACAACGTGAATCCGCCATGATCGGTGTCACGCAGCGTGGCCTCAGACCTTCTGCAGGCCGGCCTTGCCCGCTTGCACCACGAAGCTGACGTCGTTCTTGATCACCACCGAGGCCGGGTCGTAGACGCTCGTGTCGGACGTCGTCATGAAGTCCGCCCGCATCTGCGACGGCGTGGTCGTGACGCGGACGTAGCCGCGCTCGCCCTTGCAGTACTTGACGTGCGGGTTGTTCGCGGACCAGGCCGCATCGGGCGGCGAGGCGGTGTCGCTGTTGCTCGTGACCGACGTCGTGACCAGCTCGGAGCCGATGACCGGGGAGCTGTGGTTGAAGTAGTCCAGCCGCAGGTCGGCGGCCCAGTGCCGGTGGACGTCGCCGGTGAGCACGATCGGGTTGGCGACCTTGCGGTCGACCCAGCCCTGCTGGATCCGGTTGCGGGAAGCCTCGTAGCCCTGCCAGGAGTCGTTGCTCTCGCAGGTGGCCTTGTTGCCGTCGGCGTCCCGCGTGGCGAAGAAGACCTGCTGGCCGAGGAAGTCCCAGGTGGCGGGGTGCGACTCGAACTGCTTGAGCAGCCACGCCTCCTCCGTGGCGCCGAGGATGCTGCGCGAGGTGCTGCGCATGTCGGCGCAGGCCGGACCGGCGTCGCCGGCGGGGTCGGGCACCTGGGCGCTGCGGTACTGGCGCGTGTCGAGCATGTGGAAGCGGGCCAGGTTGCCCCACATCAGCTGCCGGTACAGCTGGATCGACGCGCCGTTCGGCTTGGCCGTCGAGCGGATCGGGGTGTTCTCGTAGAAGGCCTGGAAGCCGGCGGCCTTGCGGGCGGCCGTGGCCGGCGAGGTGGTGCCGTTCCAGTTGTTCATGACCTCGTGGTCGTCGAACACGACGACCCAGGGCGCGATCGCGTGCGCGGCCTGCAGGTCGGCGTCGGTCTTGTGCTGGGCGTGGCGGGCGCGGTACTGCGCGAGCGTGGTGACGTCCTCGGTGAAGGCCAGGCTGCGCGGGTTGCGCTCCTTCGCGGTGCGGCCCGACTTCTTCTCGTAGATGTAGTCGCCGAGGAACAGCACCAGGTCCGGGTCGTCGGCGACGATGCCCTTGTACGCGTGGTAGTAGCCCTCCTCCCAGTGCTGGCAGGAGCTGAAGCAGTACTTGAGCTGGTTGACCGCGGCACCGGCGGCGGGCGCGGTGCGCGTCCGGCCGACCGGCGAGATGTAGCCGGAGCTCTTGAACCGGTAGAAGTACTCGCGGGCGGGCTCCAGCCCGGTCGGTTCGATGTGGACGCTGTGCCCGGACGCGCTGACCGCGCTCACCGAGCCGCGCTGCACGACCGAGCTGAACGCCTCGTCGTTCGCGATCTCCCAGTCGACCGCGTAGGTGGCGTCCGGCATGCCGCCGAAGCCGTCCGGGTTGAGCGGTGAGGGGGCGAGTCTCGTCCACAGCACCACGCTGTCGGGAAGCGGATCGCCGGAGGCGATGCCGAGCTGGAACGGATCGCGGATGGGGGGAGCGGCGGCCGTGGTGCGGGCGTTCGCCCACGACGGCAGCGCCGCCGAAGCCGCGGTGGCGGTGACCGCGGCGAGCCCGCCGAGGAGCACCTTGCGCCGGTTGACCTGACCCATGGGAAAGCCCTTTCTCGTGGTGGACGGGCCTCAGGCCGCGTAGTCGGTGATGCCGTCGCTGCAGGACAGCAGCTCCGGCTTGGCGGTCGTGTAGTTGGCGACGCACACCTTGTAGAAGAGCCAGGTGCCGCGCGGGACCGAGACGGCCTTGTCGACCTTCGTGCCCTCGCCGCCGGAGTTCCAGACGTAGAACGGCCCGGCGCCGCCCTTGAGCCAGTAGGCGACCACGGCGGAGTAGCCGTCGGAATTCATGTCGTAGACCAGGAAGTGGGAGTCGGACGCGCGGTACTGCGCTTCGCCCGCACAGGCGTCGGCGCACTGGCCGCTGCCCGAGCCGACGCCGCAGTCCGGCGCGATTCGCGTGTCGGAGTTGGTGAAGACGTAGGTGTCCGAGATGTACCCGCCGAGCGCCGGCACGTAGTCCCACAACGTGCTCGTGCCGTAGGTGCCGGTCACGGACGCGCCGTTGATCTGGCAGTCGATGGTGACGGCGGCACCGTTGGCGACGGTCTTGACGGCGGTGGCACTCGCGGTGGGTGCCCGGCGGACGTTGAGCGGGTCACCCGCGGTCTTCACGGTGCCGCTCGCCGCCGCCGACGCTTCGATCGCGCCGCCGGTCAGGAGCGCGCCCACCGCGGCCATGACCAGGCCGGAACCGGCGATACGCCGGAGTTTCGATCGTTTCATGGCGGCAGCGTGGAACTTGGCCGTACACATTCCGTACAAAGGGCGCACGTGTGCGCACAGACACTCCGAATGGATCTAGCCGGTGCGCCCGGACGGGTCCTAGAGTCCGGGACATGGGGGAACTCATCGGGCAGGTTGAGACCACCTCGCTTACCATCCGCGTCCTCGGGCCGCTGGAGGTCACCGCCGCCGGGCGGGTGATCGCCCTCGGCGGCCCGAAGCCCCGGCTGCTGCTGGCCGCCCTGGCCCTGCAGCCGAACGTCGTCGTCTCGACCGACGTGCTGGTGGAAGTGCTGTGGCCGGAATCGGCGCCGCGGTCGGCCGCGGCGAACATCCGCACGTACGTGCATTCGCTGCGAAGACGGTTCGCGGAGATCCATCCCGACCTGGGCGAGCGGATCAGCAGCCGGGCCTCCGGCTACCTGCTGACCGCGGCGCCGGAAGAACTGGACCACCTCGCGTTCGCCGCCCTGGCCGGCGAAGCGCAGGAAGCGCTCGACGGCGGCGAAGCCGAGAGCGCCCTCAAACTCCTCGACAAGGCCGACGCGCTGTGGCGCGGCGAAGTCCTCGAGGGCCTGCCGCACGACCACAGCTGGGGCGCGACCGTCGCCCGGCTCACCGAACTGCGGCTGTCGGTGCAGGAACAGCGCCTCCGCGCGCGGATCGGCCTCGGCCGCTCCGGCGAGGCCATCGCCGAGCTGCGCGGGCTGGTCACCGAACACCCGCTGCGCGAAGAACTCTGGGCGCAGCTGGTCGTCGCGCTGCGGGCCGCGGGCCGGACCGGGGACGCGATCGAGGCGTACGAGTCGGCCGAGCGGGTCCTGCGCGAGGAGCTCGACGCCGAACCGGGCGCCCGGTTGCGCGAGCTGCGCGCGACCCTCGTGCCCGAAAGCGTGCTCTCCGCGGCCCGCCCCGCCGACGTCGCCCCGGTCTGCCAGCTGCCCCTGGACCTGCCGGACTTCACCGGCCGCGACGCGCTGATCCACGACGTCGTCACCCTGCTGCGGGAACGCGCGGACTCCGGCACGCCCGCCGTGGTCGTGCTGTCGGGCGCGCCCGGTGTCGGCAAGTCGGCGGTCGCCGTCCGGGTCGCGCACGCGGTCCGCGACGAGTTCCCCGACGGCCAGCTGCACGTCGACCTGGCCGGCACGTCGTCGTCGCCGCGGGCGCCGATGAGCGTGCTCGCCGAACTGCTGCGCACGCTGGGCATCCCCGACGCGGGCCTGCCGCGTGAGCTGGCCGAGCGCTCGGCGCTGCTGCGCTCGCGGCTGGCCGGGCGGCGGATGTGCGTCGTGCTCGACGACGCCGGCAGCGAGGCCCAGGTGCGGCCGCTGCTGCCCGGTGCCGGCGCCTGCGCGGTGCTGGTGACCAGCCGGATCCGGCTGCCCGGGCTGGCCGGCGCGAAGCCGGTGGACGTCGACCTGCTGCCCGAGGCCGAGGCCGCGCGGCTGCTGGAGGGCATCGTCGGGGCCGAGCGGGTGGCCGCCGAGCCGGAGAGCGCCGCGGCGATCCTGCGCCAGTGCGGCCACCTGCCGCTGGCGATCCGGGTGGCCGGCGCGAAGCTGACGCACCGGCCGGGCTGGACACTGCGGCTGCTGGCCGACCGGCTGGGCGACGAGCGCCGCCGGCTCGACGAGCTGCGCGTCGGCGACCTCGCCGTCCGCGCGAGCGTGACTCTCTCCTACGACCTGCTGCCGATGTCGGCGGCGACGGCGTTCCGCGGGCTGGGCCTGCTCGGGCCGGTCCAGTTCCCGGCGTGGGCGGTGGCGGCGGTGCTCGGCCGCCGCGACGGCGAGGACGTGCTCGACGTACTGGTCGACGGCCACCTCGTCGAGCTCGTCGGCTCCGATTCGGCCGGCCAGCCGCGCTACCGGCTGCACGACCTGCTGCGCGTGTACGCGGTGGAGCTCGCCGAGCGGAGTGACGCGGCGAAGACCCGCGCCGGCCTGCGGCGGGCACTGGAGGGCTACCTGGGGCTCGCGCTCGAGGCGGCGCGCCGGATGCCGCTGCACTTCTTCGGCGCGTACTGCGACGACGAGCTGCCGCGCCCCGCGGTGCCCTTCGACGTCCTGCCCGAAGACCCGGCGGTCTGGTTCGCGGCCGAGCGGCACACGACCGTCGCGGCGGTCACGCTGGCCGCCCAGCACGGGTTCGACGATTTGGCGTGGCAGCTGGCTTCGGCGCTGACGCCGTACTTCGACCTCCGCGGCCCGCAGGACGACTGGCACAGCACCCACCTGGTCGCCTTGGCGGCGGCCCGCCGGACGGGCTCGGCGCGGGCCGAGGCGATCGTCCAGCGCAACCTCGGGCAGTACCTGCTTTACCAGGACGAGTACGCCGAGGCGCGGGTGTCGTTCGAGGAGTCGAAGAAGCTGTTCGAGTCGGTCGGTGACGCGCAGGGTGTCGCCGTCGCGCTGACCGGGCTCTCGACGATCCTCCGCATCGAGGGCGAGGACGACCTGGCCCTCGACCACTGCCACGAGGCGCTGAAGCTGTTCGCGGAGGCCGACGACCCGAACGGCGAAGCGGTGGCCCGCCTGGGCGCGGGCGCGGTGTGGATGTCCCGCGGCTGTTACGCGGCGGCGAGGCGCTGGATCACCGACGCCCTGGAGCTGTCGGCCTCGATCGGCGACCGCCACCGGGAGGCCCACGCCCTCAAGCGGCTCGGCCTGTTGTTCCAGCACCAGGGCAACCTGGCGGCGGCCCGCGAGCACGTGGACCGCGCGATCGCGATCTTCACCGACCTCGGCGACGACCACTGCGTGGGGTACGCGAACCAGAACCTGGGCGAGCTGTGCCTGCACAGTGGCGACTTCGCGCACGCGCAGCTGCTGCTGGTGAACTCGCTGGCGGTGCACCGCCGCAACGGGGATCGCCGGTCGGAGGCCGAGGTTTCGCAGCTGCTCGGCGAGTTGCACCGGGCGCTTTCGCAGCCGGAGCGGTCGCGGGACTACTCGGAGCGGGCGCTGGCCATCTGGCGGGAACTGTCGACGCGGCCGAAGGAGTCTTCGGTTGTCGTGGTGGAGCGGCCGCACATAGCTTCCGCCTGACGCACAATCTGCTTGTACGGATCATGTACGCCGCCCCGTCACTCTTTCTCCACCTTCGAACGAACAGGTGCGAGAGGAGAACCGGGGATGATCCGGATCATGAAGGCCGGCCGCGTGACCGCGGCGGTTCTGGCCGCCGGGGCGGTGACGGCGCTGGCCGGAGCCCCCGCGCAGGCCGCCACGGCGCCCGCGAACACCAACTGGACGGCTGATCTGTCCACTGTGGACAGCAACGACGTCAACGTCACCGGCGCGGGCGGGACGCTCACCCTGGCCGACGCCGCGTGGCACAGAACCGCCCGGGTGTTCGCCGGCAGCGAGGGCAGCCTGACCACCGCCGAGCACCAGCTCGGCTCGGCGGCCAACCGCGTCAGCGCGGAACTGACCGCCGACACCCCCAAGGGCACGTCGGTCGACGTCGACGTCCGGGGCCGGACCGGCGTCAACGACTGGACCGAGTGGACCCCCGCGGGCACCACGCTGAAGAGCGCCGTGAGCGAGGTGCAGGTGCGGATCAGCCTGCACAGCACCACCGACGGCGTGCGCCCCTCGGTCGCGAGCGTCAAGCTCAGCGCCGACAGCGCCCCGCAGGCCAACGCCCTGACCGCCGGGACCGAACTGACCTACAAGGTCTACGGCACCCGCGAAGGCCTGATCGGCGGCAAGACCGCCAACGGCCACATCATCACCAGCCGCGACCACTTCGTCGCGCTGCCGTCCGGCAAGGGACTGGCCCCCAAGGGCACCGGTGACTACTCCGTCCGCGTCTGCCGCACCGACGGCAGCAAGTGCGAGTACGCGCCGGTGTGGGACGTCGGCCCGTGGAACGAGCAGGACGACTACTGGAACCCGTCGTCGGTGCGGACCAAGTTCAAGGACCTGCCGCAGGGCCAGCCCGAGGCGTACGCCGCCTACTACAACGGCTACAACGGCGGCAAGAGCGGCCTCGGCTACAAGGTGCAGAACCCGGCCGGCATCGACCTCGCCGACGGCGTCTTCTGGGACGGCCTCGGCATGTCCGACAACGGCAACGTGAACGTCACCTACCTGTGGACCGGCTCCGGCCCGACCGGTGTCGTCAGCACCGCCGGCGACCCGATGAACGTCCGGGCGAGCGCGAGCACCACGGCCGCCGTCAAGGGCCTCGCGGCCAACTACGCCAAGGTGAACATCGAGTGCTACGTCGAGGGTGACACCGTCACCGGCAAGTTCGGCACCAGCAACATCTGGGACCGGATCGGCCCCGGGCACTACGTGTCGGACACCTACCTGCAGACGGGTTCGGACCAGCCGGTCGCCCCGCACTGCTGATGACCGTCGCGGGTCGACTGCCCTCACCCGCGACAACGGCGAAGGCCCGGTGTCCCCCGCCGGGCCTTCGCCCATTTCCGCACCATTCCACTCAGCGGCACACAATTCACAACCGTGAACAGATTTCCGCCGGGTGTACAACGGCCCGCCGAGCGTGCAAAAATTCCCTCCCCACGGAATCACGGAATGGCGGGCACCTGTGAGCGTTTCCCGGAGAACCCTGCTGACCACCGCGGCCGGCGCCGCGGTGGCGGTGGGCACCAGCACTTCCACGACCGCTTCGGCGGCCACCCCCGACCCATCCGACCTGGCCTCGGTCACCCGGACGCTCCGCCAAGCGGCCGATTACGCGGTGGCCAAACTCCGCGCGGTGGCCCCCGGGGTCACCGCGTTTCCGGTCGGCACGAAGTTCGAGAAATGGACCTATTCGCAGAACGGCGACTGGGTCGGCGGATTCTGGCCCGGCCAGTTGTGGCTGGCCTGGCTGCACAGCGGCGAGGAACAATTCAAGACCCTCGCGCTGGCCTCCGCCGAAAAACTCGCGCCGCGGCAGAACGACACCGGCACGCACGACCTCGGCTTCCTCTTCTCCCCCTCATGGGTGACCGCCTGGCGGCTCACCGGCGACGAAAAGTGGAAGGCGGGCGCGGTGCAGGCCGCGTCGTCGCTGATCAAGCGCTACAACCCGGCGGGGCGGTTCATCCGCGCCTGGGGTGCGCTGTCCGATCCGAACAACGCCGGCCGGGTCATCATGGACACGATGATGAACCTCGACCTGCTCGCGTTCGCCAGTGCGCAGACGCAGGACCCGAAGTACCTCGAAATCGCCGTCGCGCACGCGAAGACGGCGCAGCGGAACTTCCTGCGCCCCGACGGGTCGACGCCGCACGTGTTCGACTTCGACCCGGTCACCGGCGCGCCGATCGGGCCGAACACCGTGCAGGGCTACAGCCCGGCGTCGTGCTGGTCGCGCGGGCAGGCCTGGGGCATCTACGGGTTCACGACCATCCACCGGCGCACCGGGGACGCGGAGTTCCTGACCACGGCCCGGCGGCTCGCGGACTTCGCGCTGTCCCGGCTGACCGCCGACCACGTGCCGGTGTGGGACTACCTGGCCCCGCAGGCGCCGAACGACGTCAAGGACGCCTCCGCCGGCGTGATCATGGCGTGCGGCCTGCTGGACCTGGCGGAACTCACGCACCGCCCGCAGTACCGGGAAAGCGCGCTGCGGATCCTCACCGCGGTGTCGCGGACGTGCCTGACGACCAAGTCAACCCGCGCCGAGGCGAGCGTCGCGCGCTGCACCCGCAACCGGCCGAACGAGGACGGCGTCGAGGTGTCCCTGCCCTACGCCGACTACTACCTGCTGGAAGGCATCCTGCGGGTGCTCGACCGGCGAAAGGTCGACCGCGCGATCGACCTTTCGAGCGTGTAGCGGCGTCCGGGGAGGCCGCCACCTCTCCGGCCGCGCTGTTCAGTGGTGGTGGTGCGCGTGCACCTTGGCGTGACCGAGGCCGCGGCCGATCATCCACTTGTTGACCGGCACCGTGACGACGAACGCGACCGCCAGCGAGAGGGCCAGCGCCAGCCAGAAGAGCAGGCTGGCCAGCCCGGCGTCCATCGCACCGGGAATCGCCACGACCACGGTGTTGTCGATCAGCTCCATCACGGCGATCGACACGGTGTCCGCGGCCAGCGCGACCTTGAACGCCGCCGCCGCGCCCAGCCCCGACTTCAGCACGCCCCGCATGGTCAGGCCGTACCCGAAGACGAAGGCCAGCGCGATCGACAGGACCACGGTCGCCGCGTTGTGCAGGCCGAACGCCGTGCCCAGCACCATGCCGAGCACCTCACCGATGGCACAGCCGGTCAGGCAGTGCAGAGTCGCCTGGATCGCTGTCGCCCACGAAGCCCCGTGCTGTTCGCTCATGTCTCGGACTATACCCCCCGGGGGTAAGAGGCGCACGTTTCCCGGGTCACACCACTCGAAGCATGGGCATCACTACGGTAAGTAATCGAAAGCGTCCGGCCAGGGCTTCCACCTCCTGAGGCAGCCGAGGCAGAACTCACTTCCGTAACCCTTTGCGCACATCCCGTTGACCACAGTTACCCGGGGCCCTACGTTCGCCCTTGGTCTCCACCATGCGCAGACCCATCGAACCGATCGAATTCCCTGAGGAACGGGTGGAGATGCGAGGGCCGACGAGAACCTTCCGGTTGGTCGCGACGGCGACGCTGGTCGCGGCGCTCGCGCTCGGAGGCTGCTCGGACCAGCTGGGCAGCGCACCCCCGCCGGCGCCGACCCGGATCGAGTTCGTGCCCAAGGTCCGCGGCATCCCGTACTTCGAGGCGATGGACAACGGCGGCCTCGAGGCGGCGAAGCAGCTGGGAGTGGTGTGGCACTCGACCGGCCCGGAGACCGTCGACCCGGCCGCGCAGGTGAGCATCCTGCGTGACCTGATCGCGAAGAAGGTCGACGTCATCGTCGTGGCCCCGAACGACCCGGCCGCGCTCGCGGGCGTGATCGCCGAGGCCAGGGCGAAGGGCATCCACGTGCTCACCTCGGACACCGACGCGCCGGGCACGCAGCGCGAGGTGTTCGTCAACCAGGCCAGCGCGCAGGGCATCGGCTCCGCGCTCGTCGACGCGCTGATGACGAAGACCGGCGGCACCGGCCAGTGGGCGATCGTCTCGTGCGGCCCGGCCGCGGCGAACCTCAACTCGTGGATCGCCGTCCAGAAGGCGTACGCGGCCGCGCGCTACCCGAAGGCCGAGCTCGTCGACACCGTGTACGCGGGCGAAGACCAGGACAAGGCGACGGTCCTCGCCAAACAGCTGATGACCAACCACCCCGGCCTGACCGGGCTGATCGGCGAGTGCACGACGTCCGCGCCCGGCGTCGCGAAGGCGGTGGACGACGAGCAGAAGGTCGGCCGGGTGTTCACCGTCGGCGTCGGGACGCCGCAGGCCATCAAGCCGTTCCTGCTCAAGGGCTCGTGCTCGCAGTCGGTGCTGTGGAACGTCGAGTCGCTGGGCTACCTGACCGCGTGGACGGCGAAACAGGTCGCCGACGGCAAGCCGCTCCAGGCCGTCAACAAGGTGAGCCTGGAGCTGCCGGCGGTGAAGTACGACGTCGCGTCGAAGACCGTCCTGCTGGGCGACCCGCTGCTCATCACCGCCGACAACGTCGACCAGTTCAAGTACTGACCTCTCCTCACCGGTGCCGGCGCACGTGGGCGACCGCCGCACCGCCGCCGAGCACGAGGATCAGCGCCGTCAATCCCCAGCGCCGTTTCTCCTCGGTCCGGTGCCCGGTGTCCTGGACGACCGGCTCGGCCTCCTTCTCCGGACGCGCCCGGGGCGTCGTCGGCGACGGCGAAGGTGACGGGGCCGGGCTGGACGGCGTGGGCGTGACCACCTGCGTCGGCGTGGGGGCCGGCACCGGGGCCGGCGGCAGGACGACGGGCTGCTCCACCGGTGGCGGCGGCGGGGCCGGCTCCGGCTCGGGTGCCTGCGTGACCGGCGGTGGCTCGGTCCGGGGCGGGGGCGACGACTGCGCCGGTGGCGTCGACGGCGGAGGCGACGACTGCCCGGGTGGCGTCGACGGCGGCGGGGGCTCGTCCGTGAGGCACCCGGCCGCGTCGCCGCTCACCAGCGGCCGCCCGGCCGCGACTTCGGTGGCCGGGCCCGAGCCGTCGCGCGGCAGGCGGTAGGTGACGCTGCGCTGCCCGTCGCGGTTGGCCGTGGCGTAGATCGCGCCGGGCGCGAGCACGACCGACCCGTACGCGCCGCCGTCGGGGAACCGCAGCCCGGGCACCACCGCGACCTTGCCGCTCGACGGGTCGAGGGTGACCACCGAACTGTCCCCGCGCGAGGTCGCCGAGACGCCGTAGAGGAGCCCGTCCGCCGGGTCGAAGGCGAAGTCGTCGACCCCGGTGGCGAGCGACACCGGCCGCAGCGCCGTCCGGTGCACCACCCGCAGGTAGTCCCGGCCGCCCGGCTCGATGTCCACTGTGTACAGATCGCTGCCCTGCCGGACGTACCAGCGGTCGCCGTCGATCGCGCCCGCGGTGGCGCCGCTGACCGGGCTCCACACCGGCTTCGGCGCGCCGGCCCGGCCGATCACGCCCAGGTCGGTCACCACGCCGGCGGCGTCGATCCGCACCGCGTGCGCGCCGTGGTAGCGGCCGGCGCGGGTGCCGTCGGCGACGCCGTAGACGACGTCCTGCGCGGCGGAGTAGCCCATCGCGTTGATCCAGTACCCGGCCTGGCTCACCCGCTGCGTGACCCCGCCGGGCAGGGAGAGCAGCCGCAGCGTCGTCGGCGCGCCGCTGCGTTCGTTCTCCGCCTGCAGGACCGTGCAGCCGCCGGGCTCCCGCGACACCGCGAGGTGGGTCGCCGGGGGCGCGAGCCAGCCCGTCGCCGCCAGCAGCGCCGAGACCGCCGCCGCCACCCCGAACGCCGCCGCCCAGCGGGTCCGTGCGCCGGTCAAACCAGCCTGGCCAGCGCCGAGGTGAACGCCTCGGGTGGCACGCTCACCCCGCCGCTGAACGGGTTCTGCAGCTGGTGGATCGCGAACAGCAGCAACGTGATCGTGCCGGCCAGGGTGGACACGATGATGACGTGCGCGGCCAGCCGCGTCCCGCCGAACAGGTTGGGCAGCAGGATCGCGGTGATCAGGCTGCCGAGGACGAGCGCGAACCAGACCACCGCGCCGACCCCGCCGGCGCCGGAGTGGCTCAGCCGCTGCTGCCGGGCCTGGTAGACCGACCAGAGCTGGTTGCTGGCCTCGGTCTTGCGGTCCAGCTGCCAGTCGCCGTCGGCCGGGGCTTCCGCCACCGCCAGGCGCAGCTGGTCGAGCTGGGACGCGCCGGTGGCGGGCACCTCGCCGCCGTCGGCCAGGCGCGGCCACTCCTGCTCCTCGACGGTGCGCGCGTAGGCCGCGGCGAGCCGGTGGACCCGGTCCTTCGTCTCCTCCGGCAGCGCGTCGGCCGCCCAGCTGGCCGCGACCAGGCTGTCGGCCTCGGTCTGCGCGTTCTGGCTCACGGTGCTCACCTCGTCGTACAGCGAGATGAGCACGAAGGCGACCAGGACCGCGTGCAGCCCGCCGACGATGGTGAACACCTGGCCCGCCGCGTCGTTGTTGCCGGGCCTGCCTTCGTCGTCCCGGCCGAACCGGCGGACCAGGTAGGCGATCAGGCCACCGGCGCAGGCCGCTCCGGCCACCCAGAGACTGCCGGCCACGAAGATGTTCATCCAGGTCCTTTCGCCCGCGATGCGCGGGAAGCACTGCCCGGCATTCCTCGGCCGGGACCGCTCAAGGTAGTCACCCATTTCCGGCCGGACAACAGAAAGGGCCGAATTCATCCGGGTGGCCGCACAAGGGTCCCGAAAGTCGCCGATTCGGCGGAGCTGGAGCGGGGTACCGCCGGTTGTGCGGTATCGCTGGGCGACCGCGAACCGCGCTGCCGCGCAGGGATTCTCACGACCGAGTGACGTCCACGAACAGGCCGTGACCACGGACGTCGAACATCATCGGGAAATGATCAAGAGGCGGCCCGGCCATTAACCCGGTGACCCGATCGTGTCATTGTGCGGCCAGGCGCGGTTGCTATGTTGATTTCGCGGCGTCACGAAACCGCGTGTATATCAGCGAATAGCAGGTCATGACCGGCGTGCCGGCTGGGGCGGGCACGTGCCGAACACGAATGATTGGGTGGTCCTCGTTGTGACTGTCACCGACCCGGTGGAATCCGAGCAGGCACCGTCGAGCCTGGGACGGGCGGCGGCCCGGACCCTGGCCACCACGACCAAGTCGGTCCCGCAGATGCAGGGCATCTCCTCCCGCTGGCTGCTCAAACTGCTGCCCTGGGTCGAAGTCGCCGCCGGCTCCTACCGCGTCAACCGCCGCCTCTCCTACGCCGTCGGAGACGGCCGCGTCACCTTCACCACCACCGGCACCCAAGTCCGCGTCATCCCCCCCGAACTCGGCGAACTCGCCCCCCTCCGCGGCTTCGACGACGAAGAAATCCTCACCGAACTCGCCGACCGGTTCACCCAACGCGAATACGCCCCCGGCGACGCCCTCGTCGAATTCGGCTCCCCCGCCGAAGAAGTCTTCCTCCTCGCCCACGGCAAGATCACCAAAATCGGCACCGGCGCCTACGGCGACCAAGTCATCCTCGGCACCCTCGCCGACGGCGACCACTTCGGC
>NZ_MUMI01000662.1 GCF_002155975.1 Amycolatopsis kentuckyensis
GGGGGCGGCCGGGGCGGCGGGGGTGTCGAGGCCGGCGATCCCGAGGACGCGGTCGTCGGTGTTGCGCTGGGCGTCCCGCTTCTCCAGGGCGGCGACGGCCTCCTGGTACTCGCCGAGGATGCGCTTCTGGAGCGCGAACATCTCGCGTTCCTCGGCCGGTTCGGCGTGGTCGTAGCCGAGGAGGTGGAGGCAGCCGTGCACGGTGAGCAGGTGCAGCTCGTCGATCAGGGCGTGGCCCGCCGTCTTGGCCTGGTCCTTCGCGAACGCCGGGCAGAGCACGATGTCCCCGAGCAGCGCCGGTGACGCGTCGGGCGCGTCGGGGCGGCGGGAGGAGTCGAGCTCGTCCATCGGGAAGGCCATGACGTCGGTGGGGCCCGGGAGGTCCATCCAGCGTTCGTGCAGGTCTTCCATGACGTCGAGGGTGACGAGGAGGATGGACAGCTCGGCGAGCGGGCTGACCTCCATCTTGTCGAGGGCGTAGCGGGCGGCGGAGACGATGGACGTCTCGTCGACGTTGACGCCGGACTCGTTGGCGATCTCGATGCTCAACGCCGGTTGCCCTTCCAGCCGTCGGTCTGCTGGGCGTCCTGCACGGCCTGCCATTTCTCGTAGGCGTCGACGATGCTCGCGACGAGCCGGTGCCGGACGACGTCCTGGCTGGTCAGCTCGGCGAAGTGGAGGTCCTCGACGCCGGTCAGGATGTCGCGCACGACGCGCAGGCCGCTGCGCTGCCCGCTGGGCAGGTCGACCTGGGTGATGTCGCCGGTGACGACGATCTTGGACCCGAACCCGAGCCGGGTGAGGAACATCTTCATCTGCTCGGGCGTGGTGTTCTGGGCCTCGTCGAGGATGATGAAGGCGTCGTTGAGCGTGCGGCCGCGCATGTAGGCGAGCGGCGCGATCTCGATGGTGCCGGCCTGCATGAGCCGCGGGATGGACTCGGGCTCGACCATGTCGTGCAGCGCGTCGTAGAGCGGCCGCAGGTAGGGGTCGATCTTCTCGTTCAGGGTGCCGGGCAGGTAGCCGAGGCGCTCGCCGGCTTCGACGGCCGGGCGGGTCAGCACGATGCGGGTGACCTGCTTGGCCTGCAGGGCCTGGACGGCCTTCGCCATGGCGAGGTAGGTCTTGCCGGTGCCGGCGGGGCCGATGCCGAAGACGACGGTGTGCTTGTCGATGGCGTCGACGTACCGCTTCTGGTTCAGCGTCTTGGGCCGGATGGTCTTCCCGCGCCGGGAGACGATGTTGAGGCTGAGCACCTCGGCCGGCGAGGCGTCGCCGGTGGAGAGCATGCCGATGGTGCGCCGGACGGTGTCGGGCCCGACCTGCTGGCCGCCGGTGGCGAGCTGCACGAGCTCGGCGAAGACGCGCTCGGCGAACGCCACGTCGGCGGGCGTGCCGGTCAGGGTGACCTCGTTGCCGCGGACGTGCACGTCCGCGGCCAGGAGCTCCTCGGCGACGCGCAGGTTCTCGTCGCGGGAGCCGAGCAGGCTCAACGCGGCGGCGTCGGGAATGGGAAACCGGGACTGCGCGGCCTGGACGGAGGCATCCTCGGTCTTGGCGACGTCCCCGGGGACGTCGGGTCGGGCGGCACCACCCGGTACGGTTCCGGCCACGTGGCCTCAGGCCTGCTTTCTCGGTGAGGGAGAACGGACCCCACCGATGCTACTGGCACCCACCGACAGGACGCAGGCCGGTTTCCCTAGTCCTCGTCCGGAGCCCCGAAGAGTCCCAGCGGCTCCCCGCCCAGAACGTGGGCGTGGACGTGGAAGACGGTCTGACCGGCATCTTCATCGGTGTTGAAGACGACCCGGTACCCACTCTCGAGGATGCCTTCAAGCTCCGCAACCTTACGAGCGGTAGCAACCACATCACTCAGCAGCTGCGGATCCCCGGCGGCGAGCTCGGCAACGTTCCGGTACCGCTTCCGAGGCACGACGAGCACGTGAACCCGAGCTTGCGGCCGAATATCCCGGAAGGCAAAGGTGGTCTCATCCTGATAGACGACATCAGCAGGGATCTCCCCACCAACGATCCGTTCGAAGAGAGTCTCGGCATCACTCATAGCGGCACCCTATCCACCCCAGCGAGAAGGCCGAAGGCCGCCGAGCCGGCAACGCGCCCTCCCCAACCCGCCCACGACGCAAACCGCGGGGGTCCGGGGCTCGCCCCGGACCCCCGCGGTTTGCGTCGTGGGCGGGTTGGGG
>NZ_MUMI01000663.1 GCF_002155975.1 Amycolatopsis kentuckyensis
GCGCAGGCCGCGGTCCGCCGGACGCCGGTGGTGCTGGACGGCCTGGTCGCCTGCGCCGCGGCGCTCGTCGCCGAGGACCTCGCCCCGGGCGCCCGCCGCTGGTGGGTCGCGGGCCAGCGGACGGCCGAACCGGCGCACGCCCTCGCGTTGGAGCACCTGGACCTGGGCCCGCTGCTGGAACTGGACGTCCGGCTCGGCGAAGGCACCGGCGCGGTGACCGCGTTGCCGCTGCTGATGATGGCCGCCCGCGTCCTCGCCGAGACGGCCACCCACGAGCAGGCCGGCGTCTCCGGCCCGCTGGTCGCCGCGCCCGCGTCCTGAACCGCGAAAGCGGCCCCCGCCGGGAAGGTCAACTCGCCGGCCCTAGCGGTAACTGCCTCGTCGATGAGGCAGTTACCGCTAGGGTCCGCCGAGGGGGTTTCGCCCGTCAGCCGAGCTCGACCATCCAGTGGTCCGGGTCCGGGCGGGTGCCCTCCTGGATCCCGGTCAGCTCTTCGCGCAGCTTCATCGTCAAGACGCCCGGCTGCCCGTCGGCGATGGTGAACTCGCCACCTGCGTGCTTCACGTGCCCGACCGGCGTGATCACCGCCGCCGTGCCGCAGGCGAACGTCTCGGTCAGCTCACCGGACGCCGACGCCTTCTCCCACTCCTCGGTGGAGATGCGGCGCTCCTCGATCTTGTACCCGAGCCGCGAAGCCAGCTGCAGCAGCGACTTGCGGGTGACGCCGGGCAGCAGCGACCCGGTCAGCTCCGGGGTCACCAGCCGGGCGTTCTCGCCCGAGCCGAAGACGAAGAACAGGTTCATCCCGCCCATCTCCTCGACCCAGCGCCGCTCGACCGCGTCGAGCCACACCACCTGGTCGCAACCCTTCTCGACGGCCTGCGCCTGCGCCACGAACGACGCCGCGTAGTTGCCGGCGCACTTGGCCGCGCCGGTGCCGCCGGGAGCCGCCCGGACGTACTCGGTGGACAGCCAGACGCTGACCGGCTTCACGCCGCCGGAGAAGTAGGACCCGGCCGGCGAAGCGATGACCGTGTACACGTAGTCGGCGGCCGGGCTGTTGACGCCGAGCCCGGTGGACGTCGAGATCATGAACGGCCGCAGGTACAGCGAATCACCCGGCCGGGTGGGCACCCACCGGCCGTCGACGGAGATCAGCTCCCGCAGCGACTCGAGGAAGACCTCCTCGGGCAGCTGCGGCATCGCGAGCCGCTCGGCCGACTGCCGGAACCGGGTGGCGTTGGCGTCCGGGCGGAACGACGCGATCGTGCCGTTCGGCTGGCGGTAGGCCTTCAGACCTTCGAAGATGGCCTGGCCGTAGTGCAGCACCGACGTCGCCGGGTCGAGGGTGAAGGGGGCGTAGGGACCGACCTGGGCGTCGTGCCAGCCCTCGGCCTTCGACCACTTGACGGTGACCATGTGGTCGGTGAAGTACAACCCGAAACCGGGCGTCTCGAGTACCTCCGCGACACGGTCCGCGCTCGCAGGACTCGGGTGCGGGAGATGGGCGAACTGTGTCGTGGTCGTCATGGCTAGACGATACCGCTTGCTCGGACGCGCGTTAGTCGGATGTCCATCTGTTCCGGGTTCCCCGCGCTCCCGGCGTGACGCCTCTAGGATGACGCCGTGACCTACCACTCCACTGAGCCGGTCCCCCGGCCCAAGACCACCGGCGCCGACATCAAGACGTTCGTCGCCGCGGTGCTGCTGACCTTCGGCGTCGGCCTGCTCGGCATGGTCGGCTGGGCCGTGCTGGACAGCGGGTTCGGCGGCTTCCTCGGCCTGGTCGGCGGGGTCTTCGGCGTCGTGTGGTGGCGGAAGATCCACGGCAAGGCGTTCCCGAAGGTGCTCCCGACGAAGTCGGTCGTCATCCTCGCGGTCGTCAACGCCGCGCTGGCGCTGGTCCTTCTCCTGACCGCGGGCTGAGCTCCGCCGGCAGCTCCGGGGCCGGCCAGCCTTCGTCCGGGCGGAAGCCGGTGTCGGTCCCGTCGAACGGGTAGGCGCCGCGTTCGGCCAGCGCGCCGATCCGCTCGCCCTCCGCGCGCAGCCGGTCGAACTGCTCGAGCGTCAGGCGGCCGACTTCCAGGGCGGCCTCGGCCTCGTCCTCGTCGTCCCAGCGCCAGCTGCCGTCGGGCTCGACGACGACGTCGAGCACGCCGTCGATCCGGTCGACCGCGCCCGCGGTGCGGCCCAGCGGGATCTCCAGGTTGACGTACCAGTTCTTGAACCGGCCTTCGAGGTCGAAGAACCACCAGACCGAGGACCACTCGTCTTCGGGGATCCGGCGCAGCGTCGACGCGCCGTGCCAGAAGTCCGGCACCGGCACCCGCGGGATGCGGAACCGCTGGTCCAGTGGGGCATCGCGCATCAGGCGGCCGTCGACGAGCCTGCTGCCGACGATCGGCGTGCCCGCCGGCAGCCAGGCGCGCAGGACGCGGCCGTCGTCTTCGAGGACGCGCAGCGGGTGGACCTGGCCGATCGAGCCGTCGGGGCGGTGGAACCGTTCGACCACGGTTTCCCCCGGCCGCCAGCGTCGATCACTCACGCGTCTCACTGTACCTGCGCGCGCGTACGCCCAGTAGCAGCTCGAACACGGCCGCCAGCCCCGC
The DNA here is from genome assembly GCF_002155975.1 of Amycolatopsis kentuckyensis. Classification (GTDB taxonomy): domain Bacteria; phylum Actinomycetota; class Actinomycetes; order Mycobacteriales; family Pseudonocardiaceae; genus Amycolatopsis; species Amycolatopsis kentuckyensis. The sequence goes on from NZ_MUMI01000663.1 coordinate 2,611, forward strand.
GATGACGAGCACGGGCAGCGCCGGCAGCAGGTACGCGGCCGCCGCGGTGACGGCGAGCCCGGCGACGCCCGGTACCCCGGCGCGGGCCCGGACCCCGGTCCCGGCGGCCAGGGCGGGCACCACGGTGGCGAGCACGGCGACGACCGTGAGCATCGGCTGCAGCGTGTCCGCGTCGGCGGCGGAGAGCAGGTCGCGCAGCGAGGTGAGCGACAACCCGAGCCGCACCGCGCCGAGCTGGTAGAGCGCGGCGAAGGCGGCGAGGAGGGCGAGCGCGCCGAGCAGCAGCACCCGCAGGCCGCCGCGGTCGCGGCCGGTCGGCCGCAGGAACGGCAGCACCAGCACCGCGGCGACGAGCACGCCCGCGAAGTCCGGCGGCTCGAGGCCGTCCGCCGTCCCCACCGGCGGCACCGCCACGCACACCGCGACCAGCACGAGCCCCGCGGTGAGCAGCAGCCCGCCGGTGATCCGTACGACGATCGTCGGGATCTCGAGCCCGGCGAACCCCGCCCCGGCGACGACCACGACGAACGCCGCGGCCGCGAGTTCGCGGTGCGCCGGGAAGACGTAGGCACCGAACGCGATCGCGTAGACGGTCACCTCCGACAGCCGCGCGACCGCGACGACCACCCGATCCACCAGGGCATCCCCCGGTTCCGGCAGCCGGGCCGTCACGCTCGCGGCGATCGCCGCGAGCACCAGCCCGGCGAGCAGCCACCAGCCCGCGCCCGCCGCTGCCGCCGCCAGCGCCACCAGCAGCCCACCGCCCAGCCGCACGCGGCCCTCCCTCGCCCTCTGTTCACCCGTGGTCAGGTCGTCATTAGCATGGCTCACGATCCCGACCGGGCCGGTGCCCGGTGCACACGAGAACGCGCGAGGAGCCAGAAGTGACCGTGCCTAAGCTCGCCCTGTCCGACAACACCGGGGAGGCACTGGCCAAGACGCGCGCCGACGTTGTCGTCATCGGCACCCTGCAGGGCGAGGACGGTCCCGTGCTCGCTCCCGGCGCCGCCGCCGTGGACGCCGCCTTCGACGGCCGGCTCGCCGGCCTGCTGGCCACGCTCGGGGCGAGCGGGAAGGCCGAAGAGGTCGTCAAGGTCCCGACGCTGGGCAAGCTCCCGGCCGGTGTGGTGCTCGCCGTCGGCCTGGGCAAGGCGGGCGACGCCGTCACCCCCGAGCAGGTCCGCCGCGCCGCGGGCGCCGCCGGCCGCGCGCTGGCCGGCACCGACCGCGCGCTCGTCACGCTGTCCGAGCTCGACCTGCAGGCCGCCGTCGAGGGCACCGTCCTCGGCTCCTACGTCTTCACCGACTACCGCTCGGAGAAGGGCGACGCCCCCCTCGCCAAGGCCGACTTCGCGAGCCCGGCCGGCGGCACCGCCCGCGAGCACAAGGCGACCCTGAAGGCGGCCGGCACCATCGCCGAGGCCGTCATCGTGGCCCGCGACCTGATCAACACCCCGCCGAACGACCTCTACCCGGCCTCCTTCGCCGACCGCGCGAAGAAGCTGGCCGAGGACAACGGCCTCGAGTTCGAGGTCCTCGACGAGAAGGCCCTCAAGCGCAAGGGCTTCGGCGGCATCCTCGGCGTCGGCGGCGGCTCGGCGCGCCAGCCGCGCCTGGTGCGCATCGGCTACAAGCCGGCCAAGGCCGCCAAGAAGGTCGCGCTGGTCGGCAAGGGCATCACGTTCGACTCCGGCGGCATCTCGCTCAAGCCCGCCGCGAACATGGACCACATGACCTCGGACATGTCCGGCGCGGCCGGCGTGCTCGCGGCCGTGGTGCTGGCCGCGAAGCTGAAGTACCCCCTCGAGGTCGTCGCGCACATCCCGCTGGCGGAGAACCTGCCGTCGGGGACGTCGTACCGGCCGGGTGACGTGCTGACCATGTACGGCGGCAAGACCGTCGAGGTGCTCAACACCGACGCCGAGGGCCGGCTCGTGCTGGTGGACGCCATGGTCCGCGCGGCCGAGGAGAACCCGGACTACCTGATCGAGACCTCGACGCTGACCGGCGCCCAGGTCGTCGCGCTCGGCAACCGCACGGCCGGCGTGATGGGCTCGGAGGACTTCCGCGACCGCGTCGCCGCCATCATGCAGGCCACCGGCGAAAACGGCTGGGCCATGCCGCTGCCGGAGGAACTGCGCGCCGACCTCGACTCGCGGCTGGCCGACCTGGCCAACGTGACCGGCCACCGCTGGGGCGGCATGCTCGCGGCGGGCATCTTCCTGCGCGAGTTCGTCGCCGACGGCCTCGACTGGGTCCACATCGACATCGCGGGCCCGTCGTTCAACACGAGCGCCCCGTGGGGCTACACCGGCAAGGGCGGCACCGGCGTCCCGGTGCGCTCGATCGCCGCGGTGCTGGCGGACATCGCCGCCAACGGCTGACGCACGCTGTTCGGAGAAGGGGCTCTCGCCGCGGCGGGGGCCCCTTCGGCGGTTTGGCCACCGGTGATCGAATTGCCGCTTTCGATGTGATCCGCGACACCGTACGGTGACCGGGTGACGACCGAGCCGGTGGAACGCGACTCCCCCGCCGAAATCGCCGCCGAGCACGACGAGGAACGCCCGGCGCGGAAGCTTTCCCGCGTGCCCGACCGCGTCGTCTACTTCGTCGCCCTCGCGGTCGCGGTCCTCGTGCTCAAGCAGGTGTTCTTCCCGTTCGCCAAGGGCAACCAGTTCTACCTCGTCCTCTTCCTCGGCGTGACGCTCCCGCTGGTCTTCCTCTGCTACCGCCCGCGGCTGCGCGGCCGCGACGACCCCGGCTGGACCGACTGGGCGCTCGCCGTCCTCGCCCTCGCCGTCGGCCTCTACCCCGTGCTCGTCGGCTACGACGACTTCCTGAACCGCCAGGGCATCCTGTCCCCGCTCGACATCGTCGCCGGGGCGCTCCTGCTGCTCCTGATCCTCGAAGCCACCCGCCGCACCACCGGGCTGGTGCTGCCGATCGTCTGCCTGCTCTTCCTGGCCTACGCCTACTACGGCGGCTTCCTCCCGCAGAACTGGGGCATCGCCCACGCGGGCATCGACTTCAGCCAGATCGTCAACGCGCTCTTCAACGACGCGAGCGGGTTCTACGGCACTCCGCTGGACGTCGCGGCGAGCTACATCGTGCTGTTCACCCTCTACGGCGCGGTGCTCAACGCCTCCGGCGCCGGGCAGTTCTTCGTGGACATCTCCTTCGCCGCGTTCCGGAAGTCGCGGACGGCGCCGGAGGCGTTGAGC
>NZ_MUMI01000664.1 GCF_002155975.1 Amycolatopsis kentuckyensis
CACCCGCCGGCGGGTGATCCAGGGCGTCACGATCGAAGGACCGCCGAACAGGAGCGCGGCCGCTCGGACGGGTGAAGCCTCTCGCTACACTCCGATGTCGTGCACCCGTTTCGTCGTGGGGGTCGGCGACCCGCTCGTGCCTTGCTCGCCAGTGTGCTGGCGGGGCTTCTGCTCGCGGGTTGCACCGAGGGTTACGCCCAGCCGCAGGCGGCGGGCGAACAGCCGGCCATCGCGGGCGGGAAGACCGCCGTGCCGCCGCGGCCCGCTGATGTCGGACTTCCTTCGGGTGACCCTCGGCAGAGTGGTGGTGTCATCGCCGCCGGTGGGGCCGATGCCGTCTACAACTACGGACCGTCGGTGATGCTCGATCGGGGGCAGACCCGGATGTGGTGGTGCAGCCAGTACGGGGGCGCCGGCCCGGCCGGGGACGACATTCTGTACGCGCAGGCTCAGTCCTTCGACGGGCCGTTCACCGGACCGGGTGGCGGGATCCCGGCCGCCGTGTTCTCCGGGGCGCCCGGGCAGTTCGACGGCATGCACACCTGCGACCCGTCCGTGCTGCGCGTCGGCTCGACCTACTACCTGTACTACACCGGTGCCGCCGGGGATCACGCGCTCGGCAACTCGATCGGGCTCGCGACCAGCCCCGACGGCATCCACTGGACCCGCGCGGCGGGCGGGCGGCCGATCCTCGGGCCGTCGCACGACGTGCACCGCGGGAACGTCTACGGCGCCGGCCAGCCGTCGGTCGTCTACCTCGACGGCTGGTTCTACCTGATGTTCACCGACACCACCGGCCGCGCCGCGGGCCCGAACGGCGCGGGGCAGTTCCTGCTCCGCTCGCGCGATCCGGCGTTCGGGTCGGGGGTGCAGGCCCTGGACGTCGGCGGGTTCGTGCCGGTCGCGTCGACGTCGGCGCCGCGCGCGCGGTCGGTCGTCGACGGGTTCAGCGCGGACCTGATGTGGGTGGGCGCGCTCGCCGCGTTCGTCGTCGCGCACGAGACCGACGGCGGGACGACGCTGACGTTCTGGACCGCGGACTTCGCCGAGCACCCGTACCGGCCCGTGGTGGTGCCCGGGCCGTGGCAGGAAGGGCCGGGGCTGGTGCGCCGGGCGGACGGCCACGCACCGCTGTCGTCGGCGGCCCCGTGCGACCGGGTGCCGTTCGACCTCGTGCGCGCGACCGCGATCGGCGGCGCCGGCGCCGTAGACGTTCCCGCGGTGCACGTCGTGCGACGGCCCGAGGATCGGCCGCCCGCCCGCCGCGCGGGTCCAGTGGATGCCGTCGGGGCTGGTCGCGAGCCCGATCGAGCTGCCCAGCGCGTGATCCCCGGCGGCACCGGTGT
>NZ_MUMI01000665.1 GCF_002155975.1 Amycolatopsis kentuckyensis
CGAGTCGGCGACGAACGGAACGGTCGCCTTGAGCAGGTAGCGCTGCTGCGCACCACCCTCGGTCGCCGCGCCCCAGCCCGCCACCGTGAACGTGCCCGAGTTGTACGCCGTGGTCGTCGCGATGGGCATGGTGGACAGGCCGCTGACCGGGCTGGCGAGCTTGATCAGCGCCCAGTCGCCGCCGGTCGAGGTGCCGTACGTCGGGGACCGGTAGACGTAGGTGGACTTGATCTTCTGCGCGCTGGTGCTCTGCAGGTCGACGACGCCGACGGTCGCCGTGATCGAGGTGTTGGACCCGGTCCGGCTGACGCAGTGCGCCGCGGTCAGGACGATCTGCTTGGTGTAGAGCGCCCCGCCGCAGCCCATGGAAAGCCGGACCATGAACGGGAACTCGCCCTGGGCGGCCCGCGTCCCGCCGACCACGTTGGTGGAGGGCGGCTCGGCGGCGGTGGCGATCGCCGGGGTGGCGAACGACGCGGCCGCGGCGGCCGCGGCGAGTGTTACGGTGGCGTTTCTGAGCAGGGTGAACCAGCGCTTGGGGGCCAAGGGGATCAGTCCTTCCAGTGTCCACAGTGGAAGCCATTGCCGAAAGCGGCCCCACGACTACACCAGGTGGTCGCAGACCGGGACAACCGACTTTCTTCGGATCTTTCGGGCGGTTGGGTGATTTCTCACCGGCGGACCCGGCGAACGCCGTAGGCCAGACCGCCCAGCACCAACGCGGCGCAGCCCGCGAGCACCGACGGCAGCGGCAGGCTGAAGGCCAGCACCACGCACCCGGCCAGCCCGAGCACGGCGATCGGCCGCGCCTTCCCGCTCAGCGTGAACGCGGCGGCGTTGGCGACGGCGTAGTACGTCAGGACGGCGAAGGACGAGAAGCCGATCGCGGCGCGCAGGTCGATCGACGCGGCGAGCACGGCGACGACGAGCCCGACGGCGAGCTCGGCCCGGTGCGGCACCTGGTAGCGCGGGTGCACGGCGGCGAGGAAGCGGGGGAGGTGGCCGTCGCGGCTCATCGCCAGCGTCGTGCGCGAGACGCCGAGGATGAGCGCGAGCAGCGAACCGAGTGCCGCGATCGCCGCGCCCACGCGCACGACCGGGGCGAGCCACCCCGGGACGGCCGCGGCGATCGGGTCCGGGCTCGCGGCGAGGGCGGCCGGGCCGAGCCGGACGAGCAGCAGGACCGCCAGCGCGGCGTAGACGACGAGGGTGATGCCGAGGGCGAGCGGGATGGCCCGGGGGATGGTGCGGGCCGGGTCGCGGACCTCCTCGCCGAGCGTGGCGAGCCGCGCGTACCCGGCGAAGGCGAAGAAGAGCAGCCCGGCCGCTTCGAGCACGCCTCCGCCGGACGGCCAAGCGATGAGGGGGCCGCCGCCGGACGGCCCCGCGGCCATCGTCACGGCCGCGGCGGTGAGCACGAGCAGGGTGCACGACACGATCACCCGGGTGGCGAGCGCCGACCGGTGCACGCCGAAGTAGTTGACGGCGGTGAGCGCGGCGACCACCGCGACGGCGAGCAGGCTTCGCCACGGCTGCCCGAGCCCGGGTGCGGCGTAGGCGACGACGGTCAGCGTCATCGCGGCGCAGCTGGCCGTCTTCCCGGTGACGAATCCCCAGCCGGCCAGGTAGCCCCAGAATTCACCGAGCCTTTCCCGGCCGTAAACGTAGGTGCCGCCGGATTCCGGATAAATCGCGGCGAGCCGCGCCGAAGACGTCGCATTGCAGTAGGCGACGACGGCCGCAAGGACCAGTGCGATGAGCAATCCGGCCCCCGCGGCCCGCGCCGCCGGGGCGAACGCGGCGAACACGCCGGCCCCGATCATCGAGCCCAGGCCCAGGAAAACGGCGTCGGCCAGGCCGAGCCTGCGGTTGAGGGAAGTCGGGGGCATCCGGGTGATCCTCCAGGTTTCTGCCGTGTTACGTGCCACAGCGAACCACGGCGCACGGGAAACCGAATAGGGTCGATTCCGTGCCTGCCCCTTCGCGCCATTCCCGCCTGTCCGCCGACGGTCCCGTCCTCGACGGGATTCCCGAACACGGCCGTGTCCCGCGGTACTACGCGGTCAAGGTCGAACTGCTGGCGGTGATCGCGGAACTCGGCGAAGGTGCACTGCTGCCCACGGAACGGGAATTGTGCGAACGGTTCGAAGTGTCGAGGGCGACCGTACGGCAAGCGGTCGCGGAACTGGTGCTCGAGGGCAGGCTCAGCCGCCGCCAGGGGAGCGGCACGTACATCGCCGGCCCGAAGCTCGTCCAGCCGCTGGCCCCGGCGGGGCGGCGGCCGGGCATCCGGCCGGGCCGCAGCGCGATCACCCTGGAGCGGCGCCCGGCCGGGCGCGCGCTGGCGGCCGACCTGCAGGTGACGTCGGACGCCGAGGTGTTCCACCTGGAGCGGGTCCTGCTGGCCGGCGACGAGCGCGTCGGGCTCGAGTCGACATATCTCCCGGCGTCGCGGTGCCCGGACCTGCTCGAGGTGTTCACCCCGGAGCAGCCGTTGAGCGAGCAGCTCGGCGTGGAGACCGCGGGGGCGGAGGAGCGGGTCGAGACGGTGCTGGCCACCCCGCGCGAGGCGTTGCTGATCGGGACGAACCCGGCGCTGCCGATGCTGCTGACCCACCGCGTCTCGTGGGGCCCGGACGGGGTGCCGTTCGAGCGGGTGCGGTCGCTCTACCGCGGCGACCGGCTGAGCTTCACGACGCGGCTCGGAAGCTCCGGCGGCTGAGGCGGTCACGTTTCGCGCGGCGCCCTCGTTCCTCTCGCAGCCAACACCGGACTGGGAGGAACGAAATGAACATCGCACTGTGGACCGGACAGATCCTGCTGGCCGTGGTCTTCGCCGTGTCGGGCGCGTTCAAGTCGGCGATGTCGCAGCAGCGGATGCTCGAAACCGGCCAGACCGGAGCGGCGGCGTACCCGCTGCCGGTGGTCCGGTTCGCCGCCGTCTGCGAGATCCTCGCCGCGGTGGGCCTGATCCTGCCGCTGCTGCTGGGCATCGCGCCGGTCCTGACCGGCTGGGCCGCCGTCGGGCTGGCCGTGGTGATGGTGGGGGCGATGGCGATGCACAGCAGGCTGGCGATCGTGCAGCGCAAGCCGGCCGAGTGGCGGAACGTCGGGGTCAACGTCGCGCTGCTGGCGGTGTGCGTGTTCGTCGCCGCGGGACGTCTCTGAGGGCCGGTGCAACCCCGGCGCGGGTCCGTTCCGTCTGGCAGGTATGCGTACCACGGTGAAACTGCTGGGCGC
>NZ_MUMI01000666.1 GCF_002155975.1 Amycolatopsis kentuckyensis
CCTCGTCTCGACCGGCCCGGCGCCCCGCGGCGCCCACCACCGCGTCGAGCCGGCCGAAGGCACGCTCGGCGCGGGCCCGGACGGCACGGTCGACATGTTCCTCCTGGCCATCGCGACCGGCGAGCGCGTCCACGCGGCGGCGGTCTGCCCGGTCACCGGGACGCGCATCCGCATCGAACTGGTGCCCCGGGGGATCCTCCTGGTCGACCCGCCTGCCGCGGTGGTCGCGGCGGTCGACCTCGGGTTCGGGCTCGAGGGGGTCGACGCGGTCGCCTGCGCGGGGCAGCCGTTCTTCGCCTCCGCCACCGCGGCGGCGAGCTGGCTGGTGGCGCACCCGGGCGGGCGCATCTACCAGGTGGCCGCCTACCTGGCCCAGGCCCACCGCCTGGTCTCGGCGCTGGAGACCCGGCCCAAGTACGTCCTCTGAGCACCGGAGCGCGGCCGCTCGGGGCCGCAATGAACTGCCTGGTTAGTCCGCTGTGCTTATGGACTGCCTGGTTAGTCCGCTGTGCTTATGGACTGCCTGGTTAGTCCGCCGGTCCGACCCGCTGCGCCGGGCAAGCCTGCCGACATCGTAGGCTGGGAGGTTCGTTAGCCTTTCCAAGCAGCGAGAACCACCCCATGTCGAAGGAGAGCAGTCGCAGTGCTCCGCACTCACAACGCCGGCACCCTGCGTGCCGGACAGGCCGGACAGACCGTCACCCTCACCGGATGGGTGGCCCGGCGGCGCGATCACGGCGGCGTCATCTTCATCGACCTCCGCGACGCCAGCGGCGTCGCCCAGGTCGTCTTCCGCGAAGGCGAGATGGCCGAGCGCGCGCACGCGCTGCGCTCCGAGTTCTGCGTGAAGATCGTCGGTGAGGTCGCGAAGCGCCCCGAGGGCAACGCGAACGCCGAGATCCCCACCGGCGAGATCGAGGTCCTCGCGACCCAGCTCGAGGTGCTCTCGGAGTCCGCGCCGCTGCCGTTCCCGATCGACGACCGCGTCGACGTCGGCGAAGAGGTCCGGCTCAAGCACCGCTACCTCGACCTGCGCCGCAGCGGCCCGGCCGCGGCCATGCGGCTGCGCAGCGAGGTCAGCCGCGCCGCGCGCGAGGTGCTGCACG
>NZ_MUMI01000667.1 GCF_002155975.1 Amycolatopsis kentuckyensis
CCGCGATCGCGGTCCCCGGGTCATCGCATCCGCAGGGGGTGAGCCTTTTGGGCTCCGCAAGATCGAAAGCGATCACCATCGCCGCCACGGCGGCACTGCTCGTGGCCGGCACGGCCGTTCCGGCGGCGGCCTCGGAGTACTTGACGCTCCGGTCGTCGTCCTGGTCCTACGTCGACTCGGCCGCGCCGAAGACGGCGTTCGCCAACCCGGCCGGGGACGCGCCGATCGGCGCGAAAGTCGCGGCCGACCACAAGAAGCACGTGACGAAGTCCTACTTCACCTTCGACCTCTCCGGCCTGCGCGGCGCCAAGGTGCTCGACGCGCGGCTGACCACCGGGGAGACCGCGGTCGCCGACTGCACCGCACCCCGCGGCACCGAACTCCGGGTGACCGCGCCGGCGAAGAAGGCGCCCACGTGGGCCGACCAGCCGCGGGAGCTGGGCGCGCTGCCCGGCCGGAGCGATCCCGCCGAGTGCCCGGCCGAGTTCGTCGGCTGGGACGCGGAAACGGTGCTGCAGCAGGCGATCGACGCCGGCCGCCCGGCCCTGACACTGGTCCTGCGCCTGCCCGACGACCAGCAGTACCTCCCGCGGTTCGGCCGCACCTACCGGCCCGTGCTGTCGGTGAGCATGCAGAAGAACCACCCGCCGACGACGCCGGTGAACCTGAAGGCCGGGCAGCACGCCTGCGCGGAAACCCCGCTGGTCCAGCGCGGGGGCGCGGCGATGTCGGCGCAGACCCGCGATCCGGACGACTACAGCTTCTCCGCCGAGTTCGCCTGGTGGCCGGTCGACCACCCGGACCGGCGCGCGACCGGCATCGACTCCTACGTCAACGGCACCGAGGCGTACTACGACCCGGACGCACAGCTCGCCGACGGCGTCACCTACGCCTGGCAGGTCCGCGCGAAGGACTCGCTCGCCACCAGTGCGTGGAGCGAGATCTGCCGGTTCACCACCGATTTCACGGCCCCCGCGACGGCGCCCACGGTGACCTCGACCGACTACGTGTACGAGGTTCCCGGCAAGGGCGGCATCGGCATTCCCGGCGACTTCACCCTCGACGCGGGCGGCGACCCCCAGATCGTCGGCTTCCGGTGGGAGGCCGGGTACACCGACAGCGGCTACGTCGCGGCCGACCGGCCCGGCGGCACGGCGACGGTCCGGTACACCCCGCGCAGCGACGGGCCGATGAACATGTCCGCGAGCGGCGTCGACGCCGCCGGGAACACCGGGCCGTCCGGTGCCTACCGGTTCTTCGTGGCCCGCAACGGTCCCACGATGACCTGCACACCGGCGCGGGCCTTCCTCGGCGAGACGCGGCGGTGCACGTTCGGGCCGCACGGCACCGACGGCGCCACCGAGTACGTCTACAAGATCGACGACGGGCCCGAAACCACGCTGCCCGCGGGCCCGGACGGCACCGCGGCGATCACCGTCACGCCGACCGACGTCACGCGGTCCTACGACGTCAGCGTGCGCGCCCGGATGACCAACGGGAACCTGTCCGGCCCCGGTGGCGGCCGACTCGACATCGACCGGGGACTGCCGGTGATCGACGTGCCCGCCGACGCGATGGTCGGCAGGCCGGTCGTGTTCACGCTGCACGCCACGCTGCCGGGGTCGACGTCGTTCACCTACGACTGGGACAACGGCGAACCGGTGACGGTCCCGGTGGGACCGGACGGCACGGCGCAGGTCACCATCGTGCCGGAAACGCCGTACAGCCACTGGCTCGCCGCGCACACCACGACCGCGGCCGGGCTGGTGTCGGCGACGAAGGAAACGTACGTCCCGGTGGCCACGAACGGCCCGGTGGTGACGAGCACCGACTTCCCCTCGTGCTGCGTCGGCGGCTACGTCACCACGCCGGGGACGTTCACGTTCTCCTCGCCGCTGCCGGGCGTCGTGAGCTACACGTACGCGCACTACCGGGGCGCGGAGGGCACCGTGCCCGCGGGCCCGGACGGCACGGCGAGCGTCGTCCTGACGCCGCTCAGCACGGACACGCAGTACCTGACCGTGACGAGCACGTTCGCCGACGGCTCGGTCTCGAAGCCGGGGTACTACTCCTTCTCCCCGAAGTCGGCGGCGCCGCCGCTCACCTGTGACCTGACCGGCAACGCCCGGCCCGGCCAGGTGGTCCACTGCACGCTCACGCCGGTCCAGCCGGGGCTGGCCGCGTACGGCTACCAGCTCGCCATCGGCGGCGAGAGCGGACCGGAAGTGGCGGTGCGGCCGGGCGCGGACGGTACGGGGACGTTCGAGTTCACCGCACCGGCGACCGAGACCAAGCTCTGGTCGTCACTGCGAGCGTGGAGTGCCAACGCGGCCGGGCAGCGCACGGACACGTCGTCCACGGTCTTCTACGTCGACCCGGACGCGGGCGCGGCGGCGAAGCCGGGGGTGCGCGCGGTCTGACGGCTGTGACGGCCACCCGCCGGGGTGGCCGTCACTGCCGGGCGACCAGCCCCGCCAGCAGGTTCGTGAGCCCCTCCGCCAGCGCGAACGCCTCCCCCCGCTCGACGGCCGCCACGGCCGCCGTCGGCTGGGCGGCAGGCCACGAGCCCGACAGCAGGACGACGACCCCGCGGGCGAAGTGCCGGGCCGCGCCGGGCGGCAGCTCCGGCACCCGGACCCGGACCAGCTCGCCCAGCCGCTCGGTGTTCGCCGCGGCCCGGCGGGTGAAGCTGCGGGCGAACTCCACCGGGATGTTGCGCTCCAGCACCGGCGCCATCGAACTCAGCAGCTCGCACAGCACGCGGCGGCCGGTGAGCGTCGCCGCGATCGTCCCGGCGATCCGTTCCTCACGCGCGAAGCCGGGCTCCGCCGGCCCCGGTTCGCCGAGCGCCTCTTCGAGGTCGTCGAGCCAAGCGGTCCACGCGCCGTCGAGGACCTCCAGGAAGATCGCCTCGCGGCTGTCGAAGTACCGGATCACGTTGGACTTCGCCAGCCCGACCCGGCAGCTGAGCTCCCGCAGGCTGATGTCGGCGACCGGGCGCTCGGCGAGCAGCTCCCGCGCGGCGGCGAGGATGGCCCGCCGGCGCGCCTCGACCTGCTCGGGACGGCGGGCGCGCTGGAATCCGGCGCTCATGGCGCCGAGGCTACCGATCGGTCGACGCCTTCGTCCCGGCCTCCCGCCGCGACTTGACCCGGTGGTAGCTCCAGCCCAGCAGCGCGAACAGGATCACCGAGGACAGGATCAGGCTCGACCCGGTGCTCCAGCCGCTGAACGGCAGCCACCGCACCGTGGCCCAGACGATCCCCGCCGCCAGCAGCGCCAGCCCGGCCAGCACCGACCCGGCGATCCGCAGCGGCGACGACACGCTGTCCTCGGCCGCCTTCATCGCGCGGTCGCGCACCGGGTCGACGTACTTCTCCAGCGCCGGGAACTCCGAGGCGAGCACCAGCAACCCGGCGAGCACCAGCAGCAGCCCGGGGCCGGGCAGCACCAGCAGCAGCACCCCGACCAGCAGCAGGACGGCCCCCGCCACCGTGATCAGGACCCGCTTCGTCTGTTTGCCGATGCCCACTGGGCGTCTCCCCTCGTCCCGTCCGATTGTTCCTGGTCGCGGCCTCGCGTGCCACTCACGAGGGCCCGTGCCCTGGCCACGGCCACGGTCAGCCCCGCCAGCGCGACCACGCCGAGCGCGGCCACGAGCCCCGGCCAGACGTAGAGCACCTGACCGTAGGTACCCCGCCGGCCGCCGAATACCCAGCCGAGCAGCTGCGGCAGGAACACCAGCGGGACCAGCGGCAGCAGCGGCGGCACGACCCGCCACCACGCGGGCTTCCGCCCGGCCCGGCGGACGCCGGCGACGGCGAGGCCCACCGCGACCAGCGCCAGCGCGCCGAGCACCCGGTCGGCGACCACCCCGGCGGGCAGGGCCGGCTCCGGCGCGCCGCCTTCCAGCAGGCTCGCGAGGCCCTGGGCCAGCAGCTCCGCGTCGTTGTCCAGGGCCAGCCCGGTGTTCGCGAGCACGGCGATGCCGTACCCGCCGAGCAGCAGCACCTGCGCCGCGGTGTGGGTGAACAGTTCGCCGGTGTGGGTGGCTCTCCCGTCCCGGACGCGCCAGCCCAGCGCGTAGTCGCGTCCGGGCGCGGGCGTGTGCGCGCTCCGGACCGAGGCCGGGGTCAGCACGCCACCGCCGTCCCGCTGCGCCCGGAGCCACTTCGCCAGGTCCTCCGCGGTGCTGACCACGCCGTGGCTGCCGCCGGTGAACCAGTCCGGTTCGGACACCGGCACCTCGATCCCGAAGGCCCGGACGTACCCCTCGGTCCCGGCCGGCGGCGCGTCCGCGGAGGTGGTGGCGGTCATTCCCAGCGGCCCGAAGAGGTGCCCGGCGAGGTGGGCCGCGAACGGCTGCCCGGCGACGACCTCGACGATCCGCGCGGCGACCTCGTAGTTCGGGTTGTGGTAGTGGAACCGGGCACCCGGCTCGTCGGCGAGTCCGGCGTCCTTCAGCCGGGCGACGGCCTCGGCGAGGGTGTGCGGCTGCGGCAGTCTCAGGTCGGGGAAGGCGGAGTCGGCCATCCCGGACGTCTGGTCCAGCAGCATCCGGACGGTGATCCGCGCGCCACGGGGGTCGGCGAGCCGGAAGTCCGGCAGGTAGCGGGTCACCGGCTCGTCCAGTCCCAGCCGGCCCGTCTCGGCGAGCCGGAGGACCGCGAACGCCGTCATGGACTTGCTCACGGACGCGATCGGCAGCCGGGTTCCCGCGGTCAGGGGGGTGCCCGCGGCGTCGTGGCCGTAGCCGGCCGTCCGGATCACTTCGTCGCCGCGGGTGATCGCCACGGCGGCCCCGGGGAGGCCGGTGTGGTCCAGGTAGGCGCGGACGTAGCCGTCGATGTCCCGGGGCGCGGCCGCGGAAGCCGGGGGCGCAGTCGTCAGGAGGAGGACCGCCAGTACGAGGAGGAGCCTGGTCATGGCGCTGAAGGTAGGCAGCGCGGGGTGGCGGGCGCTCCTGCCGGACGAACGGGTCGGCCCCTTACTTTCGGCACCTTCCCGTGCTTTAATCAACCCATCGGTTGATAAACCATTCGGTTGACCAGGAGGTGCGGGCCATGCCCGGAGTGGTGGCGAGTTTCTGCATGTCGCTCGACGGGTTCGTGGCCCGGCCGGACGACGACGTCGGGCCGCTCTTCGACTGGTACCGGGCCGGAGACGTCGAGCTGCCGATGGTCGGCTACCCGATGACGTTCCGCGTCGCGCCGGCCAGCGCGGAGTACCTGAGCACGTTCCTGGATTCGGTGCGGCACAGCGCGTTCGTGTGCGGCCGCCGCGTGTTCGACCACACCCGCGGCTGGGGCGGACGTCCCCCGGGCGGCGGCGCGGCGTTCGTCGTGACCCACCGCCCGCCACCGGCGGACTGGCCCGCGGGCCACCTGGCCCCCTTCGAGTTCTGCCCGGACGTCGCGAGCGCGGTCGAGCGGGCCAAGGCGGCCGGCGACGGCACGGTGGGCGTTTCCGGGCCGTCGATCGCGCAGCAGTGCCTGCACCTCGGGCTGCTCGACGAGCTGCGGATCGACCTGGTTCCGGTGCTGCTCGGTGCCGGGGTGCGGTACTTCGGGAGCCTCGGCACCGGGAAGTCCGAGCTGGAGCAGGTGGAAGTCGTGGCGGGGCAAGGGGTCACGCATCTCCGGTACCGGGTGCACCACCCGTGACCCCGCCCCGCGGGCCTTACTCGGCCGCCAGCAGCTGCTCGAACGGAACGAAATCCGGCTCCCCCGAAGCGGAAACCCGCCCCTCGGCCGACGAAGCCAGCTCGGCCCCCGCCTTCTCGATCCGCCGCTGCAGCGCGCCCGAAGCCTCACCGCTGCCCCAGTCGGACGAAGCCGCGTACACGCCCGTGGCCACCGGATCCGCCTTCAGGTACCCGAACAACGGCCGCAGCTGGTAGTCCAGCACCAGCGAATGCCGTTCCGTCCCGCCCGTCGCCGCGAGCAGAACCGGCTTGCCCACCAGGGAATCCGCGTCCAGCACGTCGAAGAACGACTTGAACAGCCCGCTGTACCCGGCCGTGAACACCGGTGTCACCGCGATCAGCGCGTCCGCACCGGTCACCGTTGCGATGGCCGTGCGCAGCTCCGGGCCCGGAAACCCGGTCAGCAGGTTCTTCGTGATGTCCAAGGCGATGTCGCGCAGCTCCACCACCGACACTTCGACCGGAGACCCGGCCGCGGCGAC
>NZ_MUMI01000668.1 GCF_002155975.1 Amycolatopsis kentuckyensis
CTCTTCCTCCGCTCGCCGTTCATGGCCGCCGGCGGCCTGCTGCTACCGCCTGTCCTGCTGCTCGCCATCGGCGCCATCCCGGGCATGACCAAGCCCCACGAGGCCGCCGGCGGCCATGAACGGCGAGCGGAGGAAGAGTTTCGTTTCGGTGGCGGTGATCTTGGCGAAGGTGTTCACCGGGCGCTCCTGGTCAGCGAGACGAACGCGTCGTCCAAAGTGGATGCTCCGGCCGCGGCGCGGAGCTCGGTCGGGGTGCCGGTGGCGACCACGCGCCCGGCGTCGAAGATCGCCACGCGGTCGCAGAGGCGCTCGGCCTCGTCCATGAAGTGGGTGACCAGCAGGACCGTGACGCCGGTGGCCCGGACGCCTTCGACGAGCCGCCACGTTTCGCGGCGGGCGTGCGGGTCGAGCCCGGTGGTCAGCTCGTCGAGGATGGCCAGTTCGGGCCGGCCCACCAGCGCCAGCGCGATCGAGACGCGCTGCTTCTGGCCGCCGGAGAGCTTCCCGAAGGAGCTGGTGGCGTGGTCGCGCAGTTCGAGCTGGTCGAGCAGGACGTCGATGTCGGCCGGCTGCGCGTAGAAGGAGGCGAACAGCTCCAGGGCTTCGCGGACCCGCAGCTTCGCGGGCAGTTGGCCCTCCTGCAGCTGGACGCCGACGCGGCGTTGACCCGCCGCGTCGGCGTCCAGCT
>NZ_MUMI01000669.1 GCF_002155975.1 Amycolatopsis kentuckyensis
AGGGTCGGCATCCCGGCGGCCAGCTCGTCCAGCAGCCGCTCCAGCGTCGGCAGGAGCGGCTCGTCTTCGGTGAACCAGTTCACGAAGGCGACGCGAACGGCGCTTTCCACCGAGGAGGCCATCAGCCGGCACAGCAGGTGGTCCACACCGCCCACCCGTTTCGCGATCGTTTCGGCGAGGACCCGCTCGACCGCCGCGTGGGCGTTCAGGAATTCGCCACGCAGCACGAGCTGGCCCATCAGCTCCCGGATACGCGCAACATACGCGCGATCGGGTTCGCCTTCACGCGAATATTGCTCCAGCACCGCCTGCTTGACGGATTCCCAGAGCGGCTCGCCCTCGGGCCGGGCGAGCAGGGCTTCGCGCATCCCCTCGTGCCGGTCGGCGACGACCGAGCAGACCGCCTGCTCCTTGCTGGAGAAGTAGTTGTTGAATGTCCGGGGCGAGACACCCACCTCGGTGGCGATGTCCTCGACCCGGACGTTCTCCAGCCCCCGCTCCAGCGTCAGCCGCAGGGCGGCCTGCGCGAGGGCCCGGCGGGCCTCGCGCTTCTTCCGCTCGCGCAGGGTCAGCTTCGGTGGTTCTTCCGGCGGCATGTGCAGAGTGTAGCGAAAAACTTGCGTGCCACGCAAAAAAGTGCGCGGCCCGCAAACTTGGGACGAATCGGGCACGACCTGGGATTTCGCGGGCAGGGCCTGTCCCAGCTGCGCGTTCGGCGGCCGTGTGCGCTCTGTTGCGGGCCGCAATTTGCAAAATTGAACCGAATGGCCTAATCCACTGCGCTCACCAGCGGCGACGCTCCGAAATCATGATCACGCACGGCGATCGCGCGGGGACCGGCTGTGGACATCCCACGAACCTTTCTGCTTGCATGTCCCGCATCGCCGCCGGGGGTCGGCGCAGCACCGTCGTTGCACCAAGCGATCAAGGAAGAAGTGGGACCACATGGCGAGCCGGGCCCGGGAACTCCTGGATCGATCACGCGTCCTGCTGGACCGCTCGCGCGTCGCCGCCGCGCAGTTCCTCACCGCGCCTCCGAAACACCCCGGGTACGCACCCGCGGCGGGGCCGGCGTTCGTGGAGCTGACCCGGCCGGAGCCGGTGGCGGCGCCGTCCGGCGAAGGCGTGCTGGCCGAGATCTGCGCCAGCGTGTCCCTGCGTGATCTCAACCTCCTCGACCAGCTCCTCGCGCGGCTGGAAGAGCTGGAGGCGGGGGAGGAGGACCACCACCGCCTCGCCGAGCTCTACCAGCTCGACCACCTCGCCACGCGGCTGCGGCGCAACGCCGAGAACCTGCGCGTGCTCGCCGGGCAGGACACCGCGGGCGACGCCGCCCGCGCGACGTCGGTGCTCGACCTCATGCGCGAGGCGATGTCGTCGATCAACCACTACGCGCGGATCACCATCGGCCGCGTGGTCAACCTCGGCGTCGTCGGCTTCGCCGCGGAAGACCTGGGCCGGGTGCTGGCGGAGCTGTTCGACAACGCCGCCAACCAGTCTTCGCCGAGCTCGCCGGTGCACGTGAGCGCGCACCTGACCGAGCAGGGCAGCGTGCTCGTCCGGATCGAGGACGAGGGCATCGGCATCCCCGCCGACCGCATCGGCGACCTCAACGCGCGGCTGGCCGCGGGCGGCGACCTCGACGACGCCTCGGCGCGGCACATGGGGCTCGCCGTGGTCGCCCGCCTGGCCGCCCGGCACGGCGTCACCGTGCGGCTCGACCGGCGCAGCCCGCACGGCACGGTCGCCACCGTGCTGCTGCCGACCGGCATCGTCACCGAGCTCGCCGAACACGCCTGGTCGGGCACTCGCACTGTCTTCGGCCGGGTGGCGGAGCCCCCGGCGCGGGGCGGAGCCCCGGATGGCGCTGCCTTCGGTCCGGGGGTCCGGGTGGCGGAGCCCCCGGCGCGGGGCGGAGCCCCGGATGGCACCGCCACCGGCGAACCGGCCGAGACCGGGGCCGGCCGCGAGCCGGCCACCGTCGGCGGGTTGCCGCGCCGCCGTGCCGGCACCTTCCCGCGCGAGGCGCCGGAGCCGCCGGCGTCCCGCAAGCCCAGCCCGCGGCCCCGTCCGGTCGACGGGACCGTCGGCGGGACCACGGCGAACGGCCTGCCGCGCCGCGTGCCCGGCAGCATCCGCGGGGCCGCGCCGGAACCGCCGCCCGCGCCACCGCCGCCGTCCGGGGACACGGCCGGGCACGCGCAGCTGCTCGCCGACCTCGGCGCGTTCGCCGACGGCGAGCAGGCCGCGCTCGCGGAGAACCGCACCCGCCAGGACGAGACGCCCGGAGGAACCGCCCCGTGAGCGCGCCCCACCCGGCCACGGCGAACTTCGCCTGGCTGCTCGACGACTTCGTGCGCAAGGTGCACGGCGTCAGCCACGCACTGATCATGAGCGTGGACGGCTTCCCCCTCACCGCGTCGGACTCGGTCGCCGAAGCCGAAGCCGAAAAGCTCGCCGCGATCGACAGCGGCCTGCTGTCCCTGGCGGGCAACAGCGCGGCGCTGTTCGGGAAGGGCGCCTGCGAGCAGATCATCATCCGGC
>NZ_MUMI01000067.1 GCF_002155975.1 Amycolatopsis kentuckyensis
GCACCTGGAAAGCGGCCCGGGCGGACGACGAAGCCGCGGCCGGGCCGCTTTCCAGGTGCCGCGTGAGGTCCCGCAGCGTGACGTGCTCGAAGAGGTCCGCCACGGTGAACCGGTACCCGGCTTCCGCGCAGCGCAGGTGGAACCGCATCAGCGACAGCGAACTGGCGCCGGCGGCGAAGAACGTCTCGTCCGGGCCGATCGGCGCCCCGGTCACCTCCTCGAACAGCACCGCCAGCTCGCTCGACGGCCGGACGGCCGTCCGGTGGAGGTCCGTGCCCGGCGTCCGCGGCGCGGCATCGCGGTCGAGCTTCCCGCTCGGCGTGCGCGGCAGGACGTCGACCACCCGGAACCGGTCCACCCGCGCGTGCGGGGGCAGCAGCGGCACCAGGAAATCCGCCAGTTCCGCGGCCGACGGCGTCCGGCGGCACTCCAGGAACGCGGTCAGCCGCGTGTCTTCGACGGCGACGACCGCGTTGACGACGTCCGGGTGCCGCAGCAGCGCCGCCTCGACCTGCCCGAGTTCGAGGCGGTGCCCGCTGATCTTGACCTGCCGGTCGGCCCGGCCGTCGAAGTGCAGCAGCCCGGCGCGGTCGAAGTGCGCGAGGTCGCCGCTGCGGTAGTACAGCTCCGGCAGCTCGGCGAACTTCTCCGGCGCCGCGTCGCCGAGGTAGCAGCGGTTCGCCGCGAGCCCGCCGATGAGCAGCTCGCCGGCCTGCCCCGGCGGCAGCGGCGCGCCCGCCGCGTCGGCGACGCGCAGGACCGCGTTCGCCACCGGGCGGCCGATGGCGGGCCGATCGGGCCACGAAGCCGGATCGCCGTCGAGGGTCAGCGCGCTGACGACGTGGGTTTCGGTCGGCCCGTAGTGGTTGTGCAGGCGGGCGCCGGGCAGCCCGGCGAACCAGCGGCGGATCGCCGGCGTGCACACCAGCTGCTCGCCGGCGGTGATGACGTCCCGCAGCCGCGCCGGGTACCGCCCCAGCCGGACGCCGTGCTCGGCGAGCAGCTGCAGCGCCACGTACGGCAGGAAGATCCGTTCGATGCCGGCGGTGTCCAGCTGGGCCAGCAGCGCCGGGATGTCGTGGCGCCACTCCGGGCGGATCAGGTGCAGCCGGCCGCCGCCGCAGAGGGTGGTGAAGATTTCCTGAAACGACACGTCGAACGACAGCATGGAGAACTGCTGGGTCGCCGCGGGCGGCGCGTCCTGCCACTGCAGCAGGTTGGCCAGCGTGCGGTCGGGGACGCGCACGCCCTTCGGCGCGCCGGTCGAGCCGGAGGTGAACAGCGTGTAGAGCGGGCGTCCGGCGTGCCGGGCCGGGACGTCCGGCACCGGCCCGCCGGTGAGCGTGACGAACCGCCGCTCGATGCCGGTCTCGAACGTTTCCCCCGGCGCGAGCAGGACGCAGCGCGGCCGGACCCGGTCGAGCATCGCGCGCAGCAGCTCCGGCGGGTACGCGGGATCCAGCGGGACGGCGGTGATGTTCAGCCGCGCGAGCGCCAGCAGCGCGACGACGTGCTCGGCCGACGGCCGGAAGTACAGTGCGACGTCGGTGGCGTCCTCGGGCAGGGTGGCGGCGAGCCGGGCCGCGTGCGCGTCCAGTTCGGCGTAGGTCAGCGTCGTGTCGCCGGTCAGCGCCGGGGCGCCGGGTGTCCGCGCGACCTGACGCGCGAAGCCTTCGGCCACGGTTTCCCACGCCAGCTCGGCGTCGGCACCACGGCCGTGGTCACGGCGGTCCGGGGTCCGGGTGTCGCCGTGCAGGGCGCGGTCGAAGACGTCGCCGAGGGCCGTCGCCTCGGCTTCGGTGAAGTGGCCTTCGCCGTACTCCCACAGGCAGTCGAAGCCGTCCGGCCGTTCCACCACCGACAGCGTGAGCGCGCACTTCGCCTCGGCCGCCTCGATCCACTGTGGACTGACCGAGCAGCCGGGCAGCCGCAACGCGCCGAAGTCGGTGTTCTCCAGGACGAACAGGTAGTCGAAGGCCGCGTAGCCGGGGTCGAGGTCGGCGAACGCGACGTCCTGGTGGTCCAGCGCCGCGCCCGCCGCGGCACCGAGCCGGCGGAGCTGGCCGGCCAGGTCCTCGTCCGGGTCCACGGACAGCGGCAGCCGGACGGTGTTGGCGAACATGCCGACACTGTCTTCGAACTCCCGCACCGGCCGGTTCGCCACCGGCGCGGCGATCCGCGGCCGGGTCCGCCCGGTCACCGCGTGGAGGCTCCACGCGAACACGCCGAGCAGCAGCTGGAAGCGGGTCAGGCCGAGCTCGGCCGCCCATGCGTCGACGCGCTCGCGATCGATGCGGGTCGTGTGCAGCCGCCCGGCCAGGGACGCTTCGCCGAGCGGCTCGGCATCGTCGGACCGGCCGGTCAGCTGGGCGCGATAGCCGGGGGAGGCGAACCAGCGCGACTGCCAGGCGGCGAAGTCGAGTGGGGTGCGCGCGTCCGGCCGCGGTGCGGCGCCGGACAGCTCCCGGAACAGGACGTTGAGCGACCAGCCGTCGACCGCGATGTGGTGCAGGCACAGCAAGAACGTGTTGTCGGGGCGCCAGGCCGCGCGCAGCAGCCGGCCCGAGGCGAGGTCGAAGGGCGCGGTGAAGAAGTCGCCGGAAGGCTCGGCCCACGGGTCGTACGCCGGTTTCGTCACCTGTCGCAGGCCGTCGGGGGTGGCTTCGAACGCGGTGCGCAGCGCCGGGTGCCGCTCGACCAGCCCGCGCACGTCCCGGCGCAACGCCTCGATGTCCGGGTCACCGGTGATCCGGAACGCGAGCGGCACGTGGTACGCCGTGGACGCGGGGTTCCGGTGCTGCACCAGCCAAAGCCGCTGCTGTTCGCTGGTGGCGGGTGCGGTGGTCGCGGTGGCCGGTGCCCCCGGCTCCGGGTAGGCCGCGCGTCCCGCCCCCGAGATCGCCGCGGCGAGGTCGGCGAAGGTCCCGCGCTGCACCACCGAAGGGGCGAGGTCCGCGCCCCAGCGTTCCCGGATCGCGAACCGCAGCCGCAGCGCCTTGAGCGAGTCGCCGCCGGACCGCAGCCACGTGTCACCGGGATGGAGGTCCGGCACGTCAAGAGTCTCCGACACGACGTCCAGGACTTCGCGTTCCCACGCGGTCGCCTCCCCGCCGGTGTCCGGCCGCCACGCCGGGAACCCGCCGGTCAGGAGCGCGGTCTCGTCGACCTTGCCGTTCGCGTTGCGGGGCAGTTCGCCGACGCGGAACACGTGGTGCGGGTGCATGTAGGCCGGCACGGTCTCGGCCAGGTGCGCTTCGAACGCCTCGAAGGACAGGTCGTCGGCGACGACGAAGGCGAGCAGCTCGGCGGTGGCCGCGCGGCGCACGGCCACGTGGACCTGCCGGACGGCCGGGTGCGCGAGGAGCCGCTGCTCCAGCTCGCCGGGCTCGATCCGGAACCCGCGCACCTTGACCTGCCGGTCGGTGCGGCCGACGTAGGCGTACCGCCCGCCCGGCAGCACGCGGACCAGGTCGCCGGTGCGGTAGAACCGCGCGCGGCCCTCGTCCAGCCACGGCAGCCGGACGAACCGCTGCCCGGTCTCCGCGGGCAGCCCGCGGTAGCCGAGGGCGACACCGGCCCCGGAGAGGTAGAGCTCGGCGACCTCGCCTTCGGCGGCCACGCGCTCGTCCGGCGTCACCGCGACCGCGCCGGTGCCCGGCAGCGGGCGGCCGATCGGGACGACGTCGCCGTCGAAGCCGCGCGGAATGGTGTAGCTGAGAGCGAACGTCGTCGTCTCGGTCGGGCCGTAGCCGTTCTGCAGCCGCGTCGGCGAGTCCGGGTTGGCGCGGTACCAGCGGCGGATCAGCGGGGCGTTGAGCTGCTCGCCGCCGATGACGACCCGGCGCACGGTCGCGAAGCTGCCGGGGACGGTCTCGGCGACCGCGTTGAACAGCGTCGCGGTGACGAACATCGTGTCGATGCGTTCCCGGACGAGCGCGTCGGCGAACGCCCGCGGATCGCGGACGGTTTCGTCGTCGAGGATCACGCACGTGCCGCCGGTGAGCAGCGGCACCCAGACCTCGAAGCTGAGCGCGTCGAACGCGGGGTTGGCCAGGCAGGCGAACCGGGTGCCGATGTCGAGCCAGCCGGGTTCGGCCAGCCGCAGGATCCCGGCGTCGCGGACCTCGACGCCCTTGGGGCGCCCGGTCGTGCCGGAGGTGAAGAAGAGGAACGACGCGGGCGCGGGCTCGGCGGGTACCCCGGCCTCGGCCGGCGTCCAGCCGGGCAGCTCGTCGCAGACGACGACCGCGCCCGCGTCGGCGAGGATGACGTCGCGGCGCGCGGGCGGGCTTTGCCGGTCCAGCGGCACGACCTGAGCGCCCAGGCGCAGCACGCCCAGCATCACGAGGACGAGTTCCGCCGAACGCGGCAGGCCGACGGCGACCGCGTCACCCGGGCCGACTCCCTGGCGCGCCAGCGAGTCCGCGACCGCCGCGGCTCCGGAGTTCAGCTCGGCGTAGGTGAGCCGGCGGTCGCCGTCGGACACGGCGACGGCGTCCGGGTGCCGCAGCGCGCGATCGTGGACGCGGCGCGCGATCGACGTCATCGGGCCGCCAGCTCGGCGGCGATGAGCTTGGCGACCAGCGGCAGCGCGTCGCTTTCCAGCATGTCCCAGTGCCCGCAGTCCGCGGGGACCACCTCGAATTCGCCGCGGGCGCGGCGGCGCCAGAATTCGGCGCTGCCGGGGACCGGGTCCTCGCCGACGGCCTGCACGAACACCACGCGCGCCGCGGTCTCGCCGGGGTCGTACTCGCGCGCGGTCCGCCGGTTGTGGTTGTACGTGCGGTGGTAGCGCTCGATCTGCGCGTCCTCGATTCCGGGGTACATCCCGTTGAAGCGGACCAGTTTCTCGCGGAACTCGGCCGCGGGCACCGGTTCGATCGCGGCCTTCGCGGCGGGGTCGTCGGTGGCGGTGGTGTCGAGCAGGACGACGCTGACGCGGCCGGCGAGCCGGCGTCCCATCTCGTAGGCGACCAGCCCGCCGTAGGACAGTCCACAGAGGACCAGGGTTTCCCCCGGTTGCGGGTCGACGAGCCGCAGGTACTCCTCGGCCATCGCCTCGACGCTCGGCAGCGGCGCCTCGCCGGCGTTGAGGCCGGGGGACTGGATGCCGACCACCCCGGCCTCGCCGGGCAGCAGTCCGCTGAGCGGCAGGTAGCAGAACGCCGTGCCACCCGCCGGGTGCACGCAGACGACGCGGGCCGCGCCGTCGCCGCGGCGGAACTCGATCAGGCTGCCGGTTTCGGCTGGGCGGTCCGCGCGCAGCAGCGCGGCCTGCGCCTCGATGGTCGGGTGCAGGATGACGTCCCGGATCGGCAGCTCCCGGCCGAACTCCGCGCCGATCGCGTGGGCCAGCTTGATCGCCGAGATCGACGTGCCGCCGACGTCGAAGAAGTCGTCGGAGACGCCGATCGCCGGGTGCAGCAGCAGGTTCCGCCAGATCCGCAGCAGCGCGAGCTCGGCGTGGTCGCGCGGAGCCGCGGTGTTGACCGCCGCGGGCGCGCTCGCGCGGGCGTGCGCCAGGACGGCGTCGCGGTCGAGCTTGCCGCTGCGGCTCAAGGGCAGCCGGTCGAACTCGGCGAACACGGACGGGATCATGTAGTCCGGCAGCCGGCCGGCCAGCGCGGCCCGCCATTCGTGCGGGGTCCGGCCGCCGCCCGCGACGCCGGCGACGAGCCGCGGCTCGCCTTCGCGGTCCACCAGCACGGCGGCCTCGCGGACGCCGGGCACGGCCAGCAGCGCGGCCGTCACCTCGCCGGGCTCGATGCGGAAGCCGCGCAGCTTGATCTGGTCGTCGCGGCGGCCGGCGTATTCGGCTTCGCCGCTCGGCAGCCACCTCGCCAGGTCCCCGGTGCGGTACATCCTCGCGCCGGTCTCGAACGGGTCGGCGACGAACCGCTCGGCGGTCAGCCCCGGCCGGTGCAGGTAGCCGCGGGCCAGGCAGTCACCGGCCAGGAAGACCTCGCCCACGACGCCGGGCGGGACCGGGCGCAGCCGCTCGTCCAGGAGGTACAGCCGCGAGCCGGGCAGGGGCCGTCCGATCGGGGCCGGGCGGTCCCGTGGCTGCGGGTCGAAGTGCGCGGTGGCGTAGAGCGTGGCTTCGGTCGGCCCGTAGCCGAAGCAGATCCGCAGGCCGGGCAGGGCCGCGGCGAACCGGGCGAGGGCGGCCTCCGGGAGTGGTTCGACGCCGGTCAGCAGCTGCCGCAGCGCCAGTCCGTGCAGGCGCGTGGGATCTTCGTCGGCCCACCGGACGTAGGCGGGCGGCAGAAAGGCCTGGACCACCTGGTGTTCCCGCAGCCACGCCATCAGCGCCGCCGGATCGGGCCGGACGTCCTCGGGCACGACGTGCAGCACGGCGCCGGTGGTCAGGGGCAGCAGTAGTTCGTGCACCGAGGCGTCGAAGCCGATGCTCGACCACGCCGACGTCGCCTCGCCGGGCGTCGCGCCGAAGCGGTCCAGCCATTGGTCGAAGAGGGCGAGGACGCTGTGGTGGGTGACCGCGACGCCCTTGGGGCGCCCGGTCGACCCGGACGTGTAGATCACGTAAGCCGTGTCGCCGGGTTCGGTGCCGGCCGGTCTCCGGGTTTCGTCGCCGTCCGGGACGCTGTCCTCCCCGAGGACCAGCACCGGGCACGCGTCCTCGATCATCGCGGCCCGCCGGGCGGCGGGCTGGGCGGGGTCGAGCGGGAGGTAGGCGGCCCCGGTCTTCAGCACCGCCAGCACGGCGGTCACCAGGTCGGCCGACCGTCCACTGAGGACACCCACCACCCGGCCGCGGCCGGCGCCGCAGGCCCGCAGGGCGTTCGCCAGTTTCGTGCTGCGGCGGTCCAGTTCGCGGTAGGTGTGGGTCCGGCCGTCGCAGACGAGCGCGGGGGCGTCCGGGGTGGCGTCGGCGTGGGCGGTGAACCGGTCCACGAGCCCGCCGGGGCGCCGGTTCGGCCGCGGCCCGGTGCTCCAGGCGGTGAGGATCTCGCGGCGTTCGGCGTCGTCGAGGAGCTCGTAATCCGTGATCTCTGCGTCCGGCCGGGTGGCCAGCTGGTCCAGCAGCCGCACGAGGTACCGCGCGTACCGCTCGGCGGTGGCGTGGTCGAAGAGGGCGACGGCGTAGTCGAGGTGTCCGAGGACATCGCCGTCCTCGTCGGCGAGGCCGAGGGCGAGGTCGAACTTCGCGGGCGCGTGCTCGACGTCGAGGGGTGTGCTGGTCACGCCGGGCAGTTCCAGGAGGTCGTGCTGGGTCGGCACCCAGGCGAACATGGTCTGGAACAGCGGGGTGTGCGCGGGGCTGCGCGGCGGGTTCACCAGCTCGACGACCCGTTCGAACGGCAGCTCGGCGTGGTCGATGGCACCCCGCAGGGCGGCGCGGACCTCCTTGAGCAGGACGGCACCGGTCCGCGGGCCGGCCAGGGCCGCCCGCACGGCCAGGGTGTTGACGAAGAACCCGAGCGTGTCGGGGTGGTCGGCCGTGCGGTTGGCGGTGGGGACGCCGACAACGATGTCAGTTTGCGCGGAAAGTCGGGATAGCAGGATGTACCAGCAGGTCAGGATGGTGGAGTAGAGCGTGACGCGGTGCTCGCGCGCAACCGCCTTCAGCCGCGCGGTGAGGTCCGGCCCGAGCTCGACGGGCACCCGCCCGCCCCGGAAGTCCTGCCGCGCCGGCCGCGGCCGGTCGGCGGGCAGTTCGAGCACCGGCGGGACGCCGTCGAGCTGCGCCCGCCAGTAGGCCTCGTGCGGCGCCGGACCGGCGCCGGCCAGCCAGTCTTGTTGCGCCCGGGCGTGTTCGCGGTAGGGCCGGGCGGGCGGCAGGTCCGGCTCGGTGCCGCTCAGGTGGGCGGCGTAGAGCAGGCCGAGTTCCCGCAGGAGGAGGGTCCGCGACCAGCCGTCGAAGACGACGTGGTGGACGGTGATCAGCAGGAGGTGGTCGCCGTCCGGGAACTGTCGGTGGTCCCCGGTGACGTGGAGACCGGGGGGTGCAGCCCCGGCCAGCAGCCGCGCCCGGGCCAGCGGTGCGCGCGCGAGATCGAACGCCGTGAAGGCCTCGGCCCGCCGCAGTTCGGCCACCTCGCCCGGCCGCCCGCCGACATCGGTGACCACGCACGGGAACCCGTGCCCGGCAGGCTCCACCACCTGCACCGGACGGCCGTCCTCGACGACGATCCGGGTCCGCAGCCCTTCGTGCCGGTCGGCGAGAGCGTCGAACGCCCGCTGCAGCGCCTCCCGGTCCACCGGCCCGCGCAAGGCGAAAGCCATCGTCTCGTTGTAGGCCGCTCCCGCGCCGTCCAGCTGGGAAACGGTCCAAAGGCGCTGCTGACCGGACGACAGCGGGGCGGACACGCGCATGGACGGCCTTTCCGGGCAGGGGGGGGCGAACCGGTACTGCTTTGTGCCGTCGCAACCGAGTCGGGGAAACGCTCTCTGTCTGCCGCGCCAGTTAACACCACACCATCGGGTGATGACAAAAGTTTGCCCGGAAGTCCCTTCGCGAGTGGGTAACTCAGCCCCGGTGGAGCCACTCGGCCACGGCCGCGGGCGCCAGCTCGGCCACCCGGCGGTGGTAGTGGTCCAGGGCGGCCGGATCGAGCAGGTCGCGCCACTGGCCGCTGGTGCCGGACCGGAAGAACGCCTTGTTGCTGCGCCACAGCTTCGCGTCGACCCCGGGGGCCAGCTCGTCGGCCCGGTTCCGCATCCGGTCGAACGTCGCCGCCGCGGCGAGCTGCTCGATCCGCCGCGAGGAGATCGACAGTGCGTTCGCCAGGCGACGCAGCTCGCCCGGCAGGTCGGCTTTGAGGTCCGCGTAGTGGAACAGCGCCACCTGCGGCTCGTCGCGGTGGTCCCAGAACGTCCGCACGTGGTGGACCAGGTTCGCCAGGCTCACCCCGAAGGAGGGCGACGAAGGCGCGGGTTCCGCGTCCACCCACAACCGGAACCGTTCGAGCGGATCCGGCGGGGGCGGCGCGACCACCTGGAGGCCGCCCGCGGTGATGGCGTCGGGGTGGATGTTGGCCACCGCGTGGTCGAACGACAGCATGGCGTCCCGCGGGTCGCGCCCCACGCAGACGTACGTCACCCCCTCCGCGGACGGCAGGCCGTCGAGCGGGGTGTGCGTCTTGACGAACCGCCGGTGGGTCTGGCGCTCGAGGCCGGCCAGGATCGCCTCGGTGTCGTACGTGGTCGCGTCCAGCCACGGGGAAAGCTCCGTGAGCGGCCGGGGCAGCTCCGTGGTGTCGAAGACCAGCAACGCGCACAGCATCTGCATCCACGTCGTGCCGCACTTCGGCGGGGTGCTGATCACGATGTCCCCGGCGCGGAAGGGGAACCGCGCCCACAACGCGCTGTCGGACACCACTGTGCGATACCGCCGCAATCCGCCCATTTCCGGCTCCCCGCCTGGGTGAGTCGCCAGAATCCCACGCTCCCGGCGGGCGGGCTATCCGCGAGCCGGGGGAATCACCAGGCC
Organism: Amycolatopsis kentuckyensis; assembly: GCF_002155975.1. GTDB lineage: Bacteria > Actinomycetota > Actinomycetes > Mycobacteriales > Pseudonocardiaceae > Amycolatopsis > Amycolatopsis kentuckyensis. Next base: position 9,455 of record NZ_MUMI01000067.1, read on the forward strand.
GGCGTGAATTTCACCGGCAGCGCCGCCAGGCCGCGGAACAGCGGCGAGGGCCGCCACGCCAGTTCGCCGGCCGGCACCGCCAGCCCGACGTCCGGGAGGCGGTCGAGCAGGACCTCGATCGCCGCCTCGGCGATGACCTTGGCGATCTCCTGGGCGGCGTACGGGCACCGGTGTTCGCCGTGGCTGAACGACAGGTACGCCTGGTTGCCGGTGGAGGCCTGGGGGACCGGCCGGACGAGCGGGTCCTGGTTGGCCGCGGCGAGCCCGAGGATGAGCAGGTCGCCCTTGCGGATCTGCCGGCCGCCCAGCCGGAGGTCGTGGACGGCGAACCGGCCCGGGAAGTTCTGGGTCGGCGTGTCCTCCCAGAGCACCTCGTTCAGCGCCTGCCCGACGCTCCGGCGCCCGCCGGACAGCGTCATCGCGAAGCGGTCGTCGGTGAGCATCAGCCGCAGGGTGTTGCCGATCCAGTACGCCGTGGGCAGCTGGCCCGCGTTCATCAGGTGGAGCAGGTCCTCGGTGATCTCCTCGTCGGCGAGCCCGGCCGGGTGGGCCAGCAGCCGCGACGTGACGTCCGGCCCGGGATCGCGCCGCTTGGATTCGACCATCCGCCGCACCTTGTCCCGGACGCGCGCGTACGCCTCGTTCGCGCCCTCGCCCGCGGCGTGCGTCTGGTAGACGTCCCGGACCAGGTCGGCGGTCTCCGCGTCCGGCACGCCGATCATCCGGGCGACGACGGGCAGCGGGATCCCGTCGGCGTACTGGGTGATCAGGTCGGCCTCGCCGCTCCCGGCGAAGGCGTCGACGAGCTGGTCGGCCACCTGCTGGGCCCGCGCGCCCAGCTCGAACTGGTCGACCGCGCCGAGTGCCTGGTCGAGCGCCTCGGCCCGCCGCCGGTGCTCGGCGCCCTCGGCGAACATCATCGTCGGCTGGTAGGCCAGCAGCGGCAGCAACGGCCAGTCCGGCGGGACGCGGTCCCAGGCGTTCCAGCGCCGCGAGTCGCGCCCGAAGACCTCCGGGTTGCTCACGACGTACTGCACTTCGCGGTAGCCCAGGACCAGCCACGCCGGCACGTCCCCGTCGAGCAGCACCGGGGCCACCGGCCCGTGCGCGCGCCGCATCTCCGCGTAGAGGTCCGCGGACGTCTGCTGGAACCGCGGCCCCGACAACGGCGTGGCGAGGGTGGGCTGAGGGGTGCTCATGACGTGGTCTCCCGGGCGGAGGACAGGGCGAACAGGTGGTGGACAAGGGAAAGCAGGACGGTCTTGCTGGAGTCGCGCCGACGGGCGTCGCAGTCGATCAGCGGGACGTCGGCGGACAGGTCGAGGGCCTGCCGCACCTGGTCCAGGGAGTGCTCCGGCTCGCCGAAGTTGTTGCGGGCGACGATGAACGGTGTCCCGTGGTGTTCGAGGCGGTCGATGGAGTACCAGGAATCGGCCAGCCGCTGGGTGTCCACCAGCACGACGGCACCCAGCGTCCCGGCGAACAGGCGGTCCCAGAGGAACCAGAACCGCTCCTGGCCCGGTGCGCCGAACAGGTACAGCACCATGTGCTCGTTCAGGCTGATCCGCCCGAAGTCGAACGCGACCGTGGTGGTGGTCTTGCCGGGCGAGGCACCGTCGTCGATCCCGACGCCCGCCTGCGTCATGGTTTCCTCGGTGCTGAGCGGGCGGATTTCGCTGACCGAACGGACCATGGTCGTCTTGCCGACCCCGAACCCGCCGACGATCACGATCTTCAGCCCGTCCCTGGCGGTGCTCGGCAGCGGAGTACGGACGTCCTGGTCAGAGCTTCTGCAGTCCAACGAGTACCTGCTTCAGGGTTTCGAGATCGGGCAGATCGGCGTCGGCCGGAGCCGAGGACGGGTGGCGGGCGGTGACCCGGCCGGTGTCGAGCAGGTCGCACAGCAGGATCTTCACGACGCTCACCGGCAGGCCCAGCTCCGAGGCGACCTCCACCATCGCCGTCGGGTGCCGGCACAGGCGCAGGATCTTGACGTGCTCGGACTGCATGCCCGGGACCGGATCGCCCTCGCTCACGATCAGCGTCACCAGGTCCAGTGCGCTCTCGTTCGCGCGGCTGCGCCCGCCGGTGACGGTGTACAACCGGTCCGGGTCCTCGCGGTGGAGGTGTTCCCAGGTCATGTCATCCGGCCGCGGTGGGCTGCTGGGGGCGGGGCGGGGCGGTCAGGTACGCGCCGAGCTGCTCGACGAGCTCGTTCATGTTGTGGCCGATGAGGCCCACGTCCGCGTCGTCGGCGGCGATCACGGCGAGGTGGGCGCCTTCGCCGGCTTCCACGATGAACAGCATCCCGCCGTGGAACTCCGTCATCGACTGGCGCACGCCGCCGGTTCCGTCGCCGAACTCGATGGACGTGCCGTACGCGAGGCTCTGGATGCCCGAGGCGATCGCGGCCAGCTGGTCGGCCTGGTCGATCGTGAGCCCGCGGGTGTGGCAGAGCTTGAGGCCGTCCTTGGACAGCACCAGGGCGTGCCGGGTACCCGGCGTCTTGCTCAGGAGGTTCTCCAGCAACCAGTCCAGGTCGTGATCCGTGGTGTTCATCGGCTGTCCTCCGAGGGAGCAGAAGGGCGGGTTCCCCGGCCGGCCGCGTGGAACGCACTGAACCTGGCCCCGGCGTCGGCACGGGCCGGTGCGGGACTCGGCGCCGGTGGCGGTACCGGCCGGGGCGCGGCCGCCAGCGTCTGCCCGCGACGCCGTTGCGGCAGCCCGGACAGCCCACTCTCCACTGTGGACGAAGCCGGGGCGGGCGCGGCGGCTGCGGGTGCGGGTTCGGGGGCGGCGGCGAGCTTCTTCTCGGCGGGCGGCACGGCCGGCGGGGTGTCCGGTTCGGACTGGGTGATCAGGAGCCGGGGGATCATCACCACCACGCCGGTGCCGCCCCGCGCGGACGGCCGGAAGTGCACGGTCAGGCCGTGCTTGCGCGCCAGGCACCCCACCACCGCCAGGCCCAGCCGGGTCCCGGACAGCGTGGTCAGGTCCAGCGGCTCGGCGGAAACCGCCCGCACGGCACGTTCCAGCGCCGCGGGGCCCATGACCAGCCCGCTGTCCTCGATGGTGACCACCACCCCCGCGTGCACCTCCTCGACGTACACGTGCACGTCCTCCGAGGGAGGGGAGAAGCTGGTGGCGTTGTCCATCAGTTCGGCCAGGGCGTGCATGACGCCTTCGGCGGCGTACCCGGCGACCGCGACGGTGCTGGTCGAGTGCGTCCGCACCCGCTGGTAGGCGCTGATGCGCCCCATCGCGCCGCGCAGGATGCTCTCCATCACGATCGGCTTGGTCCAGCGCCGGCCGGACCGCGCTCCGGTCAGCACCGCGATGCTGTCCGCCAGGCGGCCCGCCTGCGCGGTGCTGTGGTCCAGTTCGAGCAGGTCGCCGAGGACGGTTTCGTCGTGGCGGCCTTCCATCTCCCGCAGGTCGGCCAGCATGCTGGTGGCCAGTGCCTGAACGCGGCCGGCGGCGTTGGCGCAGGCCGCCATCGTGGCCGCGCGCATCCGCTCGCCGCGGCTGATCTCCCGCGCGACGGTCCCCAGCAGCCGCCGGTGGGCGCCGTCGACCGAGTCCGGCACTCCGGCGAGCGCGGTGTCCGCCGACGCTCCGCCGCGCACCCGCTCGACCAGGGCGGGCACCGTCTCGTCGGCCAGCCGGGTGGCTTCCGCGGCCAGCGCCTCGATCCGCCCCCGGTACCGGCGCGCCGCCTGCGCGAAGTGCGCGGCGACCGTGACCGCCGCGCACACCACCGCCGCGGCCACCCCGCCGTACCAGGCCACGAACGTCCGGTCCGCCCCGGCTGCGCCGGCCGTCATCCACCACCACACCGCACCGGTGACGACGACGGCGACCGGCAGGACGTAGCGGGCGGGTAAGTGCACTGACATCGATCAGGTCCTCGGGCGGTCGGAGACAGGACAACGGCGCGCGGCACCCGGATATCGGGCTGCGCCGGGGTTTCAGCGGATTCCACGGAAAGGGCAAGCGGGAGCGTCGCCAGGGCGAGGACGACCCTAGCGCCGATCTTTCCCGTCCGTAAGAGTCAACTTTGCGCGGCACAGATTTCGCCGGTCACCGCCGTTTCCGGAAAATCGATTACCGAGCCGCCGGGAAACGCCGGGAAACGAGCGCCGGCCCGGCTCACTGTCCGAAATGGACGAACTGCGCCCACTTGCTCGGCTCGTAGGGCGACTCGCTCCGCAGCCGCTCGACCGCGGTGTGCAGCGCCGCGGCCGCGCCCGCCGGGTCGAGGGTGCCGTCCGGGGTGGCGAGGGACCCGTAGACGCTCGCCGTGACGGCGGCCGCCGTTTCTTCGCCGATCGCCCACAGCGTCGAGACGACCTGGCGGAACCCGGCGATCTGGAGGGCCGCGGCCAGGTGGCCGGCTTCGTCCGGCATGGCCGCGTCGGGCATCGCGGTGTGGCACGCCGACAACACCGCCAGATGGGCGTCGCCGAGGTCGAGCCGGCTGATGCCGGTGGTGGTGAGCGGGCCGTCGGTGAGGAACAGCGCGGCCTCGCCGTCCGGGGTCGTGCCGCCGTGGCAGGCGAAATGGGCGCACGAGTACTCGGTCAGCCGGTCCGTCACGTTCCGGACGGTCGCCTCCTTACCGGCCAAGATCGCGCAGCCGGCGGCGAACACGTCGACGATCCCGGCTTCGTGGCGGGCGCCGGGCAGGTCGGGCAGGCCGGTGACGTAGCCGGGACGCCGCTCGCACGCGACGGCGAGCGGCCGGTGCGAGACCGGCCGCGACGGGCGGCGGGCGTGCCGCAACGCCCGGATCGTCGGGGTGCTGGACGAGATCACGCGGTCGAAGACGGTCCGGCCGGGCTCGTCGTCCGGGTCGTGGTACCCGGCGGCGTGCAGCGGGCTCAGCGCGAGGGGACCGGTGGGACACCACCACAAGCGCGCCCCGGGCGGGACCCGGACCTCGTCGAACACCGGCCCGGCCACGGTGTCCCACAGCCATTCCAGGTAGCCCAGCAGCAGCTGCTCCCGCGGCCCGGACGACAACCCGCCGGTGCCCTTCTGCGCGGTCGCGGCGAGGTAGGCCCGGGTGCGCTCGTGCGCCTCGGCGTGCGTCAAGCCGTCCAGCGGGATGACGTGGCTGCGGTCCGGGGCCAGCACGATGGCGTCGCAGCGGATCCGGCTGACGTTCACCAGCACGATCGGACCGGCCGCCGCGGCCTTCGCGAGCTCCGCGAACGGCGTCGGGCGCAGGAAGTCCGCGAACCCGGGCCGGGTCCGGATGTCCGCGACGACCGCGTCCCACTCGGCCGCCGCGGCCCGCCGGTCCGGGGCGTCCAGGTCCACGGCGCTCAGCCGGGCGGCCAGTTCGGGGTGCGCGGCCCGCACCCCGGTCAGGTCGGTCCGCCGGTCCAGCACCTGGCTCCACCACAGGGAACGGCCGTGCTCCAGCAGTTCCACGGCGCGCTCGGGCCGGCCCGCGGCCAGTGCCGCCGCGGCCGCGTCACCGGCGAGCCCCGGCCACTGCGAAACGAGCTTCGCGCGGTCGGTCGCGCCGAGGCCCCGCCACACCAGCTGCGGCAGGAGCTCCACGGCCTGCTCGTAGAGGTCGGCGACGTCGCCGGCGTCGTCACCGCGGCCGGCACGCAGTTCCGCGAGCGTCACCAGGGCCTGCATCCGGTCGAACGACCGGCCCTCGGGCAGGGCCGAGAGGACCGCGATGGCGTCGTCCGGACGGCCGAGCGCGGTGTAGGCCTCACCGAGGCCCTGGAGCGCGATCGTGTGGAGCGGTGCCTGTTCGCCGGTCGCCGCGCGGACCGCGGTGAACGCGGTGACGGCGTCGAGGAGGTCCTGGCGCCGGTCGCGCGTCCGCCCGCGGTCGCTCAGGGCGAGGCCGAGGTTCAGCCGGGCGTGGACGTCCTCTTCCCGGCGCAGTGCGGCGTCGAGGTGCCCGATCGCCGCGTCGATGTCCGCCGGCTCGCCGGTGGCGACGAAGCGCTGCCGCAGCCGGTTGCCGAGGTTGGCGTGGGCGTTGGCGAGGTACCGCGGCCCGGCGACGGCCACGGCCCGCTCGTCGGCGGCGATCGCCTCGTCGAGGTCGTGGCGCCGCCCGAGGTGGCTGTACCGGTAGAACAGGGCGCTGCCCAGGATGTGCAGGCTGTTCGTGCCGTGGGCCTCGTCGAGCTCCACGCCCCGGCGGGTGAGCTTGATCGCCTCGTCGAGATCGGCGCTGTCGCGATCCCGCAGGAACCGGTTGACCAGCGCGGCGGCGAGGTTTCCGAGCTCCTCGAGGACCTCGTCCGGGCTGTCCACGGGCCGGCCGATCGCGGCGCGCTGCAGGTCGATCGCGGCGTCGAGATCGGCGCGGTCACCGGTGAGTTCGTGCCGGAGCATGAGGGCGGGACCCAGCCGGATCTCGATCAGCCACCGGCGCGGGTGCTCCGCCGGCAACGCGGCCAGCAGGGCCGCCCCGTCGGCGCAGATCCGGTCCAGCACGGTGTGGTCGCGGGTCTGCTGGTACTCCCCGAGCAGGCGGGAGAGCCGGTTCCCGTGCCGCACCAGCTCGGCCGGGTCACCGGCCACCCCGGCGGGCGTGCTCCGCGGTTCTTCGGGGCCGGCGACGTACTCCAGCGTGACACCGGGCGGCGGCTCGTACCGCCGCACCGGGCCGCGGGCCTCCAGCACCTCCGCCAGCCCGCGTTCCGCCGCGGTCCGGAGAGCCGCGTCCGGCGCGTGCTCGACGGCCTGCCGCAGGTAGTGCGCCGCCGTGTCGAGGTCGGCGACGTCGCCGGTGGACTCGTGGCGCTCGCGGTACAGCCGGCCGAGGTTGTGCACGGTGATCGTCCAGACCTGGTGCCCCGGCGGGTAGACGTCGAGGACCTGACGTTCCGCCTCGAGGAAGGCGTCGAGGGAGGCCCGGGTCCGCTCGTGGTCGTGCCGGAGGCGGCGGACGTCGGCCGCCACGGTCAGGAACGGACGGCGGTTGCCGTCGTCCGGCGGGCACCGGCGCAGCGCCCGGTCGATCTCCTCCTCGGCTTCGCCGAGGAGGGCGGCGTCGCCGGTGCCCTCGATGTGGTGGATCAGGGCCGTGCAGCGCAGCGCGCCGATCGCCGCGCGGTCGGGGTGATCGCCCGGCAGGGCCACCAGCGCCCGCTCCAGCAGTTCGATCACCAGGCCGTAGAGGTGGACCGCGCCGGCCGATTCGGCCAGCATCTGCAGTTCGCGGGTGGCGAGCACCGACTCCTCGACGCGGGAGCGGTCGCCGGTGAGCACGCCCAGCCGCAGCGCGCCTTCGGCGATCGCCGCCAGCGAGAACGGGACCAGATCGGGCTGTTCGGCCCGCACGAGCGGCAGCAGCTCGCGGAAGTGCGCCAGGGACTGCCGGAGGTCCGCCGCCGAGCGGGTGACGTGGTACCGCCGCATCCGCGCGTCACCGAGGAACATCAGGGTCGCGGGCCGCTCGGGCGCGGCGGGGTCGCACCGCTCGAAGGCGGCCGTGCCGGCCGCGATCGCCTGCTCGAGGGCGGCGAGGTCGCCGGACTGCTCGAAGGTGGCGAGCCACCCCTTGCCCTCCCACAACGCCCCGCCGACGAAATCGTGGTCCGCCTGGCCTTTCCGCCGCCCGAACACTTCGCCCCCTCGCGACCGGTTGACCACCGATGGTAGTGCGGATGGCTAGACTCCGTGACCGTCCGACGTCGGAAGGGGGCGCGGTGGACTCCGAAGCCGATCACCTGGCCTTGTGGTGCCTGCTGCTGCCCGAGCTGCGGGCGGCGGCGCGCCGGAACGGGGTGCTCGACCGGCTCGACCGCGACGCCGATCGGGTGAAACAGGGCGGCCCGGCGAAGACCGCGTTGAAGAAGTGGGGGCCGGTCGGGCCGGACGGCGCGCCGCGCAGCTGGGCGGACCGGCCGGCGCTCGGGATCGCGGCGCTGCCGGGCCGCGGCCGTGCGCCCGGCGTCGGCGCGGGGGAGTACACCTGCCCGCTCGACCGGTGCGCCCGCGAGGCGTCCCGGGACGAGCACGGCCACCTGCCCCGCTGCGCGGCCTTCGACGCCTCGATGCGGCCGAAGTGACCGGCTTCCTGACCGAGGTGGGCAAGCGGCTCGGCAACCGCTGGGTCACCGCGATCCTGCTGCCCGGCCTGCTTCTCGTCGCCGTCATGGCCGCCGCCTCCGTGCTGGGACACGGGCACGCGTTCGGCTTCACCCGGCTGTCGGCCGCGGCCGACCGGGAGTTCACCGCCAGGCCCACGCGGCTGGTCGTCACCGCCGCCGTGGCGCTCGCCGCCGCGGGCCTGGCGGGCACCGCCGCCGGGGGACTGGGCAGGCTGGCCCAGCGCTGGTGCCTGCGGGAACGGTTCCTGACCGGCGGACTGCTCCAGCGGTCCCGGTGGTCGCGGCGGAGCCGGGCGCTGGCCGCCGCGCGGCGCGCCGGCACCCCGGTCGTGGCCGCCTACCTGCCGCAGCGGCCGACCTGGCTGGGCGACCGGGCCCGGCTGCTCGAGGTCCGGGTCCGGGCGCAGTACCACGTCAGCGCCGGCCTGGTGTGGCCACGGCTGTGGCTGCTGCTGGACGAAGACGCGCGGCGCCCGATCACCGACGTCCGCACCCGGTACACCGAGGCCGCGACGCTGGCCGGCTGGGGACTGCTGTACCTGGTCCCCGGTGTTCTGTGGTGGCCGGCGCTGCTGATCGCCGCGGGAGTGCTGCTCACGGCGTGGGGCCGGCTGCGGGAAACCATGGCGGAGTTCGCCGAACTGGCCGAGGCCGCGATCGACCTCCGGCTCCGGGACCTGGCCGAGAAGCTCGGCGTCACCCTCGGCGCCGAGGTGGGCCCGGCGGAGGGCCGGTCCCTCGACGACCTCCTCGGCAAAGCCGGCTGACCGTCTGCAAAGGACACACGGATGGGACTGTTCTCCAAGCGCCGCACGGCTCTGCCCGCCGACCTCGAACGCCGGGCCCGTGCCGCGGGCGCGATGTTCGACGCGGGCCAGTTCGCCGCGGCCGAGCTCAGCTTGAGTTCCCTCTTCGCCGACTGCGAGACCAAGGCCGGCCCGGAGCACCCGGGCACCCTCGCCGTCCTCGACCTCCTCGGCTCTGCCCAGTTCCGGCGCGAGCGACTGCCCGAGTCCGCGCGCAGCCACCGGGAAGCCCGCCACCGGGCGGTCTCGGCACTGGGGCCGGATCACCCGGAGACCCTGAAGTACGGCCACAACCTCGGCTGCGCCCTCTCCGTGCTGCGGGCGTGGGACGAAGGCCTGCCGGTTCTGCGGGACGTGCTGAGCCGCCGCACGCGGAAGCTGGGGGAGAAGCACCCCGACACGATCGACACGGCCAAGACGCTGGGGGCCGCGCTGTACATGACCGGGGACAAGCGGGCCGCCGCGGTCACCCTCCAGGCGGCGCACACCGCGGCACTGAAGGCGTTCGGAGCGGGGGACCCGTTGACGGAGGAAGTGGCGCACAACCTCGCGATCGTGCTGCGCAACCAGTGAGCGGCCGCGCTCGAACCGATTCGACGGCTTCGGCGACGGTGTAACTTTCCCGTTCCGCCACCACTTTGTTGACGGGCCGCCGATCGGGTTCGTACCATCCGGGCGACCCATTGAGCGAACCGGTTCGACGCCGGATACCCCAGGGAGAGGACACCTGATGTCCAGCTCACCGCCCCAGGTTCCGAACCGGCCGCTCGCTCTGCTCGTCGTCCTGCTCGCCGTCGTGGCCGGCGTTCTGGTGCCCGCGGCACGGGCGCACGCGGCGACCAGCACGTTCACCCTCGGCGTCACGCGCACCGACACCGCCGGCCGCGCGCTGCAGCTGCACGGCCTGGGCATCGTCAAGGTCGGCACCACCTGGTACGGCTTCGGCGAGGACAAGACCGGCCAGACCACCGCGAACACCGCGTTCCAGGACATCCCCTGCTACACCTCGACCGACCTGGCGAACTGGACTCACCAGGGGATCGCGCTGGCCAAGCAGGGCAGTGGCGACCTCGGCCCGAACCGCATCGTCGAGCGGCCCAAGGTCATCTACAACGCCGCCACCCGGACGTACGTGATGTACCTGCACATCGACAACACGAGCTACTCCGACCAGCGGGTCGGGGTGGCGACCAGCGCCACGCCCTGCGGCCCGTACAGCTACCGGGGGAGTTTCCAGCCGCTGGGCAACCAGAGCCGGGACATCGGCCTGTTCCAGGACACCGACGGGTCCGCCTACCTGCTGAGCGAGAACGCCGGCCGCAGCCTCCGCATCTACCGGCTCGCCGCGGACTACCTGTCGGTGGCGAGCGCGGTGGCGACGTTGCCGAACTACGAGTCCCCGGCCGTGATCAAGATCGGCGGGACGTACTACCTGCTGGCCTCCCACCTGACCGGGTGGGCCACCAACGACAACGTGTACGCGACCGCGACGTCGCTCGCCGGCCCCTGGTCGGCGTTCCGCAACTTCGCGGCGCCCGGCACGAACACCTACAACAGCCAGACCGCGAACATCATCACGGTCCAGGGCAGCTCGGCGACCACGTACGTCTACGCGGGGGACCGCTGGACGGGCAACGCCATGGGCAACTCGCCGCTCATCTGGCTCCCGCTCACGATCCGCGGCACGACGGTCAACCTGGGCCAGTACCCGAGCTGGAACCTCGACCCCGACGCGGGGACGTGGTCGGCGAACTCGGGGCTGCCCGGCGACGGCACGCACGTGCTGAAGAACGCCGGCAGCGGGATGGTCCTGGACGCTTCGGGCGCCTCCACCGCGCCCGGCGGCAAGATCATCCAGTGGCCCGCGCACGGCGGCACCAACCAGCANNGTCCAGCTGCAGCAGTGGACCTGCACCGGCGCGGCCGGCCAGCAGTGGGCCGCGGATCTGGTAGGCAGCCTCACCGGCAGCCAGTACGTCCTGCAGAACATCAACAGCGGCCTGACGATCGGGGTGTCCGGATCCTCGACGGCCAGCGGTGCGGCGGTCGCCCAGCTCGCCGGGACGGGCTCCGCGAGTCAGGTGTGGACGGTCTCCTGAACCGGCCGCGGTTGTGTTAGCGTGCACACCGCCCGGCTGACCCTCGGGTGCGGTCCCCTGTGGACTGTCGGCGGTGCGGGAGGTGCGGTGCCCAGACGCGCGGTGCTCGGTGCGATCGTGGCGTTGCTCGTGGTGGCCGCGACGGTCGTCGTACTGGCGACCCGGGCGGACACCCCGGCCCCGGCCGAAGCGGCGAACCGCTCGGACGCCGCCCCCGCGATCGGGACGGCCGTCACCACCA
>NZ_MUMI01000670.1 GCF_002155975.1 Amycolatopsis kentuckyensis
GAGAGCGGCGCCGTACCCGCTCAGGCCGATCGTGTAGGCCCACGGCGGGTACGGCCCCGCTCTCTCCACTCCCTGCACCAGCCAGCCGCGTACGGCCACGCCGCCGCGAAGCCGTTCCAGGTAACCGGATCTGTCCGGGTTCTCGCACTCGAAGCACATCGGTGACTCCTCCCCCTCGGTGGGCTCGTGGTCCACCGTGCCGGAGGGCACCGACAAAAACTCAGCCCAGCGCTTCGGCCACCGCCGTGCCGAGGCGTTCTGTGGTATCCGTGCCGCCGAGGTCGGGCGTGCGCACCCGGCCCTCGTCGAGCACCCGGTCCACCGCGGCGCGGATCGCTTGCGCCGCACCGGTTTCGCCCAGGTGTTCGGCCAGCATCGCGGCCGCCAGGATCTGGGCCACGGGGTTGGCGATCCCCTGTCCCGCGATGTCCGGAGCGCTCCCGTGGACCGCCTCGAACATCGACGGGAATTCACCTGATGGGTTGATGTTTCCGGACGGTGCCATGCCGAGCCCGCCGGTGATCGCGGCCGCGAGGTCGCTCAGGATGTCGCCGAAGAGGTTCGACGCCACCACGATGTCGAGCCGGTCGGGCGCCTGGACCATCCGCGCCGCCAGCGCGTCGACGTGCATCTGTTCACTGCGGACATCGGGGAACTCCGCCGCGACTTCGGCGAAGATCTCGTCCCAGAACGGCATCGAGTGGATCAGGCCGTTCGACTTCGTCGCCGAGCAGACGGCCGAGGACCTCGTCCGGGCCAGTTCGAACGCGTACCGGATGATCCGCGTGACGCCGACCCGCGTGAAAACCGACTCCTGCAGCACGAATTCGTCCGGCCGGCCGGCGTTGTGCCGCCCGCCGATCGCCGAGTACTCCCCTTCGGAGTTCTCCCGGACGATGACCAGCTCCAGTTCCTCGGCCTTCCGCCCGGCCAGCACGGACGTCGTCCCCGGCAGCAGCCGCACCGGCCGCAGGTTGACGTACTGCTGGAACGCCCGGCGCAGCGGGATCAGCAAGCCCCACAGCGAAACGTGGTCCGGAACGCCGGGAAAGCCGACCGCGCCGAGCAGGATCCCGTCGAACGCCGAGAGCCGCGAAACCCCGTCGTCCGGCATCATCGCGCCGACCCGGGCGTACCGCTCACAGCTCCAGTCGAACTCCGTCCACTCCAGCGAAAAACCGAAGAGAGCCGACGCCCGGTCGAGGACCTTGCGGGCCTCGACCGTGACGTCCACGCCGATCCCGTCGCCGGGGATGCTCGCGATGCGGTAGGCCGTCACAGGGCCACCGCGATGTACTTGGTCTCGAGGAACTCGTCGATGCCGACCGAGCCGCCTTCCCGGCCGAGCCCGGACTGCTTGATCCCGCCGAACGGCGCCGCCGGGTTCGACACGATCCCCTGGTTGAGCCCGATCATCCCGGCCTCCAAGGCTTCCGAGACCCGCAGCGCGCGCTTGAGGTCGCTGGTGAAGACGTAGGAAACCAGCCCGAACTCGGTGTCGTTCGCCTTCGCGACGGCCTCTTCCTCGGTGTCGAACGGCGTGATCGGGGCGACCGGCCCGAAGATCTCCTCGTGCGTCAGCCGCGCCTCCTGCGGGACGTCGGTGAGCACGGTGGCCTGGTAGAAGTGGCCCGGCCCGTCGACACCCGAGCCGCCGGTGAGCACCTTCGCGCCGCGGTCGGTGGCGTCCTTGACCAGCTCGGTCACCTTGTCCACGGCGTTCTGGTCGATCAGCGGGCCGACCACGACGTCCTGCTCGGTGCCGCGGCCCATCGGCAGCGCCTGCATGCGCTCGGTCAGCCGCCGCGCGAACTCGTCGACGACGCCGCGCTGCACGTAGAACCGGTTCGCCGCGGTGCACGCCTCGCCGATGTTGCGCATCTTCGCCTGCATCGCCCCGTCGACGGCGGCGTCCATGTCCGCGTCCTCGAAGACCAGGAAGGGCGCGTTGCCGCCCAGCTCCATCGAAGTCCGCAGGACCTTGTCGGCGCACTGCTCCAAGAGCTTGCGGCCGACGCCGGTGGAGCCGGTGAAGGACAGCTTGCGGGCACGGCCGTCGCGGATCAGCGGCTCCATCACGCCACCGGAGTCGGTCGTCGTGACGACGTTGAGCACGCCTTCGGGCAGGCCCGCCTCGGCGAGGATGCCGGCCAGGGCGAGCATCGACAGCGGCGTCTGCGCGGCCGGCTTGATCACCGACGTGCAGCCCGCGGCGATCGCCGGGCCGATCTTGCGCGTGCCCATCGCCATCGGGAAGTTCCACGGCGTGATCAGCAGCGTCGGCCCGACCGGCTGCTTCGTGATCAGGAACCGGCCCGCGCCGTTCGGGGCGGTCGCGTAGCCGCCGTCGATGCGGACGGCTTCCTCGGCGAACCAGCGGAAGAACTCCGCGGCGTAGGCGATCTCGCCCTTGGACTCGGCGAGCGGCTTGCCCATCTCCAGGGTCATCAGCAGCGCCAGTTCTTCCTGG
>NZ_MUMI01000671.1 GCF_002155975.1 Amycolatopsis kentuckyensis
GGTGGGCGGACTCCCCCGCGTCGACGCAGACCTGCAGGCCGGCGGTGCTGCACATCATCGTGAGGCCGCCCGGCCCGATCGGCGCGAACCGGCGCTCCATCGCGGCGTAGCGCGGGGTGTGGAGGAGCCGGCGGGGCGCGCGGTGGGCGTCGATGCCCGTTTCGCCCAGGACGAGGCGGTGCCGGGCGAGGCGATCGCGCAGGTGGCGGAGGTCGGCTGTCACGGCTGCGTCGAGGTCACGCAGGGAGGCCTGGGGAAGAGCGGAAATCTCGACCTGGCACCCGGGTTCGAGGCTCACCGGTGAACCGGCCGGGAGCGGCGAGGCGGGGCTGCCGGGGCGGAGCGTCCGCGGGGTGTGCGGACCCAGCGCCGTGGCGAGGACGTCGGGATCGAGGGGTCTGGCCGGGTCGTCGGCATGGTGCACGGTGAACTCCAGCTCCACGCCGGTCAGGCGGGGTGGTCCGTGCTTGAAACACACCGATGCGACGTACGCCTCGCCGGCCGCGCGGTCCGCCAGGACCCGCGCGGTGCGGTTCGACGCACTACCCGACTTCTCGGGGAAATCGTGCACCGCTTGCATGTCCATTCCTGTTCCGTGTGGGAGAGAACGGTGGGAACTTCTCGCCTTCGGACGCTACACGCGGGGTACGACAAATTCAGGGCGGATCTTGCGCTCCGGGAGGCGGTCACCACTCCGTAAGAAGTCCCTGATCAGGGCAAAGCCGGTTCGGTACCCAGTCCGAGCTCGGCCGCCGACGCCCGCACGGCGTCGATGACGAGGTGCAATGCGGGCCGCCGGGGGGCGGTGCGCCGGTAGGCGATCGACACCGTCCGCAGCAGCGGCGTGGTGAGCGTGACGACGTCGATCCCGGGCGGCCGCAGCAGGCGCAGGCCGAGGTCCGACACGAGGGTGATGCCCAGCCCGGCGCCCACCATCGCCATCGCCGTCGACTGCTCTTCGACCTCGTGGTTGATCTTCGGCGCGAAGCCGTGCCGCTGGCAGGCGGTGCGCATCGCGCGGCCGAAGTGCGACTTGGGGCTGGCCAGGATCCACGGGTGTTCGGCGAGGTCGGGCAGGGCGGCCGCCCCCGACGGCACGGCGCCCCGCGGCACCGCGGCGTGCAGCCGCTCGACGGCCACGACCGCGCGTTCCAGCCCGGCGTCCCACGACGTCGGCGCGTCCGAGTACTCGATGACGAACGAAAGGTCGAGGCTGCCGTCCCGGACGGCGTCGGCGGTGTCTTCGGGAGCCAGCTCGCGGGTGCGCACCTCGATCCCGGGGTGCTCGCCGGCCAGCGCGGTCAGCGCCGTCGGCAGCAGGCCGGAGGCCACCGACGCCCACACCCCGGCGGTCAGCCGGACCGTGCGGGCTTCCTGGGCCTCTTCCAGGGCGAGCGTCGCGCGCTCCACCGAGCCGAGGATCTCTTCGGCGTGCTCGGTGAGCAGGGTGCCGAGCTCGGTCAGCTGGACGCGCCGGCCGAGCCGTTCGAACAGCTTCGCGCCCACGTCGCGCTCGAGCTGCGCGAGCTGCTGCGAAACCGCCGAAGCGGTGTAGTGCAGTGCCGCGGCCGCCGCCGTCACGGTGCCCCGGCGGTGCAGCTCGCGCAGCATCCGCAAGCGGTGCAGCGAAAGCTCCATACACAAAACTTAAACGAGATCGTGCAGCAGCGTTAAATGGACGGGCGGGCCACCGGGGGCGCACGCTCGTGAAGGCGGTCACGAGGCCGCCCCGGACTTCCCTGGAGGTGAGTGGCCCGATGACCCCCGCCCCGCCGCTGATGCGGCTCACGTGGACCGATCCCGTCACCGGCGCGAACGGCTACCTGGTCGTGCACAGCCTGGTCTCCGGTGTCGCCACCGGCGGCACCCGGATGCGGGCCGGCTGCACGATGACCGAGGTCGAGGACCTCGCCCGGGGCATGGCGAACAAGACCGCGACCTTCAACCTGCCGGTCGGCGGGGCCAAAGGCGGCATCGACTTCGACCCGAAGGACCCGCGCGCGTTCGACGTGCTGAAGCGCTTCTGCGCGTTCCTGCGGCCGTGGCTGGACGCGCACTGGGTGACGGCCGAGGACCTGGGCGTGCCGCAGCACCTGATCGACTCGGTGTTCGCCGAGCTCGGCCTGGAGCAGTCGTACCACGCGGCGATCCGCCGTTCGGCCGACCCGGCGCGCACCCTGCGCCGGGTGCAGGCGGGCCTCAACGCGCCGGTCCCCGGCGGGCTGCTGCTCGGCGACGTCGTCGGCGGCTACGGCGTGGCGCAGGCGTGCCTGGGCGTCGCGGCGGCGTGGGACTGGGACGTGCGCGAGACGACGGTGGCGATCCAGGGCATCGGCACCATGGGCGGCGGTGCCGCCTGGTACCTGCACGAAGCCGGGGTGAAGGTGGTCGCGGTCGCCGACGCCGCGGGCACGCTGTACGACCCCACCGGGCTCGACGTCCCGGCGCTGCTGGAGCTGCGCGACCGCTTCGGCGAGGTCGACCGGTCCCGGCTGCCCGCCGGGGTCCGTTCCCTGCCGCGCGAGACGGTCCTCGGGATCGACGCGGACATCCTCGTGCCGGCCGGACAACGAGAGCGTGGTGAAGGCCAAGGTGGTCGTCGAGGCGGCCAACGCGGCGACGACGCCGGAAGCCGAGGCCGCGCTGTCGGCCCGCGGGGTCGCGGTCGTGCCCGACTTCGTCGCCAACGCGGGCGCGGCGGCCTGGGCGTGGTGGCTGCTCCTCGGTGAGGTGGGCGCGGACCCGGCGGACTCGTTCCTGCGGCTGCGCACCGAAATGCAGGCGAAGATCGCGCTGCTGCTGGCGGAGTGGAACATGGACCGGCTCCCCCTGCGCGTCACCGGGCTGCGGCTGGCCGAGGCCAACCGCGCCCGGCGCGCCGAAGCCGCGCTCGCCCCGGAAGGCGAGCCGGGGCTGCTCATCCCCTGAGCGCGAACCGGTCGGTCGCGCCGATCAGGACGTCCTGCATCGACGCGGCCGACACGGTGTGCCCGACGTCGTCGAGCAGCACCAGTTCGCTGCCCGGCCAGGCGTGGTGCAGCAGCCAGGGCGTGCCGACGAGGTT
>NZ_MUMI01000672.1 GCF_002155975.1 Amycolatopsis kentuckyensis
GGTTCGGAGTACCGCGGCCGCTACGGCCTGACCGCAACCCAGCTCCACGACTTCCACCGGCCGCGGTACTCCGAACCGTCCGCCAGGGTGGCGCCGTACGGGCCGACCGACGCCGCGATCCACAGTGGACGATCAGGTCCCGCGTCCCGGGCCGCCCGGGCGAGGGAAACGCTGCGGTGCAACAGCCTCGCGGTCTCCGGAGCGGGAATGCCGTGGCGGGCGAAGGCGGCGAAACCGACCTGGTAGCTCGCGGTGAGGACGACGCTCGCCCCGGCGGCGAAGTAGGCCGCGTGCGCGTCGGCGATCGCTGACGGTTCGTCACGCAGGAGGCGGGCGGTCCACAGTTCGTCGGACAGGTCGTGGCCGGCCGCCTCCAGCTGGTTGGACAGGCCGCCGTCGATGACGACCGGGCCGCGGGACAACGCGGTTTCGAGGGAGCTCGGCACGCCGGCGAACGTAACACTCCCAGTCCGTGGGAGCAGTTCTTCCCGGCTCGTAGGATCCCGAACGTCCACACGGGACCGACGGAAGAGGGAGCATGAACCCGCAGCCAGGCCGGAATCCCGCCGACGAGCCGCCCCGGCGCCGGTTCGGGCTGCTGACCGCTGTGTGCCTGGTCACCGGCAACATCATCGGCGGCGGCGTGTTCCTGCTGCCCGCGACGGTCGCGCCGTACGGCACGGTGAGCATCGTCGCCCTCGCCGTGCTCACCGTGGGCGCGGTGGCGCTGGCGGTGCTCTTCGGCCGGCTCGCCGCCCGGACGCCCGTCACCGGTGGCCTCTACGTCTACCCGCGCGAGGCGTTCGGGGACTTCGCCGGGTTCGTGTCGGTCTGGTCGTACTGGACGATGACCTGGACCAGCAACGCGGCGCTGGCGGTCGCGGCCGTCGGGTACCTGCAGATCCTGCTGCCGGTGCCGAGCGGCGCGGGCTGGCAGGCACTCCTCGCGCTGGCCGCCCTGTGGCTGCCGGCGCTGACGAACTTCGCGGGACTCGAGTACGTCGCCGCCGCCCAGATCGTCTCGACCGTCCTGAAGTTCCTGCCGCTGGCGGTGGTCGCCGTCCTCGGCCCGTTCTTCGTCCACGCGGACAACTTCGGGCCGTTCGACGCGACCGGCCAGGGCGTGCTGCCCTCGCTGTCGGCCGCCGCGGCGATCCTGCTCTACTCCTACCTCGGCGTGGAGTCGGCGGCGGTCAGCGCCGGGGAAGTGCGGAACCCGGAGCGCAACGTGATCCGGGCGGGCGTCCTGGGCACGGTGGCCTCCGCGGTGGTCTACGTGCTCGGCACCGTCGCGGTGTTCGGCCTCGTTCCGCACGCCGCACTGGCCGGCTCGGCGGCCCCGCTCTCCGACGCGCTGAACGCCATGTTCGGCGGAACGGCCGGCGGCGTGGTGATGGCCGCCGCGGCGGTGCTGTCGATCGTCGGCGCGCTCAACGGCTGGATCCTGATGAGCGCCCAGATGCCCTACGCCGCCGCCGTCGACGGGCTCTTCCCGCGGGTCTTCACCCGGGTGCGCCGGGACGTGCCGTGGGCCGGGGCGCTGATCGGCGTCGTCCTGGCCTCCGTGCTGATCCTGGTCAACTACCTCAGCGGGACCGCGCAGGTGTTCCGGGTCCTCGTGCTGATCACGAGCTTCACCGCCGCCGTGCCCTACCTGCTGTCCGCGGCCGCCCAGCTCCACTGGCTGGCGCGCGGCGACCGGGAGAAGGTCCGTGGCGGGCGGCTGGCGCTGGACGTCACGGTGGCCGGGGTGTCGTTCGCCGTTTCCGTGTGGCTGATCGCCGGGGCCGGCTACGCGGCGGTCTACCAGGGGACGCTGTTCCTCGCCGCCGGGCTGCTCGTCCACACCTGGCTCTCGGCCCGGCGCCCCGCCCGGACGCGGTGAAGGACTCGTTCCCGGTGTCCGACACCAGGAACGAGTCCTTCACCGGACCTCAGTCCGTCTCGGCCATGGCTTCCGCGAACTGAGCCGCGTACAGCCGCGCGTACGCACCACCGCTGTGCAGCAGCGTTTCGTGGTCGCCCTGCTCGACGATGCGGCCCTGCTCCATCACCAGGATCACGTCCGCGTCGCGGATCGTCGAGAGGCGGTGCGCGATGACGAAGCTCGTGCGGCCGCTGCGCAGCTCGTTCATCGCCCGCTGGATGAGCACCTCGGTGCGGGTGTCGACCGAGCTGGTCGCCTCGTCGAGGATGAGGATGACCGGCTTGGCCAGGAACGCCCGCGCCACCGTGATCAGCTGCTTCTCACCCGCGCTGACCGTGCCGCCCTCGTCGTCGAGCACCGTTTCGTACCCGTCCGGCAAGGTCCGCACGAAGCGGTCGACGTACGTCGCCTGCGCCGCTTCGATGATCTCCTCGCGGCTCGGGTCGTCCGCGCCGTAGGCGATGTTCTCCGCGATCGTGCCGCCGAACAGCCACGCGTCCTGGAGCACCATCCCGGTCTGGTCGCGCAGCTGTTCGCGGTTCATCTTCGCGATGTCGACGCCGTCGAGCGTGATCCGCCCGCTGTCGAGCTCGTAGAACCGCATGAGCAGGTTGACCAGCGTCGTCTTCCCCGCCCCGGTCGGGCCGACGATCGCCACCGTCTGACCGGGTTCCACGGTCAGCGAGAGGTCGTCGATCAGCGGCTTGTCCGGCAGGTAGCGGAACGAGACGTCCTGGAACTCCACGCGCCCCCGGATCACCGCCGGCCGTTCCGGCGAAGCCGGCTCCGGAGCCTGCTCTTCGGCGTCGAGCAGCGCGAACACCCGCTCGGCCGACGCGACCCCGGACTGCAGCAGGTTCGCCATGCTGGCGATCTGCGTCACCGGCTGGCTGAACTGGCGCGAGTACTGGATGAACGCCTGCACCTCGCCGAGCGTCAGGTTGCCCGACGCGACGCGCAGCGCGCCGATCACCGCCACCAGCACGTAGCTCAGGTTGCCGATGAACATCATCGCCGGCTGGATCATCCCGGAGATGAACTGCGCCCGGAAGCTCGCCTGGTACAGCGTTTCGTTCTGCTTGTCGAAGATCGCCGCGGACTCGTCGCGGCGGCCGAACACCTTGACCAGCGAGTGCCCGGTGTACATCTCCTCGACGTGGGCGTTGAGCTTGCCCGTGGTCGACCACTGCTTGATGAAGTTCGGCTGCGCCCGCTTCCCGACCTTCGCGGCCACGACCGCCGACAGCGGCACGGTCAGCAGCGCGATCAGCGCCAGCAGCGGCGAGATCAGGAACATCATGATCAGCACGCCGATCACCGTCAGCAGCGACGACACGATCTGCGACAGCGTCTGCTGCAGCGACTGCGCGAGGTTGTCGATGTCGTTGGTGACACGGGAAAGCACCTCACCGCGCGGCTGGCGGTCGAAGTACTTCAGCGGCAGCCGCGCGAACTTGTCCTCGACCTCCTGGCGCAGCCGGTACACCGCCTGCTGCACCAGCGTCGTCGTCAGCCGGGCCTGGATGAGCCCGAAGAACGACGAGATGACGAACAGCGCCAGCACGGTCAGCAGGATCTGGCCGACCTTGTCGAAGTCGATGCCGACGCCGGGCACGAGGTCGACCCGGCTGTAGATGTCGGCGAGCGTGCCGTCGCCGCGGGCCCGCAGGCCGGCGACGATCTGCTCCTTGGTGACCCCCGGCGGCACCTGCTTGCCGAGCACGCCGGCGAGGATGGCGTCGGTGGCCTGGCCGAGGATCTTCGGTCCGATCACGGTCAGCGTGACGCTGGCCGCGCCGAGCACGAGGACGCCGATCAGCGCCGCCCGCTGCGGTCTCAGCAGCTGCAGCAGCCGTTTGAGGGAACCCTTGAAGTCCAGGGCCTTTTCCGCCGGGGCGCCGCCGCTCATCCAGCGGGCCGCCGGTCCGGCGGCCGCGGCACCGGTGTTCTTGTGCCGCTCGGCGGTCGGCCGTTCGCCGGCGTCGGTGACGGCGGCTTCGGGCGATTCCGTGGTACTCACGCCGCCTCCTGCTCGGTGAGCTGGGACAGCACGATCTCCCGGTAGGTTTCGTTGCCGTCCATCAGTTCGTGGTGGGTGCCGGTGCCGACGACGCGGCCCTCGTCGAGGACGATGATCCGGTCGGCGCCCCGGATGGTGCTGACCCGCTGCGCGACGATGACCACCGTCGCGTCCTTGGTCTCCGACACCAGCGCGCGGCGCAGCGCCGCGTCGGTCGCGTAGTCGAGCGCCGAGAACGAGTCGTCGAACAGGTAGATCTCCGGTTTGTGCACCAGCATCCGCGCGATCGCGAGGCGCTGCCGCTGGCCACCCGAGACGTTCGTGCCGCCCTGCGCGATCGGGGCGTCGAGGCCTTCGGCCATCGCTTCGACGAAGTCCTTGCCCTGCGCCACTTCCAGGGCGTGCCACAGCTCTTCGTCGGTCGCGTCCGGATTGCCGTAGCGCAGGTTGCTCGCCACCGTGCCGGCGAACAGGTACGGCTTCTGCGGCACCAGCCCGACCGCGCGGGCGAGCACCGCCGGGTCGAGGTCGCGCACGTCGACGCCGTCGACCTTCACCGTGCCGGCGGTGGCGTCCATCAGCCGGGGGATCAGGTTGAGCAGCGTCGTCTTGCCGGTGCCGGTCGACCCGATCACGGCGGTGGTCTCCCCCGGCCGCCCGATCAGCGAGATGTCGCACAGCACCGGCTTTTCCGCGCCGGGGTAGCGGAATTCGACGCCGGAGAGCTCCAGGTGCCCGTGCACCTCGCCCGGCCGGATCGGCGACACCGGCGGGCGGACGCTCGAGGAGGTGTCGAGCACCTCGCTGATCCGCTCGGCGCTGACCTCCGCGCGCGGCACCATCATGAACATGAACGTGGCCATCATGACGGCCATCAGGATCTGCAGCAGGTAGGACAGGAACGCCGTCATGGCGCCGATCTGCATGCTGCCGGAGTCGATCCGCTGGCCGCCGAACCACAGCACCGCGACGCTGGACACGTTCATCACCAGCATGACGATCGGGAACATCAGCGCCATCAGCCGCCCGACCCGCAGGGAGACGGTGAGCAGCTCGTCGTTGGCGACGTCGAACCGCTGCCGTTCGTGCTTGTCGCGCACGAACGCCCGGATGACCCGGATGCCCATGATCTGCTCGCGCAGGATCTGGTTGATCCGGTCGATGCGCTGCTGCATCAGCCGGAACGCGGGACGCATCTTCGCGATGATGAGCCCGACCGAGACCGCGAGCACGGGCACGATCACCAGCAGCAGCGACGACAGCGGCACGTCGAGGTTCAGCGCCAGGATGATGCCGCCGACGCACATGATCGGCGCGGACACCATCAGCGTCAGCGTCATCAGGACCAGCATCTGGACCTGCTGGACGTCGTTGGTGGTGCGGGTGATCAGCGACGGCGTGCCGAACTGGCCGACCTCGCGGGCCGAGAAGTCCTGCACCCGGTGGAAGACCCCGGCGCGGATGTCCCGGCCGATCGCCATCGCCGTGCGCGCGCCGAAGTACACCGCGCCGATCGAGCCGACGATCTGGGCCAGCGTGACGGCGAGCATCATCGCGCCGACCCGCAGGATGTAGGGCATGTCGCCCTTGATCAGGCCGTTGTCGACGATGTCGGCGTTCAGCGTCGGCAGGTAGAGCATGGCGATCGTCTGCACCAGCTGGAGCGCGACGATCACCCACAGCGTGCCCCGGTACGGGCGCAGGTGGCTGCGGAGGAGCTTGACTAGCACAACGATTCCCCCAGTGGAGTGGTGGTGGTGTTCGGTTCGGGTTTCCGTTCGGTGCCGCCGCCGG
>NZ_MUMI01000673.1 GCF_002155975.1 Amycolatopsis kentuckyensis
CCGCGGGCCCGGGCCGGGCCACCGGTCGGCGACCGCCCGCGCCAGCTCGCCCATCGAGCGGGGTTCGCCGTCGGCCAGCACCGCCCGGCCCGCCGCGGCGAGCTCGGCGAAGTCCACGCCCTCGAGTTCGCGGCGGTAGGTGGTGACGACCCGCTGCCGCAGCATGGTGTCGAACCGGCTCCGCCACGCGAGGACGTCGTCGGCGGTGAGCAGGTGGACCGTGCGGCGCATGAGGTGGGTCCGCACGACGCGCCGTCCGGTCAGCAGCGTGTCCAGCGCGGCCGGGTCGAACGCGCGCAGCCGCGACCACAGCCCGGTGAACGGTTCCTGCGGTTCCTGCGCCTGCAGGCCGCCGAGGTGGGCGACGGCGTCGAAGACGGGCAGATCGGCGCGCTCGAGCAGCAGCTGGCGGGCGAGGGTGGCGCGGTTGAGGGCCCGCGCGTCGAGGACGTGGTGCACGAGGCCACCTTGCCGCACATAGCGGTCAGCTCGTGTCCGCTACTCGGCGGGCACGCCGAGCATGCGCAGCACGAGCCCGCCGTACTCGGTGCCGAGCGCGGCCGGCGTCTGGCGGGCGCGCTCGCTGTACCAGCGGGCGACGTCCACGCCGAGCGAAAGCACGGCCCGGGCGGCGACGTGCGGATCGGACACCGTGAACACGCCGCTGTCGGCGCCCTCGGCGATGACCTCCCGCACGATCCGCTCGATCCGGCGCCGCAGCGCGGCGACCACCTCGAACTCCTGCTCGGGCAGCGCCTGCAGCTCGTACTGGACGACCCGCGCGACGGTGTGGCGCCGCGCGTGCCAGGCCACGAAGTCCTCGACGATCAGCCGGATCCGCTCGACCGGGTCGGATTCCTTGGCGACGACGTTCTCGACCAGCGCGAGGGTCTGCTCGTGGCCGTACCGGCTGATCGCGAACAGCAGCGCGGCCTTGGAGGGGAAGTGCACGTAGAGCGCGGCGGGCGACATCCCCGCGGCGCCGGCGATGTCCCGCGTGGTGGTGGCGTGGTAGCCGCGCTGGGCGAAGGCCTCGACGCCGGCCAGCATCAGCCGCCGGGCCGTCTCCGGCTGCACGTCCGGCCAGAGCTCGGCCGACAGCGACATCGTCATCCGGTGTTCCTCCCAGCTCGCCCGCCCACGCGGTCGTGCCCATTGTAAGCGGCCGCTTTGTGCGGATCCGGGCAGGACGACCCCGCTCGAACACCAGTTCGAGGATGGGGTACAGTGTGTGCCGGGTGGTGGTGCGGCCGCAGGGGAAGTGCGGTTCCGCGCCACCACCTCCTTTCGTGCCGCCGGCACGAGTCTGCCCGGCCTCCTCCCGGGAAATCGGATCGTTACACAACTTCGGGCCGCCTGGCGCGTCCGATGATCGTGAGAATGATCCGCATGGCCGGCCTCGGCCTGGCCGCCCTGGTGCTGGCGGCGTGCAGTGGACAGTCCGAGACCGGCGGGACCGCGCAGGCGGTCGGGGTGGCCGGCGCGACCGGAACGGCGGCGGCGCCCGGCGTACCCGCCGCGACCGTGGCGTTCGAGGGCGGGGACCAGCTGAGCCCGAAGGACCCGATCGTCGTCAAGGCGTCCGGGGGGACGCTGCAGGCGGTCGCGGTCACGAACCCGCAGACCGGCAACGCCGTCGAAGGCGATCTCTCGCCGGACAAGACGACGTGGACCAGCAAGGACCGCCTCCGGTACGCGGCCACCTACCAGGTGGTCGCCACCGCGGTGAACCAGGCGGGCGCGGCGACCGAGCAGCGCGGGGAAGTGCACACGCTCAAGCCGGCCGCGGTCGCTTCGCCCGCGCTCTTCCAGGCGGCGTCGGGCGACTTCGGCGTCGGCCTGATCATCGGCCTGAAGTTCGACCACGACATCACCGACAAGGCCACGGTCGAGAAGTCCTTCAAGGTGACGTCCTCGCCCGCCCAGGAGGGCGGCTGGTACTGGGTGGGCAAGCGCGAAGTGCACTTCCGGCCCAAGGACTACTGGAAGGCCGGCTCGACCGTGAAGCTCGAGACCACGACCTTCGGCACGCCGATCGGCGGCGGCGCGTACGGCGGCCAGGACGTCTCGGCCACCTACAAGATCCACGACTCCTGGATCGCCAAGGCGGACGGCAAGACCCACCAGATCAAGGCCTACCACAACGGGCAGCTGGTGAAGACCGCGCCGACCAGCATGGGCAAGACCGCGAACACCCCGCCGCGGGGCCCGACGCCGACCTTCAACGGCACGCACACCGTGCTGGGGAAGGAGGCCTCGAAGATCATGGACTCCTGCAGCTACGGCGTGTGCGAGGGCGACCCGGGGTACTACAAGGCGCCGGAGAACTGGAACGTCCGGATCTCGAGCGACGGCGAGTACCTGCACGAGAACCTGAAGACGGTCGGCGTGCAGGGCAGCGACAACGTCTCCAACGGCTGTCTCAACATGAACACCGAGAACGCCAAGTGGTTCTTCGACAACTTCAACGTCGGCGACGTCGTCGAGGTCACCAACTCGGGCGGCCCGCAGCTGGCCATCAACAACGGCCACGGCGACTGGGCGATCAGCTGGAGCGCCTGGCAGGCCGGCAGCGCCCTGCACGGCTGAGTCCGCGGCGGCTTCGGCGCGGAGCTGGTCGATCCGGGGCTCGTACTCCCGCAACTCGGCGTACGAGGATTCGGAGGAGGCCCGCATCGCGTCGAGGTCGGGCGCGAGCGGGGCGGCACGATAGAACGCGGGATCGGTCAGCGGCGCACCCGATAGCGCAGGTGCAGCACCCGGTTGCCCCGGATCGCCACGTCGGGGTCCTCCAGCAGGTGCTGCGCGTGGACCGGCCCGAAGTAGCGCTTGCCGGACCCGAACACGACCGGGACGACGTCCATGCGCACCTCGTCGACCAGGCCCGCGGCCAGCACCTGGCCGCCGACGTCGCCGGCGGCGACCTCGACCAGGCGGTCACCCGCGAGCTCCTGCGCCTTCGCCACGGCCGCCTCGACGCCGTCGGCGAAGTGGAACGGCGCCTCGGGGTCCCAGCCCTCGGGCGCCGGCCGGTGCGTCACGACGACCACGTGGTCGACCCCGCCCGGCGGCTTCCCGTCCCAGCCGTCCGTCAGGTCGAAGACGTGGCGGCCGACGACGGTCGCCCCGATCCGGTCCCAGTACGGCCGGGTGTAGTCGTAGGACGTCTGCGACACCTTCACCGCGCCGCTCTCGTCCAACGGGACGTCACCGCCGGACAACCAGTCGAACAACGGGCCGGGCTGGTCGTTCTCGTCCGCGACGAAGCCGTCCACCGACACCGAGCTGTACATGACGACCTTGCCCACGGGGCTCTCCTCTGCTTGGGGTGCCCCGAAATTAGCGGGTCGTGCGCCGTCGCTCTTGTAAGAAATCAATCGGCGGGCAGCGGCCAGCCGTCCAGCACGTGGCCGGGGTGTTCGCGCAGGAACCGCCGCCGGACTTCGACGTACCGGGTGGGGGTGAGCCCGGTGAACGCCCGGAACTCGTGGCCGAAGTGGGCCTGGTCGAAGTAGCCGGCGCCACCGGCGAGGTCGCTCCAGTCGATCGGTCCGGCCGGGTCGATCGCGAACACGGTGGCGGTGAAGCGGTGGGTGCGGGCCAGCCGCTTCGGCGTGACGCCGATGAGCTGCTTGAACCGCTGGGCCAGGTGGGTGCCGCTGACACCGGCCGCCGTGCTCAGGTCGCCGATGGTCACCGCCCCGCCGGCCGCCGCGATGACGCGGCTCGTGTGGCGGACCAGCCCCAGGCCGGCGGTCTCGCGCAGCCGTCGCCGCAGCTCCTCCTCGAGCAGCGTCAGCATCCCGTGCGGCCCGTCCGCCGTGGCCAGCCGGTCGCGCAGCTCGGCAACGGCGGGCCGGCCCCAGACCTGCTCCAGCGTCACCGGCCGGTCGCACAGTTCGACGGCGGGCACCGGCAGGAACGGCGCCAGCCCCCAGGGTTTGAAGTGCACGCCGACGGACCGGGTCCGGCGGGGGTAGCCGAACTCGAAGGCGCGGCTGGGCATGGTGACCACGCAGCCGTCGGCGTACTCGGCCGCCTCGGCGTCGGCGCCGCCGCGGATGCGGAACGGCGGACCCAGGTTGACGATGAGCAACGCAGCGGGCATGGCCGGCAGCGTCAGCCGGGCGTACGGCGACGCGCCCTCCAGGTAGTAGAGGTCGTCGATCAGCCCGTCCAGCGGTGGACGCGGCACTCCGGACACGTACTCCACGGTCACAGCATCACCGACGCCCCGGCGCCGGCGTTCAGTGGGCGCCCGGACGGCGCAGGCTCACCCTCGGGCACTCCGCCCGGTACCTCGCGTGGCTTCGTCAACGGTGCCGCCGAGCGACGGCCACGAGCGCCCGGGCCGCCTCGGTGACCGGAGCCGGTTCCGGTTCCGTGACGGCGGACGCGACCCGGGCCCCGCGGCCGCGCCGGAACTCCAGAACGCCGTCTTCCTGCAGCTGCCGGTAGGCCTGGCAGCCGGGCCGCGACGCCGGGGCACGGCGCATTTTCGGTGGCGGAACCGGCCGCTCGCGGGTTCACTCACCGGT
>NZ_MUMI01000674.1 GCF_002155975.1 Amycolatopsis kentuckyensis
GGGCCGCGACGACGGCATCGAGTACGGGATGATCGTCGAGTACGGCGGCCACGGCATCGGCCGCCAGATGCACATGGACCCGTTCCTGCCGAACGTCGGCAAGCCCGGCAAGGGCCCCCGGCTGAAGCCCGGCATGGCACTGGCGATCGAGCCGATGCTGACCGGCGGTGGTGGCGAGACCCGCGAGCTGGACGACGGCTGGACGGTCGTTACGGCCGACGGCTCCCGCGCGGCCCACTGGGAGCACACCGTCGCGATCACCGAAGACGGCCCCTGGGTGCTCACCGCCCCTGAGGACTCCTGACCTGCGCATTCACCCACACGAGGTGATCGCGATCACGTCCACCTGCACGTTCCTTTAGCATGGTCACCCCCGGTTTGGGGGTCGCGACACGAGTTGCGTACACTGTCAAGTCGGCGCACTTATCGCGCCCGGATCCTGCGCGCTCGTGAATTCACGGTCTACTGGGACTCGGGCACCGGTGTGCCGACGTTCCGCCCAACCCGGCACTAGTGCTCCGGTTGGTCACAGAGTGTAGTGACATGCGACAGGAAATGCGGAGGACATGGCGAAGAAAGACGGGGCCATCGAGGTCGAAGGCCGCGTAGTCGAGCCGCTCCCCAACGCGATGTTCCGCGTCGAGTTGGAGAACGGCCACAAGGTCCTGGCACACATCAGCGGCAAGATGCGGCAGCACTACATCCGCATCCTGCCGGAGGACAGGGTTGTCGTGGAGCTTTCGCCCTACGACCTCTCTCGTGGTCGCATCGTCTACCGCTACAAGTGATCACGAAGAGCAGCTCAACAGCAGGAGAGCAGAAGACGTGAAGGTCCAGCCGAGCGTCAAGAAGATCTGCGACAAGTGCAAGGTGATCCGCCGTCACGGCCGGATCATGGTGATCTGCGAAAACCTGCGGCACAAGCAGCGGCAGGGCTGATCGCCCGCACTCGAGCAGAGTGGATTGACGGCTTTACCCAACCTCCCCGCACCTGCCGGCTCACGTTCGTGAGCCGGACCACCCCCGGGCTTCAGGCCGGGGCCGGGACACCCGAAGCGCAAGCCGAGGGCACGACAGGCGAGTCGGTCCCGGGACCGGACGGGGAGCAGACCTGAAGATGAAACCGAAGAAGGAGCATCAACGCCAATGGCACGACTCGCTGGCGTAGACCTCCCCCGCGAAAAGCGGTTGGAGATCGCGCTTACCTACATCTACGGCATCGGCCGTACCCGCTCGAAGCAGCTCATCAAGGCTGCCGAGCTCAACGCGGACACCCGCGTCAAAGACCTCAGCGATGACGACCTCGCGAAGCTGCGTGTGTACATCGAAGAGAACTTCAAGGTCGAGGGTGACCTTCGCCGTGAGGTGAACGCCGACATCCGTCGGAAGATCGAGATCGGGTGCTACGAGGGCCTTCGCTGGCGCCGCGGACTTCCCGTCCGTGGTCAGCGCACGAAGACCAACGCCCGTACCCGCAAGGGTCCGAAGAAGACGGTCGCCGGCAAGAAGAAGGCTGGCAAGAAGTGAGCGTCCAGGGCAAGAAGGTCGTGCAGATGGGTGGCGTTCACCGCCGCGGCTCGGCTTGTGTCTCGCCCAAGGCGCTCTACGCCCGCCCGATGGCGCTCCGCAACCTGTACACCGACGCCGGATCGATCATCCGGCGCGGCCAGGCCGAAGCGGTCGCCGCTCACCAAGAGAACGCGCGCTAACAGGAGAACCCTCAGAACATGCCACCGAAGTCTCGTACTGCGGCCGGGGCCAAGAAGGTCCGCCGCAAGGAAAAGAAGAATGTCGCGCACGGTCACGCGCACATCAAGAGCACCTTCAACAACACCATCGTCTCGATCACGGACCCGACCGGTGCCGTGATCGCGTGGGCGTCGAGTGGTCACGTGGGCTTCAAGGGCTCCCGCAAGTCCACCCCGTTCGCCGCGCAGATGGCCGCCGAGAACGCGGCCCGCAAGGCCGCCGAGCACGGCATGAAGAAGGTCGACGTCTTCGTGAAGGGCCCGGGTTCGGGCCGCGAGACGGCGATCCGCTCGCTGCAGGCGGCCGGCCTCGAGGTCGGCACCATCCAGGACGTGACCCCGCAGCCTCACAACGGCTGCCGCCCGCCCAAGCGGCGCCGGGTCTGAGGAACGGGGAGGAGTAAGAAGAAATGGCTCGTTACACCGGCCCCGCGACGCGTATTTCGCGTCGCCTCAAGGTTGACCTCATCGGCGGCGACCAGGCTTTCGAGCGTCGCCCCTACCCGCCGGGCCAGCACGGCCGCGGGCGCATCAAGGAGTCCGAGTACCTCCTGCAGTCGCAGGAGAAGCAGAAGGCTCGCTACACCTACGGCGTTCTCGAGCGTCAGTTCGTCCGGTACTACAAGGAAGCCGTCCGGCGTCCCGGCAAGACCGGTGAGAACCTGCTGCAGATCCTCGAGTCCCGCCTGGACAACGTGATCTACCGCGCCGGCATCGCCCGCACGCGCCGTCAGGCGCGCCAGCTGGTGAGCCACGGCCACTTCGTGGTCAACGGCCAGAAGGTGAACGTCCCGTCGTTCCAGGTCACCAAGTGGGACATCATCGACGTGCGGCCGAAGTCGATGGGCATGCTGCCGTTCGTGGCGGCGAAGGAGTCCTTCGGCGATCGCCCGATCCCGGCGTGGCTGCAGGTCGTCCAGTCCAACCTCCGCGTGCTGGTCCACCAGCTGCCGGAGCGTGCGCAGATCGACGTTCCGGTTCAGGAACAGCTGATCGTCGAGCTCTACTCGAAGTAGTCCGGCCCCGGCTGGAATACGGGCGGCGGCGCAACAGGTGCGTCGCCGCCGCGCCATCCCTTCGACGTCATATGGCGGGCGTCGTCTGGAAAGGAATTAGGAAGAAATGCTGATTTCCCAGCGGCCGGCTCTCGGCGAAGAGACGGTCAACGAGACCCGCTCCCGGTTCACCATCGAACCGCTGGAGCCCGGCTTCGGCTACACGCTCGGCAACTCGCTGCGGCGCACGCTGCTGTCGTCCATCCCGGGCGCGGCCGTGACGAGCATCCGCATCGACGGCGTGCTGCACGAATTCACCACCGTTCCCGGGGTGAAGGAAGACGTCACCGACATCATCCTGAACCTCAAGGAGCTCGTGGTGTCCTCGGAAGAGGACGAGCCGGTCACCATGTACCTGCGCAAGCAGGGCCCGGGTGAGGTCACGGCGGCCGACATCGTGCCGCCGGCGGGTGTCACCGTGCACAACCCGGATCTGCACATCGCGTCGCTGAACGGCAAGGGCAAGCTCGAGATCGAGCTCGTCGTCGAGCGCGGCCGCGGTTACGTTCCGGCCCTGCAGAACAAGCAGGCGGGCGCGGAGATCGGCCGGATCCCGGTCGACTCGATCTACTCGCCGGTGCTCAAGGTGACCTACAAGGTCGAGGCCACCCGTGTCGAGCAGCGCACCGACTTCGACAAGCTGATCCTGGACGTCGAGACCAAGCCGTCGATCACGCCGCGCGACGCGGTCGCGTCGGCCGGCAAGACGCTGGTGGAGCTGTTCGGTCTCGCCCGCGAGCTGAACGTCGACGCGGAGGGCATCGAGATCGGCCCGTCGCCGCAGGAGGCGGACACCATCGCCGCCTACGCGATGCCGATCGAGGACCTGGACCTCACCGTCCGGTCGTACAACTGCCTCAAGCGCGAGGGCATCCACACGGTGGGCGAGCTCGTCTCGCGCAGCGAGGCGGACCTGCTCGACATCCGCAACTTCGGCGCCAAGTCGATCGACGAGGTCAAGCTCAAGCTCGTCGGCCTCGGCCTCGCGCTGAAGGACAGCCCGCCCGGGTTCGACCCGACCGCGGCGGCCGCCAGCTACGACGGTGAAGGCTGGTCGGAGGGTGTCGGTGGCATCGCCGACGGGATTTCGGACGGCCACGACGATGGCCAGGACTACGCAGAGACCGAGCAGCTCTGAGGCCGTGTGCCTGGACGCTGTGAGCTGAACGAGGAGAACCAATGCCCACCCCTACCAAGGGAGCCCGGCTCGGCGGGTCGTCCGCGCACGAGCGGCTGATCCTGGCCAACTTGGCCACGCAGCTGTTCGAGCACGGCAAGATCACGACCACCGAGGCGAAGGCCCGCCGGGTCCGCCCGCTGGCCGAGAAGCTGATCACGAAGGCGAAGCGGGGCGACCTGCACAACCGCCGTCAGGTGCAGAAGGTCGTCCGTGACAAGGACGTCGTGCACAAGCTGTTCGCCGAGATCGGTCCGCACTTCGCGGAGCGTGCGGGTGGCTACACCCGGATCACCAAGACGATGCCGCGCAAGGGCGACAACGCCGCCATGGCCGTCATCGAGCTGGTGGCCGAGAAGACCGTGACGAGCGAGGCCGAGCGCGCGCGCAAGACCAAGTTCGCCAAGGACGAGAAGGCTGCCGCTCCGGTTGCCGAGGAGACCACCGAGGCGCCCGCCGCCGAGGAGGCCCCGGCTGCTGAAGAGGCCAAGGCCGAGGAGACCACCGAGGCTCCCGCCTCGGAGGAGACCGACGCCGACGCCAAGAAGGACTGACGTCCTGACGGCCGCTTCGACACCGGACGAGCCCGCCACTCCCCTCGGGGAGGGCGGGCTCGTCCGTCTGCGCCTGGACGTCTCCTACGACGGCACGGACTTCTCGGGCTGGGCCCGCCAGCCGGGCCGCCGGACGGTCCAGGGCCTCCTGGAGGACGCCCTGCGGAAGCAGCCGCCGGGGGCCGCCGTGCCGAAGTCCGTCGTCGTGGCGGGCCGCACGGACGCCGGCGTGCACGCGACCGGCCAGGTCGTGCACGTCGACGTGGTGCCGCTTTCGGGCCCGGCGGGCCGGATCCCGGTCTCGCCCGAAGGCATCCCGGACCTGACCCGCATGACGGGCCGCTGGAACCGCCTCCTGCCCGGTGACGTCCGGGTACTGGGCGCCCGGATCGCGCCCGACGGCTTCGACGCGCGGTTCTCGGCGATCCGCCGCCACTACCGCTACCGGGTCTCGGACGCCCCCTGGGGCGTGGACCCGCTGCGCCGCCACGACACCCTGGCCTGGAACCGTCCACTGTCGACGGACGCGATGAACGCGGCGGCCGCGGAACTGCTGGGCCTGCACGACTTCGCGGCGTACTGCAAGCAGCGCGACACGGGCACGACGATCCGCGAGCTGCAGCGCCTGGAGTGGGCGCGGGTGGACGACCACCTGCTCGAGGTCCGCGTCTCGGCGGACGCGTTCTGCCACTCGATGGTCCGCAGCCTGGTCGGCGTGCTGCTGCTGGTCGGCGACGGCCGCCGCACCGACGCCTGGCCGTCGAAGGTCCTGGAGAGCGGCATCCGCGACAGCGCGGTCGCCCCGGCCCACGGCCTCACCCTCCTGGGGGTCGACTACCCCCCGGACGCGGAACTCGCGGCACGTGCCGAGCAGACGAGGAACGTCCGCACCTCACCCTGACGACGAAAAGCGGGTGGCTCCCCGAGGGGAACCACCCGCTTCCGGCCGTCCGGAAGGACTTCAGTCGCCGCGGCGGACCGGGCCCAGGAGCTGCTGCTCCTTGCCGGTGGTCACCAGGCGAAGGGGGCGCCACAGGTTGCGGCCCAGGGCCACCACCTGGTCGTCCTTCAACGTCGTCAGCTGGCGCATCATCTGGGGCGGCAGGCGCCAGATGCGGGCCGCCAGCTCGGCCTGGCCGGCCGGGAGGCGCTGCATCAGCACCAGGTCCGCCGCGTTGGCCGTCGCGCCGGCCTGCGGGTGCAGGTACGGGAGCACGTAGACCGTCGTCTGCCAGGGCGAGCGGGGCGGGAACAGGTCCTGCGGCGTCGGGCCGCCGTCGGTCACCACCAGCAGGGGCGCGTCCTCCGACGGCCGCGGCAGCTCGACCGGCGACAGGCGGCGGATCTGCACCAGCGGCGAGGGCCGGCCGTCGCGGCTGCCCGCCGCTCGGGACAGGACCTGCCACTCGGTCGGGCGTCCGGTCGCGACCACGACCCACGCGCCCACCGCCATCGCGCGCATCGCCACCTGGCGAGCCAGGTACAGCCCGCCCACCAGCACGATCCGGGTGGGGGTCGAGCGCAGCGCCGAGATGGTCAGCGGCTCGCCCTTGAGGCCCGAGCCGAGCACGATGCCCCCGCGGTCACCCGAAGGGCTGATCGCGTCGAGCAGCGCGGGATCCACCGTGAACTCCGGTGCCACGCCGCTGTTCTGCCCGGCGTCACGGACGCGGGAACTCATGCTGTGCCTCCGATCGGCAACGTCGCGGCGAACGCGGACACCTGCAGCCCGCGCAGCGGCGTCAGGTCCACCCCGAGCCGCTCGGACAGTCCGGTCAGCCGCTGGTCGGCGGCGTCGAGCTCACGCGGGTTCCGCGCGCTCAGCCGGACCACGCCGCGCAGCCCGATCTTGCCCTCGTCGGACGCCGGGGAGATCGACATCGCCAGCGTCGCCGACAGCGCGCGGACGCTCGTCAGCGCGTTCAGGCTGCTGGTGACCTTGCCCTTCGGCCAGCCGGTGATGGCGTAGCTCGAGTGCCCGATGCCGGCCGCGGTCACGCCGGACCAGCGTTCCTGCAGCGTCACCTTCGTGGGCGAGCCGGCGACGGAGGTCAGCTCCGCGGCCGAGATGCTCGCCCGCAGCAGCTCGTCCGGGTCGAGCGGCCGCGTCGGCACGCCCTGGGACTCCAGCGCGTTGCGCACCCGCGACAGCGCGCCGATCAGCGCGCGGTGGGCGCCGACGACGCCGCCGCCGCGTTCCCGGATCGCCGCCGGGCACCGCCTCGGGTCGAGCCGGATCGCCACCCACGTCGTCCGCCGGGCCGCCGCGGGCAGCGGGCCCAGCACC
>NZ_MUMI01000675.1 GCF_002155975.1 Amycolatopsis kentuckyensis
GGTATAAGAGACAGCCGCTACACCAGCCCGTCCCCGCCGCCCGGCGCGAACGAGGAGACCATCGTCTTCGCCCCGGTCGGGAAGGGCGGCGCCGCGACCAAGGAGAAGTCCGCCGCGGCGCCGCTCGGCAAGGGCGGCGTCGCGATCCGGACGGCCGGCGAGGTGCTCATCACGCTGGGCCTGGTCGTGCTGCTGTTCATGGTCTACGAGCTCTACGTGACCGACCTGTTCTCCGCGGGCAAGCAGTCCGAGGCGAGCGACCAGCTCGACGGCGAGTGGGCGCACGACCGCACGCTGCACCCCGAGCTGATCGACGGCAAGGCGTTCGCCCGCATCCACATCCCCACCTTCGGCGTCGACTACAACTTCACCATCCAGGAGGGCACCGACGACGCGGCCCTCGAAGTCGGCCCCGGCCACTACAAGGGCACGGCGCTGCCCGGCGAGCCCGGCAACTTCGCCGTGGCCGGCCACCGCGTCGGCAAGGGTGCCCCGTTCAACGACCTGGACAACCTCTCCTCCTGTGACCAGATCGTGATCGAGACCTCCACCGACTTCTACATCTACAAGGTCCTGCCCTACGACGACGAGATGGCGGACTGGGCCACCGGCAAGGGCGCCGACCCCAAGTGCAAGGGCGTCTCGACCCTCCGCGACGGAGGTGCCGAGGACGGCGGCGCGTACAGCGAGACGTTCGGCCGCAAGGTCGTGCTGCCCAGCCAGGGCACCGCGGTGAACCCGGTCCCGTACAAGGGCGCCGACGTGCTCCCGAAGGCCCAGCAGGCCGCGCTCCTCACGCTCACCACGTGCCACCCCCAGTTCTCCGCCAAGGAGCGGCTCATCATCACGTCGGTGCTGACCCAGCAGGTACCGAAGGACCAGGTCAAGAACTACGGCGACCTGCTTTCGAAGATCGGGGAGGCCTGATGTACGCGTGGATCTGGCGGAAGCTGCCGGGCCCGTTCGCGGCGAAGCTGACGATCTCGGTCGTGCTGGTGCTCGGCGTGATCGCGCTGCTGATGTTCGTGGTGTTCCCCTGGCTGGAGCCGCGGCTGTGGTTCAACGAGGTCGCGGTCAACTGAGGTTCGGCGTCTTCCTGGTCAGCGGCCGCTTCCCCGGCCAGGCGGACGGCGACGTCCTCCGCCGGTCCGTCCGGGCCGCCGAGCTGGCCGAAGAAGCCGGCTTCGACGACGTCTGGTTCGCCGAGCACCACTTCCTGCCCTACGGCGTCTGCCCGTCCGCCATCACCCTTGCCGCGCACGTGCTCGGGCGGACGTCGCGGATCGGCGTCGGGACCGCGGTCAGCGTCCTGTCGACGACGCACCCGGTAGCGCTGGCCGAGCAGTGGGCGATGCTCGACGCCGTCTCCGGGGGACGGCTGCGGCTCGGCGTCGGCCGCGGTGGGCCGTGGCAGGACCTCGAGGTCTTCGGGACCGGGCTGGACCGGTACGAGACCGGCTTCGAAGAGGCGCTCGACGTCTTCCTGCGCGCCACCACCGGCCGCGTCGACGCCCGGGGGAGGCACTTCGCGTTCCGGGAGGTGCCCGTGGTCCCCGGGCCGGAACGGCGGCCGGACGTCGTCGTCGCGTGCGGGGGACCGAAGTCGGACGCGGTCCGGCAGGCCGCCGAACGGAACCTGCCGCTGTTGCTCGGCCTGCACGCCGATGACGAGGAGAAAGCCGGCACCGTCGCGGCCTACGGGAAGCCCGCGAACCACGTCTCGACCGTGCTCTGCCAGGTGGGCGATGCCGAAGTGGTGCGAAAAGCCCTGCCGGGCTGGCTGAAGGACGGGCTCGGCGCGCACGTGACCGTCGACGGGCGGGCGGGCCCCGGCCGGGATCCGGCGGAGTACACCGAACGGCTCTGCGCGATCCACCCGGTCGGCGACGCGGCGCACTGCGTCCGGACGCTGGAAACGAGCCTCCGGCGCACCGGCGTCTCCCACGTGCTGATGCTCGTGGAAGCGTCGGGTACGCCGGAGGGCACGTTCGAAAACATCGCGCGGATCGGCACCGAGGTGCTGCCCGCGCTGCGGGCTAGCAGTCCCGCAGTTCCGGGCTCTGGTTGAGCAGCTGGCCGCGCGGCGAGACGAACGCGCGGTAGCGGTCACCGTCCATTTCGGACTTCTTGAAGACCGCGACCCGGTGGCAGTTCTGGAACGCCAGCTTGACGCCGAAGTGCCGTTCGAGGCCGCCGCGGATGGCGTCCGAGGCCAGGGCCCGCAGCAGCTGCCCGCGGGCGGCCTCGCTCGGCGGCGGGGTCTCGTTGTCGGCGAAGCCGTCCGCCGCGCCTTCGGCGTCGGCGATGACGCCGGTGATGACCTCCCAGGCGTACGGCAGGGATTCCTTGACGCAGGTGACGAACTCGGCGTCGGTGACCTCCCCGCGCTCGGCCTTCTCCAGCAACGCGGGTGACACGTCCAGGGACATCGAACCTCCAGTTTGAGCAGGGCCACCCTCTTGGCTACCGGCCGGGTGGCCCGGCCACAAGAGAAAACGATGATCATCACCACTTTGGCGGAAGGCTCACTCCCAGCGGAACAACCGAGCCGCCAGTGCCGTGCCGAGCACCGCGAAGGCGGCGAGCGCGGCCAGCTGCAGGGGCTGCACGCCGGTCCCGACCCAGGCGTCCTGCAGTGCCTGCGAGCCCGGCGGCACGTAGTCGCCGATCCGGCGCAGGACCTCCGGCAGGAACGGCCGCGGCAGGTAGACGCCGCCGAAGAACATGATCGGGAGGAAAGCGACCATCGCGACACCGGTGGCGGCCTTGGACGTCCGGGCGACCGCGGCCGCGATCAGGCCCAGCGCGAACGTCGCCACCACCCCGAGCACCAGCGTCAGCGCGAACGGCAGCGGGTGCTTCGGCAGCGGGACGTCGTAGACGGCGTTGCCCAGCCCCAGCACGAGCGCGATGGCCGCCAGCGAGACCGTGACGTGGATGAGCAGCTGCGCGCCCAGCAGGTTCGCCGGGTGCACCGGCGTCGTGGCCAGCCGGCGCAGCACGCCCTGCTCGCGGTAGGTGGCGACGGCGGCCGGGATCGACTGCAGCGCGAGCATCGCGATGCTGATGACGATCAGCGACGGCACCCAGGCGTCGATGAGCCGGTACCCGCCGGCTGCCTCGTGGGGCTTGGTCATGCCCGGGATGGCGCCGATGGCGAGCAGCAGGACAGGCGGTAGCAGCAGGCCGCCGGCGGCC
>NZ_MUMI01000676.1 GCF_002155975.1 Amycolatopsis kentuckyensis
TCCCCGCGAGTGGAACACCGATCTAGTCTCAGCCGGTGTTCCAAGGCCCATTTTCTGGGGGCCGCATTCGAAGAGGGAGATTTCTGTGCGAAGAAGCTCCACCCTGCTCCTTTCGCTCGCGGTGGTGGGTGGCCTGACCGGCACCCTGCCGGCGACGGCGTCCGCGCAGGGGCGTCAGGACATCCCGCAGTCCCACCCGTTGTGGGCGAACGCGCAGGCGAAGGTCGCCGACACGGCGCCCGCCGCGAAGCTGAGCTTCCGGGTCTACCTGAACCAGCGCGACAACGCCGGTGCCGAGGCGCTGGCCCAGGCCGTGTCCGACCCGGACAGCCGGACCTACCGGCAGTACCTCAGCCCGGACCAGGTGCGCGACCGCTTCGCCGCCAGCGACGCCACGGTGAACGCCGTCAAGTCCTGGCTGACCGGCAACGGCTTCAGCATCGGCGACATCCCGTCGAACCGCGCCTACGTCGAAGCCACCGGCACCGCGGCCCAGACGGAGAACGCGTTCGCCGTCGACCTCGGCAAGTACCGGGTCAAGGGCCAGACGCTGCGCGCCGCCGACAAGAACCTGTCGGTGCCGGCGAACCTGGCCGGTGACGTCCTCGGCGTCGTCGGTGTCGACCAGGCGACCAACCTGTTCAAGCCGGACCACGCGACCGGCTCCGGCACGCCGTCGGACGTCGCGCCCGGGCCCGGGTTCCGCAACGCGCCGCCGTGCAGCGCCTACTACGGCGAGAAGATCGACACCACCGATCCCGCCTACAACGGCAAGCAGCTGCCGTACGCCCCTTGCGGCTACACCCCGGCCCAGCTGCGGTCGGCCTACGGCATCGACAAGGTCGGTGCCGACGGCAAGGGCACCACGATCGCGATCGTGGACGCCTTCGCCTCGCCGACCATCTACTCGGACGCGAGCACGTACGCCAAGAAGAACGACCCGGCGCACCCGCTCAAGCAGAGCCAGTTCTCGCAGCACGTCTTCCCGGTGAACCCCGAGCTGGAGCCGCCGGACCAGTGCGACGCGGCGGGCTGGTACGGCGAGGAGACCCTCGACGTCGAGGCCGCGCACGGGCTCGCGCCGGGCGCGAACATCCTGTACGTCGGCGGGTCCGACTGCCAGGACAACTCGCTCGACATCGCGCTGAACTACGTGGTCGCCGGCCACAAGGCCGACATCGTGTCGAACTCCTACGGCGACACCGGCGAGGACATCCCGGCCGACGAGGTCAAGGTGTTCAACCAGATCTCG
Organism: Amycolatopsis kentuckyensis; assembly: GCF_002155975.1. GTDB lineage: Bacteria > Actinomycetota > Actinomycetes > Mycobacteriales > Pseudonocardiaceae > Amycolatopsis > Amycolatopsis kentuckyensis. The sequence continues at coordinate 1,253 of NZ_MUMI01000676.1, forward strand.
CTGCAGGCGGTCCTCGAGGGCATCGGCGTCTACTTCTCCTCGGGCGACAACGGTGACGAGGTCGCGCGCCTCGGCACGCCGTCGCCGGACTTCTCCGCCTCGGCGCCGTGGATCACCGCGGTCGGCGGCACGTCCATCGCCATCGGCAAGGACGGCAAGCGGATCTTCGAGACCGGCTGGGAGACCAGCAAGTCGCTGCTGACCAACGGTGTCTACGGCCCGGCCAACTACACCAGCGGTTCCGGTGGCGGCACGAGCCGCCTGTTCGAGCAGCCCTTCTACCAGAAGGGTGTCGTCCCGGACGCGCTGGCGAAGAAGAACCAGACCGGCAACAAGAAGGGCCGCGTCGTCCCGGACATCTCCGCGGTCGGCGACCCGAACACCGGCTTCCTGGTCGGCCAGACGCAGACCTTCCCGGAGGGTGCGCACTACGACCAGTACCGGATCGGCGGCACGAGCCTCGCGTCGCCGGTGTTCGCCGGCATCATGGCGGTGGCCGACAGCTTCGACCACTTCCACCACGGCTTCATCAACCCGGTGATCTACAAGCTGACGTCCCGCACGTCGGCGATCAGCGACGTGAAGCACGTGGACGCCGCGGTGGCCCGCGTCGACTACGCGAACTCGGTCGACGCCACGGACGGCCTGCTCCGCTCGGTCCGCACGCTGGACTACCAGGGCCTGACCATCCACACCACCCCCGGCTACGACGACGTGACGGGGCTCGGCACGCCCAACGGCCTGCTGTTCCTGCTGCTCGTCTGATTCAGAAGCCCGTGAAGGCCGTCCCGAGGGCTCCCTCGGGACGGCCTTCACGGCTTTTCGGCCGCCAGGGGGATGACGGCGGTGACCGTGGTGCCCCCGGCCCCGCTGGCCACGTCGAGTTCGCCGCCCAGTGCCTGCACCCGGTCGCGCAGCCCGGCCAGCCCGGTTCCGCCCTCGGCGTCCGCGCCGCCGACGCCCGCGTCCGTCACCTCGACCCGCAACTCCGCCCCCGCCACCTCGATCCGCACGTCGGCGCGGTCGGTCCGGGCGTGCTTCAGCGCGTTCGTCAGCGCCTCCGACGTCACGAAGTACGCCGTCGCCTCCACCGCCGCGTCCAGCCGCGGGACCGTGCCGACCGTCAGCGCCACCTGCATCGGGATCCGGTCGGCCAGCGACCGGACCGCCGCGACCAGGCCCGCCTCGGTCAGGATCGCCGGGCGGATGCCGCGGGCGAGCTCGCGCAGCTCGGTGATCGCCGTCTGCAGCTCGTCGACCGCCCCGGTGAGCAGGGCGCGGATCTCCGGTGGCAGCCCGTCGCCGGAGCGGCGGCCGGCCATCCGCAGCAGCAGCACGACGCTGACCAGCCGCTGCTGGGCGCCGTCGTGCAGGTCGCGTTCGAGGCGGCGGCGCTCCTCGTCGCCGGCCGCGACCAGCCGCGCTCGCGAGGCGCGCACCTCGGCCAGGCGCTGCTCCAGTTCGGCGGTGAGCCGCTGGTTGTCCAGCACCAGCCCGGCGGCCGCGTTGAGCGCGTCGATCGACCGGCTGTCCTTCCACACCTCGTCGTCCTGCACCAGCGCGGCCAGCCCGGTGCCGTCGCGCTCCAGCAGCAGCCGGATCATCTCGGCGTTGCCGACCCGGGCCCGCATCACCCCGGCCAGGAACGCCAGCGGCCACAGGCAGAACAGGATCCGGTACGCCTGCAGCAGCGGGCCGGACAGCGGGTGTGCGTCGCCGAGCGCGGTGCCCGCCCCCGACGTCAGCGCGCCGGCCAGGGCGATCACCACCACCGGCGACAGCAGCCGCCGCTGCGGCAGCCGCCCGGTCAGCCACCGGTAGAGCAGCACGACGACGACACCCGCGCTGATCGCCGTCGCGGCCAGCTCCAGGACGCGGTCGGCGAAGGCGCCGCTGCCCGGCCAGGGTGCCAGCAGGTCGCGCGGGTCGTCGTCGACCAGCAGCCCGAGCAGGCCCGAGCCGAGCACCACCAGGTAGGCCGCGGCCACCAGCAGCCGCTCCCACCGCGAGCGGAGCCGGCCGTGCGGGAAGGCGAGCACCAGGTGCGCGATCACCGGGCTGGACGCGGCGCGCAGCGGGACGGCGATCGTGTACAGCACCGGGTTGTGCGTGAACTGCAGGTCCTCCAGGAACAGGGCGACACCGGCCAGGGCGATGAGCACCCCGATCGGGTTGGCCGGGCGCCGCACGTGCGCGACCGCGCCCGCGAGCAGGAAGAGGAACCCCGTCGTGGTGCTGAGCGCGGTGTCGAGCACCGAGTGGGTGCCTTCGCCGGCTTTGAGCGTCAGCGCGACGATGCCGAGCGCGCACCCGACGGCCAGGAGAGCCGTCATCACCGACGTCCGCGGGTGCTGCACTTCGCGACCTTCCCGGTGGGTCTTGGCGGTGGGGTGGAGCGGTCCGGCAACGGCTAACCGTGATTCGCCCGTTCGGGCCGTCGCGTTACACCACGCGGCTGCGCTTTAGGGTGATCGTGACAGGAGGCAAGGACATGAGCGGACGTGGTCTGGACGCCGAGGTCTTCGGCGGGCGGATGCCCGCGGGCGGGCACGACCTGGCGATCGAAACCCACGGCATCGCGCCGGTGCCCGAGGGCAACCGGTTCGGGCGCCCGTGGCGGCTGTTCAGCGTGTGGTTCGCGCCGAACCTGACGATGACGGCGGTGTTCACCGGCACCCTCGCGGCGTCGCTCGGCCTCGGCTTCCGGACGGGCCTGGTCGCGATGCTCCTCGGGACCGTGCTGGGTTCGCTGCCGGTGGCGTACCTGTCGACGTGGGGCCCGCGCACCGGCACCGGCCAGCTCCCGCTCGCCCGGCTGCCGTTCGGCGGCGGCGTCGTGCTGCCCGGCCTGGTGCAGTGGCTCGGCTCGATCGCCTGGGACGCCCTCGTCGGCCTGTTCGGCGGCGAGGCATTGGCCGAGCTGACCGGGCTGCCGTTCTGGGTGGCGGTGCTGATCGTGCTGGTGCTGCAGTGCGCGCTCGGCGTGTTCGGCTACGCGCTGATCCACCGCGTGCAGGCGGTGATGAGCGTGCTGCTGGTGCTGGCGTTCGCCGCGCTGGCCGTGAAGGTCCTTTCCGGACACCCGATCGCCGTGGCCGACACCGCGTCCGGTGCCGACCTGGCGGGCGGGGTCGTGCTGTTCACGACGATCACGTTGTCGCTGGCGATCTCCTGGGCGCCCTACGCGTCGGACTTCAGCCGCTACCTGCCCGCTTCGACGTCGTCCCGGAGCGTCTTCTGGGCGACGCTGCTCGGCCTCGTCGTCTCGTACGCGATCGGCGAAGGCCTCGGGCTCGCGCTGGGGTCGGCACTGGGCGACCACACGGCGTCCGGGATCGTCCAGCTGCTCGGCGGCGGGTTCCTGGGTGCGCTGGCGCTGGCCGTGATCGCGCTGGCGGCGGTGTCGTCGAACGCGATGAACGACTACAGCGGCTCGCTCGCGTTGCAGACGGTCGGCGTCCGGCTGCGGCGCCCGGTGTCGGCGGTGGTCGTCACGGTGCTGGCGTTCGCGCTGATCCTCTGGATGCACAGCGGCGACCTCTCGGCGAAGTTCGAGAACGTGCTGCTGTTCGTCTCGTACTGGATCCCGCCGTTCCTCGGCGTGGTGGTCCCGGACTGGCTCGCCCGCACCCGCGGCGGCCGGCGCGTGGACGTCCTGGCGTCGGTGTCCGTGCGCCCGTGGGCGGCGGTGGTGGCGTTCGTGATCGGGTTCGGCGCGGCGGTGCCGTTCATGAACACGTCCCTCTACACGGGACCGGTCGCGGCGGCGCTGCACGGCGCGGACCTCGCGTACTACGTCGGCCTCGTCGTTTCGCTGGCAGCGTATTTCCTGCTGCGCGGCCGCGCTCCGGTTGACCTCGAGTAATGTAGAGGTTTCACGATGGTGTGGTACCCCTCGAAGGAGGAACCATGCCCACCGCACTCGTCACCGGCGCCTCGGCCGGGCTGGGCCGCGCCCTCGCGGCCGCCCTGGTCCGTCGCAGGTGGACAGTCATCGGCGACGCCCGCGACGCGGCCGCGTTGGCGTCGGCCGCTCGCGAGGACGGCTTCACGGCCATCCCCGGCGACGTCACCGACCCGGCCCACCGTGCCTCGCTGGCCGAAGCCTGCCCATCGCTCGACCTGCTCGTCAACAACGCCAGCTCGCTCGGCGTCAGCCCCCTGCCGCCCCTGGCCCGCTACCCCTTGCCGGACCTGGAGGACGTCTACCGCGTCAACGTCTTCGCACCGCTGGCCCTCACGCAGCTGCTGCTCCCGGCTCTGGCGGTGGCCCGCGGCGCGGTGATCAACGTCAGCTCCGACGCGGCTGTCGAAGCGTACGAAGGCTGGGGCGGCTACGGCTCCGCGAAGGCAGCCCTCGATCAGCTGACCGCCGTGCTGGGCGCGGAACACCCGGACCTGCCGGTGTACGCGATCGACCCGGGCGACCTGCGCACGGCGATGCACCAGCGCGCGTTCCCGGGCGAGGACATCTCGGACCGGCCGCTGCCGTCGTCCGCGGTCCCGGCGTTCCTCAGGCTGCTCGACGAGCGCCCGCCCAGCGGCCGCTACCGCGCGGCCGATCTCCTGGTGCCGGCGTGAACGTCCGGTTCGACCTGCCCCCGGAACTGTCGGCGACCGCCCCGCCGGAGGCCCGCGGCCTGTCCCGCGACGAGGTCCGCCTGCTGGTCGCAGCGCCGTCGGGCGTCCACCACACGGCGTTCACCTCGCTCGGCGACCACCTGCGGCCGGGGGACCTCCTGGTGGTCAACACGTCGGGAACCCTCCCGGCGGCGGTCGACGCCCGGCGCGAAGGCCGCCCGATCGTGGTCCACTTCGCGACCGCGCTCGACGACGGCTCGTGGGTCGTGGAGTTGCGTGCACCGGGAGGCCCCTTGCTCGACGGCCGCCCGGGGGAGCGCCTTTCGCTGGCCGGGGACGCGTCGCTGACGCTGCTGGCCCCGCTGGTCCCGGGAGCGGCCCGGTTGTGGCGGGCTTCCTCGTCGGCCGAGGTGCCCTCGGTGCTCGAGGCGGCCGGCCGGCCGATCCGCTACGGGTACGTCCCGCGGGAGTGGCCGCTGGCGGACTACCAGACGGTGTTCGCCCGCGAGCCCGGCAGCGCGGAGATGCCTTCGGCGGCCCGGCCGTTCACGCCGGAGCTGGTGACGAGGTTGGTGACGGACGGGGTGTTGTTCGCCCCGCTGCTGCTGCACACCGGGGTGTCCTCCCCGGAGGCGGCGGAGCCACCCCAGGCGGAGCGCTTCCGGGTCCCCCCGGCCACGGCGGCGCTGGTCTCGTGGGTCCGGTCCCGCGGAGGCCGGGTGATCGCGGTGGGCACGACCGCGGCCCGGGCCGTGGAATCGGCGGCTTCGGACGGCGAGGTCCGCGCGGCCGAGGGCTGGACGGAGCTGGTGCTGGGCCCGGACCGCCCGGCGCGGGTGGTGGACGGGATCGTCACGGGATTGCACGCCCCGGAGGCCTCGCACCTGTTGCTGCTGGAGGCGGTGGCCGGGGCGGAGGTCGTTCAGCGGGCCTACGACGCGGCGGTGCGGGAGCGGTACCTGTGGCACGAGTTCGGCGACGTGTCACTCCTGCTCCGCCGCTGATCGACGGGGTTGTCCACAGCGTGAGCAGCCTGTGGACAACCCCGGCCCAAGCCCTACTGACCAGCCTCGACCCGCCGCCGCGACCGCAGCAGCCCGGCGACCACCACCGCCGCGATCCCCAGCCCGATCCCGCTGACGATCGACGCCACCAGGCTCGCCGTCGCCGTCACCAGGCCGAACGCGCCGCCCAGGTACACCGGGATCGACATCGCCACCGGCAGCCAGTTGCGCAGCAGGAACGCCCGGTCCGACGCCACCCACAGCACCAGCGCCACCGCCGCCCCCGTGACGACCGGGATCGCCCAGACGACGGCGCTGGT
>NZ_MUMI01000677.1 GCF_002155975.1 Amycolatopsis kentuckyensis
TCTCGCCGGCCGCGCGGCCGCCGTCGATGCCGAAGGAGAACACCGCGCCCGGCCCCGCGGGCAGGTACTTCCCCGCCAGGTCGTGGTGCGGGTGCGACGGCAGCCCGGCGTAGGACACCCACGCCACGCGCGGGTCCGCTTCGAGGTACTCGGCGACCGCGCGGGCGTTCGCGACGTGCGCGTCCATCCGCTGGGGGAGGGTCTCGACCCCTTGCAGCAGCAGGAAAGCCGAGTGCGGCGAGAGGACCGCGCCGATGTCCCGCAGCTGCTCGGCGCGCAGCCGGGTGCAGAACGCGTACTCGCCGAAGTTCTCCCAGTACCGGAGGCCGCCGTAGCTGTCGACGGTCTCGGTCATCCGCGGGAACTTCCCGTTGCCCCAGTCGAACTTCCCGGATTCGACGACGATCCCGCCGAGCGTCGTCCCGTGCCCGCCGAGGAACTTCGTCGCCGAGTGCAGCACGATGTCGGCGCCGTGCTCGATCGGGCGGCACAGGTACGGCGTCGCCAGGGTGGCGTCGACGACCAGCGGGATGTCGTGGGCGTGCGCGAGGTCCGCCAGCGCGGCGAGGTCGGCGATGCCCCCGCCGGGGTTGCCGATCACCTCGGTGTAGAGCAGCCGCGTCCGGTCGGTGACGGCGGCGGCGTAGTCGTCGATGCCGCCGCTGACGAAGGTGGTCTCGACGCCGAAGCGCCGGAGCGTGCCGGTGAGCTGGGTGACGGTCCCGCCGTAGAGGCCGCTCGCGGACACGATGTGGTCCCCGGCCTCGGTGAGCGAGCTGAAGGTGAGGAACTCGGCAGCCTGCCCGCTGGCGGCGGCGACCCCGCCGATGGCCCCTTCGAGACTGGCGATCCGCTCTTCGAAGGCGGCCACGGTCGGATTTCCGATCCGGCTGTAGACGTTGCCGTACTTCTGCAGCGCGAAGAGGTTCGCGGCGTCGGCGGCATCCTCGAAGACGAAGCTCGTGGTCTGGTAGATCGGCACGGCCCGCGCCCCGGTCGCCGGGTCGGGCGTGCCGCCCGCGTGCAGGGCGCGGGTGCGGAAGCCCCAGCTGTGTTCACTCATCGTGGTTCACGGTAACCGCAGCATCCCCCGGATGACACGCCCTCTCAGGGCGTGGGCGCGGCTACGCTCCACCCCGTGACGGTGCGCTGGAGCGTGACGATCGACTGCGCGGACCCCCGCGCGCTGGCGAGGTTCTGGGCGGTGGCCCTCGGCTACATCGAACGCCCGCCCCCGGCGGGGTTCGCGAGCTGGGAAGCCTGGTTCACCCGGCACGGCGTGCCCGAGGCGGAGTGGGACGACGGCGCGTACCTGACCGATCCGGAGGGGGTCCTGCCGAGCCTGAGCTTCCTCAAGGTGCCCGAAGCGAAGATCGCGAAGAACCGGGTCCACCTGGACGTCCAGGCGGGCGGCGGGCGCGAGGTGCCGTGGGAGACGCGCTGGGAGCGGGTCGTCGAGGCGATCGCCCGCCTCACCGCCGCCGGCGCGACCGTCCTGCGCCAGGACGAGCTGGACGGGCGCCCCGATCACTTCGTGATGGCGGATCCGGAGGGCAACGAGT
>NZ_MUMI01000678.1:0-357 GCF_002155975.1 Amycolatopsis kentuckyensis
CAGAAGACGCCCGTGCCGGTGTAGCCGTCGAAGAAGGCGTCGGCGGCCGACTCGTCCTCGGTGGTGATGCCCGCCGCGAGGCCGGAGGTGCGCTCGTTGGCGATCTCGACGGCGTCGGAGAGCGAGCCGACCTTGGCGACCGTGACAGTCGCCTCGCGGTCGGAGTCCAGCGCCCACTCCTCGTGCCGCTGGTGATCCTGCGGGGCAGCGGGGACAGCACCCGGGCCCTCGCCACCGAGGCGGCCGTCCACGGCGTGCGCACCCTCGCCCACGCCGATGGCGGCGGCGTCCTCTACGTCGACCGCGGGGCGGACGTCACCAAAGCGCGGGACCTCGTCTACGCCAGCCTCGACCGGC
>NZ_MUMI01000678.1:401-708 GCF_002155975.1 Amycolatopsis kentuckyensis
GGACGAGTCGGCCGCCGACGCCTTCTTCGACGGCTACACCGGCACGGGCGTCTTCTGGAACGCCCCGACCCGGCTCCTCGACGGCTTCAAGCTGCTCGCCGTCCCGGAAACCGGCATCAACCTCGACAAGGTCCCCGGACCTCGCGGCCCGGTCACCTACACCGACCTCTACGTCCGCCAGTACGCGGTCCTGCCGGCCTGAGCACGCCGCCGAGGTCAGCGCGCCGGCGGAACGCCGGCGAGCTTGCGCAGTTCCTTGACGGTGTCCGCGGCATTGGTCACCAGCTCGGTGCGCTCGTCGGCGTCG
>NZ_MUMI01000679.1 GCF_002155975.1 Amycolatopsis kentuckyensis
GTCGAGTCCGGCGGCGCGGACCTGCCGACGCAGAAGGAGATCTTCATCCCGGGCGGCCGGATCTTCCGCGACATCACGCGGGCCTCGGCCGCGGGCTGCCCGACGATCGCGCTGGTCTTCGGCAACTCCACGGCCGGTGGTGCGTACCTGCCGGGCATGTCGGACTACGTCGTGATGGTCAAGGAACGGGCCAAGGTGTTCCTCGGCGGGCCGCCGCTGGTCAAGATGGCCACCGGCGAGGAGTCCGACGACGAATCGCTCGGCGGCGCCGAGATGCACGCGCGGACCTCGGGCCTGGCCGACTACCTCGCCGTCGACGAGCAGGACGCGATCCGCCTCGGCCGCAACATCGTGAAGCGGCTCAACTGGACCAAGCAGGGGCCGACGCCGAAGCCGGACTACGCCGAGCCGCTGTACGACGCCGAGGACCTGCTCGGCATCGTGCCGACCGATCTCAAGGTGCCCTTCGACCCGCGCGAGGTCATCGCCCGCGTCGTCGACGGCTCCGACTTCGACGAGTTCAAGCCGCTCTACGGCTCTTCGCTGGTCACGGGCTGGGCGAGCATCCACGGCTACCCGGTCGGCGTGCTCGCCAACGCCCAGGGCGTGCTGTTCGGTGAGGAGTCGCAGAAAGCCGCGCAGTTCATCCAGCTGGCCAACCAGATCCACACGCCGCTGGTGTTCCTGCACAACACGACCGGCTACATGGTCGGCAAGGAGTACGAGCAGAGCGGCATCATCAAGCACGGCGCGATGATGATCAACGCCGTCTCGAACTCGAAGGTGCCGCACCTGTCCGTCCTCATGGGAGCGTCCTACGGCGCCGGGCACTACGGGATGTGCGGCCGCGCCTACGATCCCCGCTTCCTGTTCGCGTGGCCGAGCGCGAAGTCCGCGGTGATGGGCCCGGCCCAGCTGGCCGGCGTGCTGTCCATCGTGGCCCGCGCGGCGGCCGAAAGCCGTGGCCAGGAGTACAACGAGGAGCACGACAAGGCCATGCGGGCCATGGTCGAGGGCCAGATCGAAGCCGAGTCCATGCCGATGTTCCTCTCCGGCATGCTCTACGACGACGGCATCATCGACCCGCGCGACACCCGCACCGTGCTGGGGCTGAGCCTGTCCGCGATCCACAATGGACCAGTGAAGGGCGCCGAGGGCTTCGGCGTCTTCCGGATGTGAGCGAGCGATGATCCAGAACCTGCTGGTCGCCAACCGCGGCGAGATCGCCCGCCGCGTCTTCCGCACCTGCCGCGACGCCGGGATCGGCACGGTCGCCGTGTTCTCCGACGCCGATGCCGCCGCACCCCATGCGCTGGAAGCCGACGCGGCCGTCCGGTTGCCCGGTAACGCGCCGTCCGAGACGTACCTGCGGGCGGACCTGCTGGTCAAGGCCGCGGCCGAGACCGGCGCCGACGCCGTCCACCCCGGGTACGGCTTCCTGTCCGAGAACGCCGCGTTCGCGCGGGCCGTGCTCGACGCCGGGCTGACGTGGGTCGGGCCGCCGCCGGAGGCCATCGAGACGATGGGCTCCAAAGTGGAGTCCAAACGGCTGATGGCCGCCGCGGATGTCCCCGTGCTGTCCGAACTGGACCCGTCGTCGGTCACCGAAGACGACCTTCCGTTGCTGGTCAAGGCGTCCGCGGGGGGTGGCGGCCGCGGGATGCGCGTGGTCCGCTCGCTCGGCGAGCTGGCCGAGGCGGTGGAAGGCGCCAGTGCCGAGGCCGGGTCCGCGTTCGGCGACCCGACCGTCTTCTGCGAGCGGTACCTGGAGACCGGACGGCACATCGAGGTCCAGGTGCTCGCCGACGCCCACGGCACGGTGTGGGCGGTGGGGGAGCGGGAATGCTCCATCCAGCGCCGGCACCAGAAGGTCGTCGAGGAGGCGCCGTCGCCGTTCGTCGACGCGGCCATGCGCGAGGAGCTGTTCGAAGCCGCGCGCAAGGCCGCCAAGGCGATCGACTACGTCGGCGCGGGCACGGTCGAGTTCCTCGCCGGGCCCGACGGCCGGTTCTACTTCCTCGAGATGAACACGCGGCTGCAGGTCGAGCACCCGGTCACCGAGAACGTCACGGGCCTCGACCTGGTCGCCCTGCAGCTGCGGATCGCCGAGGGCGAGCGCCTGCCGGCCGATCCGCCGCCGACCGTGGGGCACGCCATCGAGGTCCGGCTCTACGCCGAAGACCCGGCCGCGGGCTGGCAGCCCCAGAGCGGCACGCTGCACACCCTGGACGTGCCCGATGTGGACCGCCGGTTCGGCCACGGCCCCGGCCTCCGGCTGGACTCGGGGTTCGAGAGCGGGTCCGTCGTGGGCGTCCACTACGACCCGATGCTCGCCAAGGTCATCACCTGGGCGCCGACCCGCGCCGAAGCCGCCCGCCGGCTCGCGAAGGCCCTGGCGGCGGCGAAGATCCACGGTGTCGTCACCAACCGCGACCTGCTGGTCAACATCCTGCGGCACGAAGCCTTCCTGGCCGGGGAGACCGACACGGCGTTCTTCGACCGCCACGGTCTCGACACCCTGGCCGCGCCGCTGGCCACGCCCGGCACCGAACGGCTCTCGGCGCTGGCCGCGGCGCTCGCGGACGCGGCGGGCAACCGGGCGTCGGCGACCACGCAGGGCCGGTTGCCCAGCGGCTGGCGCAACGTCCGCTCGGCCGGGCAGCGCAAGGTCTTCACCGTCGCCGACCGCGAGTACGAGATCGTCTACTCGCTGACCCGGGACGGTCTTCGCGCGGAAGGCTTCGAGGCCGGGTTGGTCAGCGCCGAGCCGGGCCGGGTCGTGCTCGAAGTGAACGGCGTGCGGCGCACCTTCGACGTCGCCCGGCACGACGGGGTGTCCTACGTGGACTCTGCCCTCGGGTCGGTGGCACTCGGGGCGCAGCCGCGGTTCGCCGACCCGGATGCCGCGCTGGCCGCCGGGTCGCTGGTCGCGCCGATGCCGGGCACCGTCGTGCGGCTCGCCGTGCAGGCCGGGGACCCGGTCAAGGCCGGCGACCCGCTGCTGTGGCTCGAAGCGATGAAGATGGAACACCGGATCGCCGCCCCCGCCGACGGCGTGGTGGCGGAACTGCCGGTGACAGTGGGACAGCAGGTCGAAGTGGGCACGATCCTCGCGGTGGTGGGAGAAGCGGAATGAACGCCATGAACTTCATCGAGCCGGAAGAGCGGATCGCGCTCCGGAAGGCCGTCGCCGAACTCGGGGCCAAGTACGGGCACGAGTACTACGCGCGCAAGGCACGCGCGGACGAGAAGACCCACGAGCTGTGGGACGAGGCCGGCCGGCTGGGCTACCTCGGCGTCAACATCCCCGAGGAGTACGGCGGCGGGGGCGCGGGCATCGCCGAGCTCGCCGCGGTGCTCGAAGAGCTGGCGGCCGCGGGCTCGCCGTTGCTGCTCATGGTCGTCTCGCCGGCCATCTGCGGCACCGTGATCTCCCGCTTCGGCACCGACGAGCAGAAGAAGCAGTGGCTGCCCGGCATCGCCGACGGCACCAAGCGGATGGTCTTCGCGATCACCGAGCCGGACGCCGGGTCGAACTCGCACAAGATCACCACCACCGCGCGGCGGGACGCCGGCGGCTGGGTCCTCAACGGCCGCAAGGTCTACATCTCCGGGGTGGACGAGGCGGACGCCGTGCTCGTCGTCGGCCGCACCGAGGACGCGAAGACCGGCAAGCTCAAGCCCGCGCTGTTCATCCTCCCGACCGGCACGCCGGGCTTCGAGTACACGAAGATCCCGATGGACATCGTCGCGCCGGAGAACCAGTTCTCGCTGTTCCTCGACGACGTCCACCTGCCCGGCGAGGCGCTGGTCGGCGAGGAGGACGCGGCGATCGCGCAGCTGTTCGCCGGCCTCAACCCGGAGCGCATCATGGGCGCGTCGTTCTCGCTCGGCATCGCCCGGTACGCGCTGGCCAAAGCCGTCGGCTACGCGAACGAGCGGAAGGTCTGGGGCGCGCCGATCGGCACCCACCAGGGCCTCGCGCACCCCTTGGCCGAGATCAAGATCGAGCTGGAACTCGCGAAGCTGATGACGCAGAAGGCGGCGTCGCTCTACGACTCCGGCGACGACTTCGCCGCGGGCGAGTCGGCCAACATGGCGAAGTACGCCGCCGCCGAGGTCGCCATCCGCGCGACCGACCAGGCCGTGCAGACCCACGGCGGCAACGGCCTGGCCACCGAATACGGCCTCGGCACGCTGGTGACGGCGGTGCGGCTGGGCCGGATCGCGCCGGTGAGCCGCGAGATGGTGCTCAACTTCGTCGGCCAGCACAGCCTCGGCCTGCCGAAGTCCTATTAGGAGGTTCGCGGTGGCTACCTTGCAAGGCAAGACGATCATCATGTCCGGCGGCAGCCGCGGCATCGGCGAGGCTATCGCGCTCCGGGCCGCCAGGGACGGCGCGAACGTCGCGCTGCTGGCCAAGACGGGTGAGCCGCACCCGAAGCTGCCCGGCACGATCCACACGGCGGCCGAGGCGATCGAAAAGGCGGGCGGGCACGCGCTGCCGATCCTCGGCGACGTCCGCGACGACGACGGGGTCGCGGCCGCGGTGGCGAAGACCGTGGAGCAGTTCGGCGGCATCGACATCGTCGTGAACAACGCCAGCGCGATCGACCTGACGCCGACCGAACAGGTCAGCATGAAGCGCTACGACCTGATGCAGGACATCAACGCGCGCGGCACGTTCCTGCTGTCCAAACTGGCCATTCCGCACCTTCGGCGGTCCGCGAACGCGCACGTCCTGACGCTGTCGCCGCCGATCAGCCTCGACGAGAAGTGGTTCACCGCCGGGCACCTCGCCTACAGCATCGCCAAGTACTCGATGAGCCTGGTGACCGTGGGGCTGGCGGCGGAGCTGCGCGCGGACGGTGTCGCGGTCAACTCCCTGTGGCCGCGGACCACGATCGACACCGCGGCGATCCGCAACGTCGTCGGCGCGGAGCTGGCGTCGCGCAGCCGGACGCCGGAGATCATGGCCGACGCCGCGCACGTGATCCTCACGAAGCCGAGCCGGGAGGCGACCGGCCAGTTCTTCCTCGACGACGAGGTGCTGCGCGCTTCCGGCGTCACGGACTTCTCGAAGTACCGGGTCGGCGGGTCGGAAGCGGACCTCCAGCTCGACTTCTGGGTGGAACCGGCTTGACCGGCATCCGCGAACCCCAGCAGGAGCGCAGCCGCACCACGCGGCGGCGCCTGGTCGAGGCCGCGCTCGACAGCTTCGGCGAGCGCGGCTGGCACGGCGTGACGGTGGCCGGGATCGCCGAACGCGCGGGCGTCTCCCGCGGCGCGGCCCAGCACCACTTCCCGGCCCGCGAAGACCTCGTGGTGGCGGCGGTCGACCTGCTCGGCGAGGCCCAGATCGACGAGCTCCGCGCCCAGGCGGCCGACCTGCCCAGCGGCGCGTCCCGCATCGAGCGCGTCGTGGAGATGGTGCTGAACCTGTACACCGGCCCGCTGTTCCGCGCGGCGTTGCAGCTGTGGTCGGTCGCGGCGACCGACGACGCACTGCGGGACGTGCTGGTGCCGCTGGAAGCCCGGGTCGGCCGCGAGGCGCACCGGGTGACGGTCGAGCTCCTCGGCGTCGACGAGTCCCGGCCCGGGGTGCGCGAGCTGGTCCAGGCCACCCTCGACCTGGCCCGCGGGCTCGGCCTGGCGAACCTCCTGACGGACGACACGCGCCGGCGTCGCCAGATCGTGCGCGAGTGGGCCCGGACCCTGGAGCTGCGGCTGACCTAGGGTGAGGCCGTGCCCGAACACCCTCCGCTCAACGTGCTCTCGGCGACCTGCCCCTCCCGCACGTCGCTCGCCCGGATCGCCAACAAGTGGACGGCCATGGTGGTGATCGCCCTCAGCGGCGGCCCGCTGCGCTTCGGCGACCTGCGCGCCGCGGTCGAGGGCATCAGCGGCAAGGTCCTCACCGAAACCCTGCGCGACCTCGAGCGCGACGGGCTCGTCGAGCGGCACGCGTACGCCCAGGTGCCGCCGAGGGTCGAGTACGAACTGACCGCGCTGGGCCGCACCTTGCACGCGCCCCTGCAGGCGCTGGGCCGCTGGGCCGAGGAACACATCGACCAGGTGCTCGTGGCCCGCGAGGCCTACGACGCCCGGCCCTGACTGTGTCGGCGGTCACACGCGCCAATGGTTACGTTGAGGTAACCGGCTACTGAAGGTGACGATCGAGCCATCACTCGAAATCCGGAAGGAACGATCCGATGGCCGATCCCGCCAGTGTGGTCCGCACGTACTTCGAAGCGTTGTCCGCCAAGGACTTCGCCACCGTCGCCGGGATGTTCGCCGACGACATCCGGTGGCACCAGCCGGGCGGCAACCGGTTCTCCGGCACCCACGACGGTGGCGCCGCGGTGGGCGAACTGCTCGCCGGCATGACCACGGTCAGTGAAGGGACGTTCGAGCTCACGCTGACCGGCCCGCTGATGGTCAACGGCGCCCTGGTCGCGGCCCCGATCCACTTCACCGCGAAACGCGAGGGCGCGGTCCTCGACCAGGACGGCGTGGACGTGCTGCGGGTCGAAGACGGCCGGATCGCGGAAGCGTGGCTGTTCTCCGGCGACGCGGCCGAAGAGGACGCCTTCTGGGGCGCGGCCTGAGTCAGCGGCCGTCCACGAGGCCGTGTTCGTAGGCGTGGATCACCAGGTGGACCCGGGTGCGCAGGCCGAGCTTGGCGAGCATCCGGGCCACGTGCGTCTTGACCGTGCCTTCGCCGACGACCAGGGCGCCGGCGATCTCGGCGTTGCTCATGCCCTTCGCCACGTGCCGCAGCACTTCGAGTTCCCTCGGGGTGAGCCGGTCGAGGCCGTCCGGCGGGCGGCGGGGTGCGGGCTCGGCGAACCGGCGGAGGGTGCGGCGGGTGACCTGCGGGTCGAGCAGGCCCTGGCCCTTCGCCGCCGCGCGGACGGCGTCGACCAGCAGCGCCGGTTCGCTGTCCTTGAGCACGAACCCCGCCGCGCCCGCCGCGAGCGCGCCGAACAGGTACTCGTCGACGTCGAAGGTGGTGAGCGCGACGACCGCGGGCGCCGGGTTGACCGATTCGCCGATCCGGCGGATGGCGGCGATCCCGTCCAGGCGCGGCATGCGGAGGTCGAGCACCACGACGTCGACGCCGCCGTATCGGGCCTTTTCGACGGCTTCGGCGCCGTCGGCGGCTTCGCCGACCACCTCGATGTCGTCTTCGGCGTCGAGGACCAGGCGCAGGGCCCAGCGGACCGGCTCCTGGTCGTCGGCGAGCAGGGTGCGGATCATCGCGGGAGCCGGGCTTCGACGCGCCAGCCGGTCGGCGTGTTGGGGCCGATCGTCACGGTCCCGCCGAGCAGCCGGGCCCGCTCGCGCAGCCCGCGCAGGCCGCTGCCTTCGGCCGGGCCGCCGGGAACGGTGGAGCCGTTGTCCGCCACGGTGATCACGACGGCGTCCGGGCGGTGGTCGACGCCGAGGTCCACGCGGGTCGCGTCGGAGTGGCGCAGGACGTTGGTCAGCGCTTCCTGGGCCACCCGGTAGCCGGCGTGGTCGAGCAGCGGCGGCACGTCCGGCGATCCGCGCCGGGTGAGGGTGACCGTGCGGCCCGGGCCGGTGGCGCGCTCGACCAGGGTGTCCAAATCGGACAGTGAGCTGCCCGTGCGGGGCAGCACGGCCCGCACTTCGGCGAGGGCGGTGGCCGAGGCGTCGGCGATGGTGGCCAGCGCCCGGTCGGCGGCCGGCGGCAGCTCGCGGGCGACGTGCCGGACGGCGGTGGCCTGCAACCGGATGACGGTGAGGTGGTGCCCGACGGCATCGTGCACCTCCCGGGCGACCCGCGCGTGCTCCTCGGCGACGACCACCGCCCGGACGCCGTCGTGATCACCGTGGCGGACAACGGCTCCACCGTTCCCGGCGGCCCGGCCGAAGGCAGCGGCCTGCGCGGGCTGCGCGAGCGGGCCCGGCTGCTCGGCGGGACCGTGACGATCGGCCCCAACACGCCGACCGGCTGGCGCGTCGAAGCCCGGCTCCCGCGATGATCCGCAC
>NZ_MUMI01000068.1 GCF_002155975.1 Amycolatopsis kentuckyensis
CCGCGGCCCAGCCCGCGGGCGCGGCGGGCGCGGTGACGACGAGCTTGCTGCGCGCCCCCGACGTCAGCTCACCGACCGTGCCGACGGCGACCATCCGGCCGCCGCGGATGATCCCGACCCGGTCGCACAGCCGCTCGACGAGGTCGAGCTGGTGGCTGGAGAACACCACCGGCACCCCCGCGGCGGCCTTTTCGCGCAGGACGCCGCTCATCACGTCGACGGCGAGCGGGTCGAGGCCGGAGAACGGCTCGTCGAGCACCAGCACCGCGGGGTCGTGCACCAGCGCGGCGGCCAGCTGGACGCGCTGCTGGTTGCCGAGGCTGAGCTTCTGCACCTCGTCCTTGCGGCGCTCGGCCAGGCCGAGCCGGGTGATCCAGGTTTCGGCGTTGCGGTGGGCTTCGTTGGCGCTGAGCCCGTGCAGCTCGGCCAGGTAGACGAGCTGGTCGAGCACCTTCATCTTCGGGTACAGCCCGCGTTCTTCGGGCATGTAGCCGATGTGGGTGCGCGTCTCGTGCGTGACCGGCTTGCCGTCGAAGCGCACTTCGCCACCGTCGGCGGCCAGCACGCCCAGCGCGATCCGCATGGTGGTGGTCTTGCCGGCGCCGTTGCTGCCGACGAAGCCGAACAGCTCGCCGGCCCGGACGTCGAACGAGACGCCGTCCAGCGCGACCTTGGCGCCGTAGCGCTTGGAGATCCGGTCGATCTCCAGGTTCCCCTCAGGCATTTCCCATCCCCTCTTCGAAATCCTCGGGGTCGTCGTCCGGCAGCGACCAGCCCAGCACGATGGCCGGGATGGTGGTGCCGGTGACCAGCAGCGCGGACAGCATCATCGCGCCGGCTTCCGCGGTGCCGGCGACGAACAGGCCGTAGAGCATGGCGATCAGCATCAGGTAGCTGAGCGCCTGGTAGCCGATGTAGGTGACGCGGTGGCGCCATTCGCGCTCGCGTTCGTCCAGCAGGCGCGAGAAGCTGCCGCTCATCCGGCCGGTGAGGATGCGCAGCGTGATGAACGCGAACCCGCCGAGGAACAGCCCGCTCAGCCAGAAGGCCGGGAAGACCCAGATCGGTTGTGCTTTGAACTGGGTGGCCCCGGTGACCAGGGCGAGGTCGGCGAGCACGAGGAGGACGACGAGCGTCCGGCGGTGCTTCCGGGTGCGCCAGCCCGGCAGCCTCCGGGCCCGTTTCCGTTCGGCTTCCTCCATCTTGTCGAGCTGGCGTTCCCAGTAGGCCGCGAGGCGGCCCGGCTGCTCGGTCATGCTCCCCCCTCGCGGTACACCTGGGTGGAAAGAGGCGTGAACGGCTCGCGGCTGAAGACCGCCTCGACGGGCAGGTCGAACACCGCGCAGATCCGGAACGCCAGGTCCAGGCTCGGATAGTGGTCGCCGCGTTCGAGCGCGCCGATGGTCTGTGGGTTGACTTCGACGGCGCTCGCGAGCGCGGCTCGGGTCATCCCGCGCTCGGCCCGGAGCACGGGAAGCCGGTTGTAGATCGGCAGCTCTTTGCCGCGTCTGACCGGACTCATAGAACGTACTGTTGCAAAAACCCAACAGCTCGTCAACTCAAGAGAACATCAAGTCCGGTTGACGCAGGGTCAGAGAAGACCGGCCAGCGACTTGTCGACAAGTTCCGCCACCCGCGCCCACGCGGCCTCGGCGTCCGACGGGATCAACGCCAGCCGCGTCCGGCGTTCCAGGACGTCTGCCACGTCCAGCGCTCCCTCGTTCCGGACCGCCCACACCACCTCGGCCGCCGTGATCTCCGTCCCCGGTGCCACCGGGGTCGCGAACTCCGCGTCCAGCTCGCCCAGCGCCGCGACCCGGGGCGCCTCCGTGCCGTACCGGGCCACCAGCCGCGGCGCGGCGTCCACAAGGGACAGCTCCGGTCGCGGAGCCGCGCCCAGCAGAGGCAACCGGGCCGTCCGGCACGGCACGGCGGGAAGCCCCGCCAGGCGGACAGCCGCGTCGACCGCGTCCTCGGCCATCCGGCGGTACGTCGTCAGCTTGCCGCCCACCACCGTCAGCAGTCCGTCGGAACCGGCCAGGACCGCGTGCTTGCGGGACAGGTCCGCCGACCGGCCGCCCGTTCCCTCGACCAGCGGCCGCAACCCCGCGTACGACCCGGCGACGTCGGCGCGCGTGAGCGGCCGCGACAGAACCGACGAAGCCAGCGACAGCAGGAAGTCCACATCGGCCTCCGGAACCACCGGCACGGGCGGGATCGGGCCCGAAACGGGCTCGTCCGTCAGTCCCAGGTAGACCCGCCCGTCCGGCTGGGGGAGCAGGAACACGAACCGGTTCGTCTCCCCGGGCACGCCGATGTTCACCGACGTCGTCCCCATCGGCACCGTGCCCGGCGCCAGTACCAGGTGCGAACCGAGCGACGGCCGCAACCGCACCGCGCCCGTCAGTGTTCCCGCCCACACCCCCGTCGCGTTGATCACCTGCCGCGCGTGGATGTCCACTGTGGAGCCGGAAAGGCCGTCGCGTGCCTGGACCCGGTCCGCCGAAACCGAAACAGCCGAAAGCCGGGTGAGGATCCGGGCGCCGAACGACGCCGCCGTCCGGGCGAGGGTGACCACCAGGCGCGCGTCGTCGACCAAAGCTCCGTCGTAAGCCAGGAGGGCGCCGCGCAGGCCGTGCGCGGAAAGACCGGGCGCGAGGGACAAGGCGAGCGCGGCGGGGATCGAGCGCGGCCGGGGCAGCACCGAAGAAGGCGTGCGAGCCGCCCGGCGGAGAGCGTCGCCCGCGCGCAAGCCCGCCGCGACCAGGGCCTGCTGGGCGCGGGACGTGCTGGGGTACAACGGGAACAGCTGCGGCATCGCCCGCGTCAGGTGCGGTGCCGTGCGCGTCATCAGGATTCCGCGCTCCACCGCGCTTTCGTGCGCCAAGCCGAGCTCGCCGTGCGCCAGGTACCGCAGGCCGCCGTGGACCAGCTTCGACGACCAGCGGGACGTCCCGAACGCCAGGTCGTGCGCCTCCACGAGCGCCACCGACAGGCCCCGCGAAGCCGCGTCCAGGGCGATGCCCGCACCGGTGACGCCGCCGCCGACCACGACGATGTCCACGCGCTCGCCCGACGCCAGCTCCGCGAGCTCGCGTTCGCGGCGCCGCGCGTTGAGCGAGCCGGACGTCATGGCCGCAAGGCCGCGTCGAGCACGTGGGTGAACTCCGCCATCAGCGCCGCCTCGTCGACGTCGACGGTGGCCGGGCGCAGCGAGAACGCGAACGACTGCACCACCAGCAGCACCGACCGCGACTGCACCGCGACCGGCGCGCGCCGGATCGAGCCGTCCTGGTGGCCGGCCTCCAGGAGCCCGTGCAGCGCCTGCTCGGCGAACTTCTGCGTCGCGCCGAGCCGCTCCACGATGTACGGGAGCACCAGTTCCGGGTCGACGTCGAGCAGGGTGCGGAACAGCGGGTCGGTCGCCAGCGCGCGGACGCCGGCCGCCGCGATGAGCACGAGGCGGTCGCGGCTGGTCGCCGCGTCGGCGCCGCCTTCGCTCGCCGTGCGCAGCAACCCGCTGAACTCGCGGGTCATCAGCGCCGCGAGCACGCTGCGGACGTCGGGGAAGCGGCGGTAGACCGTCATCCGGCTGACGCGGGCGGTGCGGGCGATTTCGGCGAGTGTGGTGCGGCGCACACCGACGGCCAGCACGCACGAGCGCGCGGCGTCGAGCAGCACGTCATCGGCCACTCGCGTCGCCGTTTGGCGGTTGCGGGTGTCCGCGAGCGCGGAGGAACCCGCCGTCTGCGTGGTGTGACGTTTTACGTCCATATGTCACACTGTAGTCGTGAACGCTCTCATTGACCACCGCCTCCGCCGGTCCTGGACCGCGGAAGCCGCCGGCGCCGCCCCGCTGCCCGCGCGTGCGGCCAGGTGGCTCGACCAGCGTATCGGCCCCGTGGTCCCGGGTGCCGCCCCAACCGGCGACTTGCCGGTAAAAATACCGTCAACGAAACTGGCGGAACCTGCCGCGGAAGCGCTCGCCAAGGTGGTCGGCGCGGAAAACGTGCAGGTCGACGCCCCGGCGCGGCTCGCGCGGGCGACCGGGCTGTCCTACCTCGACCTCTTGCGGCGCCGTTCGCCCTCGGCGGACTTCCCGGTGCCCGACGCCGTCGTGCTGCCCGCCGATCCGGACGAGGTCCAGGCGGTCCTCGACGTCTGCGTGCAGCACGACATCGGCGTCGTGCCCTTCGGCGGCGGGACGTCGGTGGTCGGCGGCGTCTCGGCGCTGCGCGGGGAGAAGACGTCGGTGATCGCGCTCGACCTCGTCCGCCTCGACGCGCTGGTGTCGGTGGACGCCGAGTCGCGCATCGCCGTCCTGCAGGCCGGCGTCCGCGGCCCGGAGGCCGAGCGGCTGCTCGCCGGGCACGGCCTGACGCTCGGGCACGTCCCGCAGTCGTTCGAGCGCGCCACGATCGGCGGCTTCGCGGCGACGCGCTCGGCGGGGCAGGCATCGTCGGGTTACGGGCGCTTCGAGGACATGGTGACCGGCGTGCGGCTGGCCACCCCGCGCGGCGCGTGGAAGCTCGGCGTCGCGCCGGCGTCCGCGGCCGGGCCGGACCTGCGCCAGCTGGCGATCGGCAGCGAGGGGACGCTCGGCGTGATCACCGAGGTCGCGCTGCGGGTGCGGCCGGCGCCGCCGGTCCGGCGCTACGAGGGTTACGCGCTGCCCGGCTGGGCGGCCGGGGCCGAAGCGGTGCGGGACCTCGCGCAGCACCACGCGCTCGCCGACGTCACCCGGCTGTCCGATGTGGACGAGACCGAGGTGTCGCTCGCGCTGAACGCGGGGGTGAAGACGGCGGCGCTGCGCCGCTACCTCGCCGCGCGGGGCGTGCGACGGCCGTGTTTCCTGATCGTGGGCTGGGAAGGCACCGCGCACGACGTCGCGCTGCGCCGCCGGGAGACGGCCCGGAGGCTGAAGGCTTCCGGTGCCGTGCGCGTCGGCAAGGCGCTCGGCGAGTCGTGGCGGCACGGCCGGTTCGCCGGACCCCGGCAGCGGGACACGTTGCTGGACATGGGCGTCTGCGTGGAGACGCTCGAAACGGCGGCCTACTGGTCCAATGTGGACGAGTTGCGCGACGACGTCCGCGCGGCGCTGACGGCCTCGCTGGGCCGGTCGATCGTCATGTGCCACATTTCGCACGCGTACGAAACCGGCGCGTCGCTGTACTTCACGGTGCTGACGGCCCGCGACGAAGCCGACCCGGTCGGCCAGTGGCAGCGCGCGAAGGCGGCGGCCTGCGAGGCGATCGCCGGGCTGGGCACGATCTCGCACCACCACGCCGTCGGCGTCGACCACGCGCCCTACCTGAGCGCGGAAATCGGTTCGCTGGGCGTCGAAGTGCTGCGCGCGGCCAAGTCCACTGTGGATCCGACCGGGATCCTCAACCCCGGAAAGCTGGTGTGACGACTTCGCAGGGCACGCCGTGGCCGTCGGCCGCGACGCCCTCGAGCGCGGCCGCCTCGGTCTGCGAGACGTCGGCGGTGCGCACCGGCGCGCCGCCGACCAGCAGCGGGTAGCGGATCGGCGCGGCGCCGACGTACGTGTGGACCTCGGTCAGGCGGGTGCCGTCCTCGAGGGTGATGTCGGGGTCGGTGAGCCGGGCCAGGTGGTAGCGGGTGCCGCGGCCTTCGCAGCGGTCCAGGACCGCGAGCTGGTCCGGCGTCACGAACCAGATGGCGTGCTCCTCGACGCCGGGCAGCGCGGTGAGCGTGGCCGGGCGCTGGTCGTCGACCACGCGGAAACCGGCCGCCCACACCGCGGCGAGCCCGGCGCAGCGCGCGTGTGCCACGACGACCGGGCCTTCGAGGCCGAGCCGCCCGCGCAGCCAGGTGATCTTCGACGGGTTGGCGTTCGAACCGTAGGCCAGCACGGCCATCCGGTCGCGCCAGCCCGCGGGGGCGGATGCCAGGGGGTGCCCGACGCCGTCGACGTGCACGAACGAGTGACCCGGCCGGGCGCCCGGGTAGGGCTCGGCCGGGTACTCGTCGTCGGTGAAGAGGGTCAGAAGGTCACCACGCTGCGCAGGACGTCACCGTGGTGCATCCGCTCGAAGGCCTGCTCGACGCCGTCGACGCCGATCCGCTCGGTGACGAACTTGTCGAGCGGCAGCCGGCCCTGCAGGTAGAGGTCGACGAGCATCGGGAAGTCCCGGCTGGGCAGGCAGTCGCCGTACCACGAGGACTTGAGTGAGCCGCCGCGCGAGAAGAAGTCGATCAGCGGCAGGTCGTTCAGCCGCATTTCCGGGGTCGGCACGCCGACCAGCACGACCGTGCCGGCCAGGTCGCGCCCGTAGAACGCCTGCCGCCAGGTCTCGGGCCGCCCGACGGCGTCGATGACGACGTCGGGGCCGAAGCTGTTAGTGGCGTCCTGCATGGCTTCGACGACGGCCTCTTCGGAGAGGCCCTTGCTGTTGATGGTGTGCGTCGCGCCGAAGTCCTCGGCCCACGCGAGCTTCCGGTCGTCCATGTCGATGGCGACGATCGTGGTGGCCCCGGCGAGCTTGGCGCCGGCGATGGCGGCGTCCCCGACACCACCGCACCCGATGACGGCGACCGAGTCCCCGCGCGTGACGGCGCCGGTGTTGATGGCGGCACCGAGCCCGGCCATGACACCGCACCCGAGCAGCCCGGCGACGGCGGGTTCGGCTGCCCTGTCCACCTTCGTGCACTGTCCGCTGTGGACAAGGGTCTTCTCGAGGAAGGCCCCGACGCCGAGCGCGGGCGACAGCTTGGTGCCGTCGCCGAGCGTCATGGGCTGGGTGGCGTTGAAGGTGGAGAAGCAGTACCACGGCTTGCCGCGCTTGCAGGCCCGGCAGGTGCCGCAGACGGCGCGCCAGTTGAGGATGACGTAGTCGCCGGGCTCGAGATCGGTGACGCCCGCGCCGACGGCCTCGACGACCCCGGCGGCCTCGTGACCGAGCAGGAACGGGAACTCGTCGTTGATGCCGCCCTCGCGGTAGTGCAGGTCGGTGTGGCAGACCCCGCAGGCTTGGACGTTCACGACGGCTTCGCCGGGACCGGGATCGGGCACGAGGACGGTCTCCAGCGAGACGGGCTCGCCCTTCGCCCGCGAAACGACCCCCTGGACCTCGTACGGCATTCGAACCACCTTCCGGCTGCACTGCTGGTCGACCGCAGCTAATCACGGATCATGCGGAGATGGCGACATCCGCATGAGTGAGGTTTTGCGCAACATGTTGCGTGTTACGCAACTGCAGCGCGCCAGGTGGCGATGGTGGCGAGGTCTTGGCCGGTGAGGCCGGTGCGTGCCTCGACGGTGTGCAGCAAGGCCGGGCCGGGGTGGTGGCGCTGCCGCCGCCGAGCCCGCCGGGGGCGGTCGATGCCGCGGGGTGGCCGCAGCTGCGGCGCGGACGATCGGCACGGCTGAGGCCGGCGCGTGGCTCGCCCCCTCGCGGAACTGGCTCGGCATGTGCCTTCGACCTCGAACGGCTCGGCGGGTCGCTCGGGGCAGGGCCAGTGCAGGCCCGTGGCTCGGAGCGGTCCGGTCCGGTCCGGTGCGTGGCGCGGTCCGGTCCGTGGCTCGGTGCATGGCAGGCGCGGTCCTTCGGTCACCCGGGACTGGCTCGGCGCGTGCCTCCACCCTCGCGGAACCGGCTCGGCGCATGCCCCACCCTCGCGGAACCGACCCAGCGCGTCGCAGGCGCGGGCCTCCGGCCCCGGTTTCCAGCTTACCGAGCACCACCGACAGTTCCCGGCGGCTCCGGCAGGGCCATCGACGCCAGCTTCACCGGGTCCGCCACCGCGGCGATGGTCGTGATCCGGCCTTCCGCCACCGTGAACGCCACCACCGACAGCGGCGTTCCGTCCGCTCGCCACGCCACCACCCCCGGCAAGCCGCCCACCAGGACCGTGCGGCCACCCGCCGCCGCGCCGAAGCGGGCTCCGGTGGCCACGTTCGTTGCTCCCAGGACCACCACCACGCCGTCCGGGGTGTCCACCGTCAGGCGGACCTCCGGGTCCAGAACCCGCAGCAGCTGCTCGAAGTCGCCGTCGCGGGCTGCTGTCAGGAATGCCTGGACCACCTCCCTCTGCGAAGATCCCGTCGGTGGCGGAGGCGTCCGGACCTTGCGACGGGCTCGGCTCGCCAGCATCTTGGCCGCCGCCGTCGACTTGCCCAGGATGCGGCCGATCTCCTCGAACGGGACCGCGAACAGGTCGTGCAGCACGAACGCCAGCCGCTCGCTCGGGCCGAGGGACTCCAGGACCACCAGCAGCGCCAAGCCCACCGAGTCGGCGAGCTCCGCGTCCTCGTCCGGGGAGGGGCCGTCGTCGGGCGTCACGACGATCTCTTCGTACGGCGCCTCGGGGCGCGATCGGCGCGAGCGCAGCACGTCCAGGCTGATCCGGCCGACCACCGTCGTCAGCCAGCCTTCGAGGTTCTCGATCGTGGCCGCGTCCTGGCGGGACAGGCGCAGCCAGGCCTCCTGGACCACGTCTTCCGCGTCGGCGTGGGAGCCGAGGATGCGGTGGGCCACCGCGCGCAGCCGGTCTCGCTGCGCTTCGAACGTCGAAGCCACCCTGTCGGACATGGTCGTTACCTTCCTCGCTGCTGCTCCGTCGTGGACATGACGGGCCCGGAGGGGCACAGGTAACCGATGGAGGAACCGATGGAACCACGGCTGAAGACGCAGAGCGATCCCGAAGTGACCGGCGCGGTCCAGCAGCTGTTCAAGGTGGTGCACGCCGCCGGGGTCGATCCGCTGCTGCTCGAGCTGGTCCACCTGCGGGCCAGCCAGATCAACGGCTGCGCCCCCTGCACCTACGCGGGTGTCCGGGCGGCGAAGCGGCAGGGGGAGACCGACGACCGGCTGCACAGCGTCGTCACCTGGCGCGAGACGCCGTTCTTCACCGAGCCGGAACGGGCCGCGCTCGCGCTGACCGAAGCCGCCACGCGGATCCAGGACGGCCAGCCCGGCGTGACCGACGAGATCTGGGCGGCCGCCGCCGCGCACTTCGACGAGACGCAGCTGTCCGCGATCGTCACGCACATCGCGCTCACCGGCTTCTTCAACCGGATCAACCGCGCGATCCGGGAGCAGGCCGGCAAGGCCTGGTGAGCCCGGCGGGGCGCCGGAACGGCGCCCCGCCAGGGGTCAGGCCGGCGTGATGATGTACGCGATGCCGCCCGGGCCGCCCGCCACGGTGCCGTCCGCGCGGTACCGCTTCGTCCGCTGCCAGATCTTCTCGAACTGGTCGCGCTTGTAGACGTTGCGCACCTTGTCGTTGCTACTCGACGCCGGGTCGTTCGCGATCACGTCGCCGTCCTTCGTGAAGCCGACGACGACCATGATGTGCCCCGCCGTGCCGTAGCCGGCGCCGTCGAGCTCCGACGACAGGAACGACTGCGACGTGATCACCGGGATGCCCCGCGCGATGTAGTTCTCCAGCTCGTTCAGCGAGTGCAGCCGCGTGATGTGGCCGCGCAGCCCGCGCGACGCCGCGTACGCCGTGTTGAACGGCCAGTTGCCGGTGCCGTCGTAGGCGTGGTCGTAGGTGTAGCGCGCCGCGAAGGCCACCTGCGGGTCGACGTAACCCGCCGGGATCCACGCCATCTCCTCGGCGGACGGCTTCTTGCCCCAGTACTCGGCCACCATCTCGGTCGACGTCGGGCTGCACCAGGCCTCGCCGCCCCCGCCGTACTCCGGGAACTGTCCCTTGTGGAGGTTCTGCGCGTACGCGGGCACCTTCAGCTCGATCCCGGTGGCGCGCCCGGGCTTCGTCGGCTGGACCTCGAAGCGGTCCGGGACGGCCGAAGTCATCGCCCCCAGCAGGCTCACCGACGGCGTCGCGCGCGACCCGGCTTCGCGGTAGAGGCTGATCCGCAGGTGGTAGGACTTCAGCGTCACGCCGGTCTTCATGACCAGCGTGTCGACGTCGACCATGGCGTTCGCGTCGTCCTGGCCGTCGACGCTGGTGCGCAGGATGTCGGCGTCGCCGCTGGCCCACCGGCCCAGCACGTACCAGGCGGTTTCGGCACCCGCCGACGTCCGGCCCCGCGCCTCGACCTGTAGCCAGGTCTTCGCGGGCGTCTTCGCGTTCCAGGACGCGACCAGCTGCGTCGCGCCGAAGCCCGGCCGGTACTCCGGCGACGTCCACTGGCCGTACTCGTAGGTTCTGGTCGTGCCGAGCTCCGGCTCGGTGTGCTCGACCGTGCCGGCCGGGTGCGTGATGCGCAGGCCGTCACGGGTGAGCGCGACCCCGGCGAAGCCGCCTTCGTGGAAGCGGCCGCCGGTCCACTCGTGGTAGTCGATCGCCTCGTCGTCGCGCGGCCGGACCGGCGCGGCCTCGGCGACTTGCGTGGTTACCGCAGACAACACAACCACTGACAATAAGGTGAACAACTTGCGTGCGCGCATCGCGGCTCCCTGATAGACCCACCCAGTAGCCAGGGATTTTCGCCGGTCCGGCCCGCCCTGTAAACAGGTACCTACAGGACGGCCTGCGTCTGTGTCACTTTCGCGACCAGCTTGCCGTCGTCGTCGTGGATTTCGGTTTCCACCACGACGAACTTGCGGCCCGCGTGCAGTGGTCTGGACGACGCAACGGCGTAGCCCGAACGCACCGCGCGCAGGAAGTTCGTCTTCGACTCGACGGTCGTCGTGCCCTGGCCGCCCTCGGGCAGGTTGAGGAACGCGCACACGGCGCCGGTCGAGTCGGCCAGCGCCATGAGCGCGCCCCCGTGCAGCGCGCCGCCGAGCGTGCAGAGGCTCTCGTCCCACTTCAGCCGGCTGCGGACGAGCTCGCGCCCGTGCTCCAGCACCTCCACGCCGAGGCGCTCGGAAAACGGCATGGAGCGGTGGAAGAGCTGCGTGCCCTCGAAATCGGTCATGCTCCGCAGCTTGCCCGAAGATCGGCGGCCGGGCGATTACCTCCGGCGTAATCTCAGCTGAGCGGGTTGACCAGCAGCAGTTCGGTGTTGTGGTCCTCGGCCGCGCCGACCCGGCCGAGGTCGGTGTGGATGTCGTTGTAGGACAGCTCGCGGTACAGCGACGCAAGCGCTTGCGGCGTCCGGGCGTCGTAGTCCACGGCGTACGGCGCTTCCGCCTCGATCAGCGTCGTGAACAGCGACAACGTGCCGTCGGTGTTGTCCGCGACCTCGACGATCCGCGCGTGCTGCGGGAAGTCGACGTGCGACGCCGTGTTGATCTCCCAGAAGCCCTGCTGCGGCGTGTTCCCGGCGTGCGGCGTGATCTTGTTGAGGTGCGTGTGGCCGTTGACCCAGGCCAGCACGTTCGGGAACCGCTTGAGCAGCGCGACGAAGGCGTTGCCGTCCAGCCGCGGGTCGAGCGGGTGGCGCGAGTCCGGCAGCAGGTTGCCCATCGAACCGCTGGTGTGGTGGCTGAACAGGAGGAACAGCTCGTCGGTGACGGAGTGGGTGACCTTGCGGCCGAAGAAGTCGTAGTACGTCGAGCTGTTGCGCTTGAGCGTCGACTCGACCCAGGAGTACTGCGCGAGGCCGATCGAGCCGTCCGCGAACCCGGCGTCGGTGGTCGTGTCGAGGCTGATCCCGGTGATCCCCGGCGCGATCCGGAAGGTGTAGTAGACGTTCTGGCCGTCGGCGTTGGCGCTGGTGAAGCCGTGCCCGGCCGGGCCGGGACCGGTGTTGGCGCCGTCGAGGTGGGCGCGGACGAACTCGCCGGTGCTGAACGGGCGGCGCCGCGCGTCCGGCGTGACCTCGCGGATGGTGCCGCTGCCGCCGAACAGCTCGGCGACCGGGACGCCGGAGCCCTTCTTGATGGCGTCGGCGAGCTTCTTGGCGGTGGTCTCGTCCTTGCCGATCACCTTGTACCTGCCGGTGTACCAGGCGTCGATCCCGGGGATCTGCGCCGGCAGCGAGCCGACGATGCTGTCGTCGTGGTTGCCGAAGGTGCAGAACCACGGGACGTCCAGGCCGGGCGCGGTGAAGGCCTGCATGCCCGCTTCGAGCAGGCCGGGCAGCTGCGGGAAGCCCTTCGCCGAGTACTTGTCGCCCACGCCGGGGATCGAGGGGTTCCAGTACTCGTCGTTGCCCGAGCTCTGGACGCCTTCGTACGCGTTGGCGTCGCCGGAGTTCGGGGTGACGGTGCCGCCGTTGAGGACCTTGAGGAACCAGTCGAGCTCGATCAGCTCGTGGTTGTCGGTGTTGTCGCCGGTGGTGACCATCAGGTCGAACGGCCGTCCGGTGAACGGGCCCTGCCGCACGCTGTTGACGCGCTCGACCAGCGCGCTGGTGGCGACGGTGCCGAGCGCCTCCTGCGGCCGGTGCGCGGAGCCGATGAAGGGGTGCAGGTACTCGAACCGCGCGGGGCTTTCGGCGTCGGTGATGTGCAGGTCGGTGAACTGGACGAAGGCGGACAGCGCCCGGCGCCGGTCGTCGCGCCCGCTCTTCGCGGTGGCGAGATCGCTCCGGACGACCAGCGGCCACCCGGGGCCCGCGGAGAGGCGCGAGTAGGTGCTGGTGCCGCCGCCCGCCGCGACCTGCTCGAGCGTGGTGCCGGCGGTGGTGACCGAGCGGGTGCTCGTGAGCCGCAGGGCGCGGTCGAGGGCGTTCGCGGTGGGCGTGCAGAGCAGGAGCCCGACACCGGCGGCGCCCGCGGTGGTGAAGGTGCGCCGGGTGAGTTCGGCCATGAGTTCGCTCCCCAGTCTTCTCGGTTGACCGGCACGCTGCCGGACTGAAGTGGACGCGGGGTGAACGTGAAAAACATTCACCGTGACAGTTCAATCCACCCTGTCACAGATCACGAGGCGCGCTGTACCGCCGAAGGTTGTGGTCATTTCCGCCGGTGGGCGAGGCCGTCGAGGATCACCTCGGTGCCGAGGGCGAAGAGGTCGTCGGCGGTGGTGCGGGCGAAGATCGGGCCGAGCGTGCGGACGGCGGGGTAATCGTCGAGCCGGCCTTCGAGCCCGCCGGTCTTCGGGGGTGTTTCGGCCGAGGCGAGGACGTGGGCGGTCAGCAGCCGGGCGATCCCCGCGGTGTCTTCGGGGGTGAAGCCGGCGTCGAGCAGGATCCGGCACGTCGTTTCGATGTGGGCGAGCCGGTTCGGGCCCGGCGGCCGTTCGCGGAGCAGGGTCGCGGCGTCGCGGTGCTTGAGCAGGAGCGCGCGGAACTGGTGCAGGCCCTGCGCGAGCTGGTCCCGCCACGGCTTCGTGGTGTCGATGTCGAACGCGTCTTCGCAGATGGCCTCGGCGAGCAGGTCGAGTAGCTGGGCCTTGTCTTCGACGTGCCAGTAGAGCGTCGGCGAGCTGACGCCGAGCCGCGCGGCGAGCCGCCGGGTGCTCAGCTCGGCCAGCCCGGCTTCGTCGAGCAGTGCGAGGGCGGCTTCGGTGATCTGGCGGCGATCGAGCGGCACCCGGCGCACTCTATCAGTGATAGATTGGTCCCTATCACTGATAGAGGG
The DNA here is from genome assembly GCF_002155975.1 of Amycolatopsis kentuckyensis. GTDB lineage: Bacteria > Actinomycetota > Actinomycetes > Mycobacteriales > Pseudonocardiaceae > Amycolatopsis > Amycolatopsis kentuckyensis. The sequence continues at coordinate 13,404 of NZ_MUMI01000068.1, forward strand.
GGTGGCGGATGCGCTGGTGGGTGGCGGTTTGTTCGCTGGTGTTCGCGATCGGCACGGCGATCCAGAACTTCGTGGTGATCGACCACGACCTGGTGGCCCGCGCGGCTTTCCTGGCGGGCACGCCGCTGTCGGACGGCTTCCTGACCGGGTTGCGCCTGGTCGGGGACGGCTACCTGGTGGGGAACCTGCTCGGGCTGCTCGTCCTGACCGGGCGCCGGTGGGTGTTCTGGCTGGTGCTGGCGGTGAACGCCACCCAGGCGGCGGGGGTGTTCGCGATCCCGCCGTCGGTGTGGCGGGCGACGCTGGACCTGTACGGCTGGCCCGGTCTGCTGCCTTCGCTGGTCACCGACGGCGGGGCGCTGGTGCTGACGCTGGCCCTGCTGTGGTGGCGGTTCAGCCCGTCAAACCGGACTCGGCCACGCCGCGCACCAGGTACCGCTGCAGGAACGCGAACAGCAGCACGATCGGCAGGATCGACACCGCGGCCGCCAGGAACAGCAGGTTCAGCTGCGGGTTCTGCGCCGTCAGCAACCCCGACAGCGCCACCTGGACCGTCCACGAATCCGGGGACTGGGCGATGATCAGCGGCCACAGGAACGCGTTCCAGCTGCCGATCACGGTGATCACGGCGATCGCCGCGAAGAAGCCCTTCGAGTTGGGCACCACGATCCGCCAGAACACGCCCCAGCGGGACAGGCCGTCCACCCGGCCCGCCTCCTCCAGCTCGCGCGGGAAGTCCAGGAAGTACTGGCGGAACAGGAACACGCTGAACGCGCTGAACAGCCCGGGGATCACCAGGCCGCGGAAGTCCGACAGCCAGCCCAGCGACGAAACGACCACGAAGCTCGGCACGAACGTCACCGACGTCGGGATCATCAGCGTCGCCAGCACGGCGTAGAACACGATCCTGGAACGCCGGTACGGGATCCGGGCCAGGCCGTAGCCCGCCAGCGAGCAGATCACCAGCAGGCCGGCCGTCTGCAGGGTCGCGACCAGCGCCGAGTTCAGCAGGCTGCGGGCGAACGGAACGTCCGAAAGCGAGAACAGCCGCGAGAAGTTCTCCCAGTGCACTGTGGACGGAAACAGTGTCCACTCCGGAGCGGTGAGGTCCGCGCGCGACGCCAGGCCGTTGCGCAGCAGCAGGTAGAACGGCAACAGGAACAACACCGCCGCCACCACCAGGCAGGTCCACCGGAGGAACGCCTTCACGAAACACGCCCGAACCGCAGCACCCGGCCCTGCAGCAGCGTCACCAACGCGATGATCAGCGCCAGGATCACCGCGCCGGCACTGCCGCGGCCGAGGTCCTGGCCGCCCGAACCCAGCGACGTGTAGTACAGGTAGACCAGCGGCGGCCGCGCGAACGGCGGGTAGCCGCGCGCGTCACCCATGATGTTGTAGAACTCGTCGAACGCCTGGTACGCGTTGATCAGGTTGAGCAGCAGCACGGCCACCGCCGTCGCGCGCAGCTGCGGCAGCGTGATGTGGCGGAACACCTGCCAGCCCGGTTCGGCGCCGTCCAGCCACGCCGCTTCGTACAGCCGGACCGGGATCCGTTGCAGCGCCGCGATGAACAGGATCATGTAGAACCCCAGCTGCAGCCACAGCCGCGCCGTCACCAGCACCACCCAGTACAGCGGCGGGTCGACCGTCCCGGTCCAGGCCACCGGGTCGACGCCGAACGAGCCGAGCAGCGTGTTCGCCAGTCCATATCGGACACCCGAGAACAACGACGTCTTCCAGATCAGCGACGCCACCACGTACGAGCACGCGAACGGCAGGAAGAACACCGACCGGAAGAACGCCCGCGCGAACCGCAGCTGGTTGACGCCGAGGGCGAGCGCCAGCGACAACACGAACGTCAGCGGCACGATGAACACCGCGAACACGCTGAACGTCCCCAGGCTCGACAGGAACGGCTCGTCGGTGAGCATGTGCCCGTAGTTGTCCAGCCCGACGAACTCGGTCGGTGTCACCGTGTTGCGCGCGTCGAAGAACGACAGGTACGCGCTCCAGCCGATCGGCAGGTACGCGAAGATCGCCAGCCCGATCAGGAACGGCCCGACGAACAGCCAGAACGCGCGCGCATCGCGCCGCTTCATCCGAACAGGCGCTTCAGTTCGGAGCGAGCCACCTCGACCGCCGTCTTGACCTGCGCCGCCGGGTCCGCGCCCTCCTTGGCGATCTTCGCGACCGCGTCGGACAGCGCCGTGTTCGACTGCTGCGTCCACACCGGGCCGCCCACGAGGTGGCTGTTCTCCTTGACGAACCGGGCCGCGTCGGCGGCCGGGCCGGACTTGAGGTTGTCCGCGCGGTCGATCAGGCTCTGCCGGGCCGGCACGTGGAACCCGAACTTCGTCGCGAACTCCAGCTGGTTCTGCGTCTGGTCGACCCACAGCCACTTCACGAACGCCTTGGCCTCGGCGACGTGCGCGCTCTTGGCGTTGACCATCGCGCCGTACGCGCCGACCGGCACCGACGGCGCGCCGCTGCCGTCCAGCTTCGGGAAGGGCAGGACGCCGAAGTCGTCGTCGAACGCCTGCCGGATCTTCGGCACGTTCCACAGCCCGGTCCACTGCATCGCCGTCAGCCCGTCGATGAAGGCACTCGGGTCCGACCAGTCCGCCGGCGCGCCGAGCAGCAGGGAACCGTTGGCGTTCAGCGTGTGCAGCTTCGCCAGCGCGGTCGCCGCGCGCGGGTCGTCGAAGCCGACCTCGCGGTTGCCGTTCTTCAGGAAGTCGAGCCCGGCCGACCACAGCAGCGGGCCGGTGAGCACGCCGACGCCGCCGTCGTTGCCCGCGAAGAAGCCCTTGACGCCGTCCTTGGTGAGCTTCGTGGCCGCGTCGACGAGCTCGTCGACCGTCTGCGGCGGCTGCACTCCGGCGGCCTGCAGCAGGCTCTTGCGGTAGAAGAGCACCTGCGTGTCGGTGGCCTGCGGGATGCCGTAGACCCGGCCGTCGACGGTCTGCGCGGCCAGCACGGCCGGGCTGAAGTCGCCTTTCACCGGCCCGATGACGTCGTCGAGCGGGACGACCTGCTTCTGCCGCACCCAGTCGATCTTGACCTGCGCCTCGAAGACGTCCGGCACCTTGCTGTTCTGCAGGGCGGTGACGATCTTCGAGTCGTAGTCGCCCGGGTTCCACTGCACGGTCACGGCCGCGCCGGGGTAGCTGGCGGCGTACCGCTTGACGGCGTCCTGGACGCCTTCCTCGCCGTACGCGTGGTACCACTGCTGGAGCGAGACCTTCGGGGCGGCCGACGGCGGCGGGCCCGCCGAGTACGCCGTCGAGGGCGGCGGGTCACCCTGCCGCCCGGTGTTCGACCCGCAGGCCGTCGCCAGCGCGCCCATCCCGGCGAGCGCCAGGAAACTCCGCCTGTTCCGCTGCATCCCCAGAACCCCTCCGACGTGCTCTGAAGGCCACCATAAGGGCGCAAGGGTCCCTTATGGTGACCGCCAGAGGCATGAGACTCGCCGGAGATTTACCCGTTAGAGCTGTGCGATGTCGAGCTTTCCCTCGGAGTAGGACGCGCGGATCCGCTTCTTGTCGAACTTGCCGACGCTGGTCTTGGGCACCTCGTCGACGAACGTCCAGTTCTCCGGCAGCTGCCACTTCGCGACCTTGTCGCTGAGGTAGTCGCGCAGCTCCTCCGGCGTGACGCTCTGCCCTTCCTTGAGCACGACGGCGACCAGCGGCCGCTCGTCCCACTTCTCGTCCGGGATGCCGACGACCGCGGCCTCGGCCACGGCGGGGTGGCCCATCACCTGGTTCTCCAGGTCGACCGAGGAGATCCACTCGCCGCCGGACTTGATGACGTCCTTGGCGCGGTCGGTCAGCGTCAGGAAGCCGTCGGCGCTGATCTTGCCGACGTCACCGGTGCGCAGCCAGCCGTCGTGGAACTTCTCGGGATCGACCTCCGCGCCGCCGTAGTACGACGCCGCGATCCACGGACCCTGGACCTCGAGCTCGCCGACGGCGTCGTTGTCCCACGGCAGCACCGCGCCGTCGTCGTCGATCAGCCGCGCCCGCACCGACGCCGGGAAGCGGCCCTGCGTGTAGCGGTACTTCCAGATGTCCTCGCCGGTCGCCGACGCCGGCGGGCGGGCGACGCTGCCCAGCGGCGACGTCTCGGTCATGCCCCAGGCGTGCAGGATCGGGACGTTGTGCCGCTCCTGGAAGGCGTGCATCAGCGACGGCGGCACCGCGGACCCGCCGACGACGACCTCGCGCAGGTGCGAGATGTCCTGCGGGTGGGCTTCGAGGTGGGCGAGCAGGCCCTGCCAGACGGTCGGCACCGCGCCGGCGAACGTCGGCTTCTCGGCGGCCAGCATCGCCGAGACCGGCGCCGGCTGGAGGAAGCGGTCCGGCATCAGCAGCGACGCGCCGACCATCAGCGACGCGTACGGCAGGCCCCACGCCATCGCGTGGAACATCGGCACGATGGCCAGGGCCTTGTCCTGCTGGGCGAGCTTCATGCTGTCGGTCATGCAGACCTGCATCGAGTGCAGCCAGATCGACCGGTGTGAATAGGCGACGCCCTTGGGGTCACCGGTCGTGCCCGAGGTGTAACACATCGCGGCGGCCGAGCGTTCGTCGACGTCCGGCCAGTCGAAGGTGTCGGGCTGGGCGGCCAGCAGCTCGGCGTAGGAGTGCACCTGGACGCCGTCGGGGGCTTCGAGGGCCGCGGCGTCGCCGTTGGCCACGATGACGTGCCGGACCGTCTTGAACTGCGGCAGCTGCTTCGCCAGCAGGGGGACGAGGGTGCCGTCGACGATGACGACGTGGTCCTCGGCGTGGTTGGCGACGAACACGAGCTGCTCGGGGAACAGCCGGATGTTCAGCGTGTGCAGCACGGCGCCCATGGCCGGAACGGCCAGGTAGGCGGCCATGTGCTCGGCGTTGTTCCACATGAACGTGCCGACGCGCTGGTCGCCCGTCACACCGAGGCTCCGGAGCGCGTTCGCGAGCCGGGCGGCGTTCCGGCCGAGGTCGCCGTAGGTCTCGCGACGGGCTTCTGAACCGGTCCAGGTGATGACTTCGCTCGCCGAGTGCACCGACGTGCCGTGGCGGAGCAGGTTCGCCAGCGACAGCTGGCCGTCCTGCATGGTGCTCAACATGGTCGCTCCCGGGGGTCGCTCGCCGGTGAACTGGGGTTGCGCCGACTCTAGTGCGGATCGGGTGAAGCGGGCATGGTCAACAACGGCTCCGTTCGGTCACGGTCGTCGCGCGATCGGGCGACGACCGGACGATGATCAAGATCATCAGTTTTTCGGCTTTTCCTTATGTGCAAGGAAATGTGCACGAGAACAGTGGGTAACGGAGGCTCCACTTCCGGGTGAGAAGGGCCACGCGGACCACTTCTTGGGAGCGTTTCCGCAGGCCGGAGCGGGTTGCCCGGTATCACCTCCGGGGGTAATAAGTGCGTGTCGGTTGCACGGCCATGAAGCGGGTGGCGTTTACTGGGCCCGTGGCAAGAGACGGCTGAGCAGCGCTTGCAGGAGCAAGCGCTCACAAAAGCTGTCGGCCGCGAAAGCGGAGACCTGAGAGGAAAGGACACTACGTTGGCTCTGCCTACGTTGACTCCGGAGCAGCGCGCCGAGGCCCTGGCCAAGGCCGCCGAGGCTCGCAAGGCGCGTTCGGAGCTGCTCGCGTCGATCAAGTCCGGCAAGGAGAGCATCGAAAAGGTGCTCAAGCAGGCCAAGGAGAACAAGACCATCGGGAAGACGAAGGTCACCCAGCTGCTGAAGGCCGTCCCCGGCCTCGGCGCGGTGAAGGTCGCCGCCCTGCTCGAGCAGGCCGGCATCGACCCGGACCGGCGTGCGGCCGGCCTGGGCGAGCGCCAGCGCGAGGCGCTCATCGACGCGCTCAAGTAGCCGTCACCAGGAGCTGACCGCGAGGGGAGTGTCGCTGGCGACACTTCCCTCGCGGATCTCCCCTCGCCTGGGAGGCTGGGTCTTGTGAGTTCTCCTGATCCGGCGACCCCGGCTGACCTCGCCGCCCGCTACCAGCGAGGCGACTTCCTCTTCACGACGGCCTCGCGCGCACTGCTCGCGCAGGGCACGATCCGCACCGTCACCGAGACGGACCCGCAGCGGCTCGCTTCGGCGATCCCCGGCGTCCTGGCCGAGACGGGCGCCCCGCTGGCCGTCGGCATCCTGCCGTTCGACACCGGGCCCGACACGAAGGTGCCGGGCCATCTCGTGGTGCCCCGGACCGTCCACCGCTCCTCGGGAACGCCCTCGCTGCCGCGGGAGACCCTGCCGGCGCCCGTGCGGGTCCGTGCGGTGCCGTCTCCGGCGTTGCACATGGCGGCGGTGCGTTCCGCGGTCCTCGCCCTGGGCGAGCGCGACCTGCAGAAAGTCGTCCTGGCCCGCGCTCTGGACCTCGAGTTCGCCGCGCCGGTGCCCGCCGAGAGCATCGTGCGGAACCTGGCGGTGGGCAATTCCCGGCACTTCACGTACGCGGCCGAGCTGCCGGGCGGCCGGTCACTGGTCGGCGCGACGCCCGAGCTGCTGCTGCGCCGCACGGGCCGGACGGTGTTCTCGTCACCGCACGCGGGATCGATGCCGCGCTCGGCGGACCCGGTGGTCGACCGGGCCAACGGCGAGGCGCTGCGGACGTCCCGCAAGGACCAGCTCGAGCATGCGGTGGTGATCGACTACCTGGTCGAGGCGTTGCGGCCGTTCTGCCGGACCCTGGACGTCCCGGCCGGCCCGGAGCTGGTGACGACCCCGGCGATCTGGCACCTGCGCACGCCGATCACGGGCGAGCTGGCCGACCCGGACATCACGGCGCTGGACCTGGCGGCGGCGTTGCACCCGACCCCGGCGGTCTGCGGCACCCCGACGGAGGGCGCGCGTGACCTGGTCCAGGAGCTGGAGCCGTTCGACCGCGACTACTACGCGGGCGCGGTCGGCTGGGTGGACGCAGCGGGCGACGGCGAGTGGGCGGTGGCGATCCGCTGTGCGGAGATCGCCTCGACATCGATGCGGCTGTATGCGGGGGGCGGGATCGTGGCGGAGTCGGATCCGCAGTCGGAACTGGCCGAGACGACGGCGAAGTTCCGCACGCTGCTGACGGCGATGGGCCTGGAGGACCTGCCGGTCTGAGCCTGCCTACGGAACCCAGTGCTCCTCGGTGACCGACAGCTCCTCGGTGGTCAGCACCGCGATGGCCGCGCGGTACCCGTCCGCGGCCTTCAGGTCCACCAGCCGGGTCGTCGCCGGGGCCAGGGCCGGGTCGCCGGAGGACACCAAGCTCGCCGGTTCGTCGTAGCGGGAGAAGGTGATGCTCTGCAGGGGGATGCGCAGGCCCTTGCCCGTGGCCTTCATCACCGCCTCCTTGCGGGTCCAGTAGACGAAGAACGCCGCCGCCTTCTCCGCCGGGTCCAGGCCCGCCAGGTGCTCCGCCTCCGCCGGGCTCAGTGCGTACTCGATCAGGCCGTCGTCCGCGCGGCGGGTGGCCGTCTCGACGTCGAGGCCCACCGGGACCGACGGTGTCGCGGCGATGCCGATCAGGTCGCCCGAATGCGAGATCGACAGCGTCAGGTCCGCGCCCGGGATGCGGGGCCGCCCGTGGGGCTTGCCGCAGTCTTCGCAGGTCGCGTCGAACTTCACCGTCTCCAGGGCCAGGCCGAGCCGCTCGGCCGCGACCGTCTTCGCCAGGACGCGGCCGGTGAGGAACCGCCGCTTGTCCGCCTCCTGCCGGTACGCGTCGAACCGGCCTTGCTCGACCTCGTCGAGCAGGCGCAGGAAGCGATCTTCGGCGGGCAACGGCGACGACCAGCGGACCTCGATCTCCATCACCCCTCCGATCCTTCCGGGCTTGGAAGCCGTTGTCACGGGGATCGGGCACAGGACAGGGGGTGTCACAGCCGGCGCGGTACGGACGGGACGCGCGGCAGGGGGTCGAGGGACCGGCCGTAGCCGTGGTGGCCGTGGCGTCGAGGCGTGGGCTGCCCCGGCCGGGCGTCGACGTGGTGCTCCTCGCGCAGGTTGTTCTCGGTGAGGTCTCCGGTCTCGATGGTGTTCTCCTCCTCGCGGTTGTCGTAGGCGGGATCGGTGGCGGGCCCGCTCGCGTTCGTGCCCGCGGTGTCGTGGCGGGCATGGTGATCACCACGTCGGAGCCGGTGTGCGGATCGTGCGCGCCGGCCTGGTCGAGCGCCTGGGTTTCGCCGCCGTCCTGCAGCAGGGCGACGGCCTCGGACGGCTCGATCCGCACCCGGTGCGGTCCGGCGGCCAGCTCGACGACCAGCCGGCGGCCGTGGCGGCGGAACATCAGGGCGGCGAGCGCGGCGAGAACGCGTTCGCGGAAGCCGGGGTACGTGCGGCCGAACGGCTGGGTGTCCGAGATGGTCAGCGGCGGCCGGCGGCCCGGGCGGGTGCGGTCTGACGCTGCACGAGCAGCGCGCACAGCGCGCGGTTGCCCGCCTGGCGCTGCAGGGCGAGGGCGGAGCCGGCGGCCAGCCCGCTCCGCGGGCCGGGGCGTGCGGCGACTGCCGGCGCGGGCATCGCCCGGGTGGCAGCGCGTGGCTCGTGCTCACCGGTGTGCGTCGCCTTCGCCACGCGGACACGGTAAGCCGGGCCGCGGCCGCCCGTCCCGCCCCCGGATGCCGCCTGCCGGGCTGTTCCGGCTGCCCTCGGCGGTCCCGGCGTCCTTGCGCCCGCGTGGTGCGTGGCGCACTATAGGAGTAAGCAAGCGCTTAGCCAGAGTCGGAGGAGCACGCGGGCATGGACTTTTCACTCAGCACCGAAGAACGGGAAGTGCGCGACTGGGTCCGCACCTTCGTCCAGCGGGAGCTGGTCCCCCTCGAGCAGGAAGTCCTCCGGCGCGAGCGTGCCCACCAGCCCGGCCTCACCGGCGAGGAGCTCAAGGACCTCCAGCTCAAGGCGAAGGAGTCCGGCTTCTGGGGCGTGCTGACCCCGGAGGAGTACGGCGGCATGGGCCTGTCCGCCGTGATGGCCGCGCTGCTGGAGGCCGAGCTCGGCCGGACCTTCGTGCCGTTCCGCTTCGGCGGGGCCGCCGACAACATCCTGTTCCACGCCAACGAAGAGCAGAAGCAGGCCTACCTGCTGCCGACGATCTCGGGCGAGCGCAAGTCGTGCTTCGCGATCACCGAGCCGGGCGCCGGGTCGGACGCCAAGGCCATCCGGACCACCGCCCGCAAGGACGGCAGCGACTGGATCATCAACGGCGAGAAGACCTTCATCACCGGTGGCAACGAGGCCGACTTCACCATGGTCTTCGCCATCACCGACCCCGAGAAGGGCGCGAACGGCGGCGTCACCTGCTTCCTCGTCGACCGCGAGGCCGGCTGGAAGTCCGAATACATCGACACGATGGGCGAGTGGGGTCCCGCGTCGCTGATCTTCCAGGACGTCCGCGTCCCGGAGACGCAGATCCTCGGCGAGGAGGGCCGCGGCTTCGAGCTGGCCATGCAGTGGATCGGCCAGGGCCGCTACCTGCTGCCCGCCCGCGCGATCGGCTCGTGCGAGCGGCTGATCTCGATGGCCATCGAGCACGCCAACACCCGCGAGACGTTCGGGCAGAAGATCGCCGAGCGGCAGGCCATCCAGTGGATGATCGCCGACTCCGGCGTCGAGCTGGAAGCGCTGCGCTGGCTGGTGCTGCACGCCGCCTGGCAGGTCGACCAGGGCGTCGATTCGCGCCACGCGCAGTCGATGGCGAAGCTGTACGGCGGCCAGAAGGCCAACGAGATCGTCGACCGCGTCCTGCAGATCCACGGCGGCATGGGCTACACGCGGGAGCTGCCGGTCGAGCGGTGGTACCGCGAGCTGCGGCTGCTGCGCATCTACGAAGGCACCGACGAGATCCAGCGCCGGACGATCGCCCGCAACCTGCTCAAGGGGCACGTCAAGGTCGGCGGGACGCTGGGCTGAAAACGCGAGAAGCCGTCAAGGCCACCCGGGAAGGTGGCCTTGACGGCATTTCGAGCTGCTTACTTCTTGTTGCGGATGGCGATCGGGACGCCCGCGAGGTCCTCTTCGTTGCACAGGAGCTTCACGTCGTAGTACGGCGAACCCTGGCGGTCGTCGTAGTCGAGGTGGATGGCCAGCACGTCGAGTGGCTCGCCGAGCCACTCCTGGGCCTGCCGTAGCCAGGCGGAGCACCGTTCCAGGGCGGTGGGGAGATCGTCATCGCGGAACTCGACGGGGCGATAGGGGACATCCTGCACCTGATCGCGGGGGTGTGCCGGCGCCGGGAGGCCCGGCGCGAGACCCGAGTCGTCCAGTTCCAGTTGGATCGTTTCCTCAGTCACCCTTCGAGCGTCCCCCACCCGCGCCGTCTGGGCAAGGCGTACACAGGTAAAAGCGCCGCTAAACGGACACGCCCCACTCTTTCGCGACGATTTCCCGGCACCGCCGCAAGTCGGTCACACCGGGCGCGGACGTGCAGCCCAGCGCCCTCGACGCCAGTTCCGCGTAGTGCTCCGCCAGCTCGTCCAGCGCCAGCGGACCGCGTGGCGAATACCACCTCGCGACGCCGCTGCACATCTCGAGCAGGGCGAGCCGGGTCACCGCCGGGTGCTCCACACGGAACACCCCGGCGGCCACGCCTTCGTCGATCGTGGCCGCCCACAGCCGTTCGTAGGCGTCCCGCAGGGCCACCACCGGCTCGCGCGCGGCCGGGGACAGGACGTCGACTTCGTTGTCCACCACCCGGGTTTCCGCCGGGCCGACGGCGTGCGCGAGGACGTGCAGCGCGACCAGCGTGCGCAGCCGGTGCACCGGGTCACCGCCGCCCGCGGTCGCCTCGCGGGCCGCGTCGAGGAGCCGGTTCAGCGCGGTCCGCATGATCTCCGCGAGCAGATCCTCCTTGGTTCCCATGTAGTGGTACAGGCTGGCCGAGGAGAGTTCCGCCTCCTGCGCCAGATCCCGGATACCGGTGCCGTGGAAGCCCTTGGTGGCGAACAGCTTCACCGCCGCCGCGCGCACCCGCTCCCGGCTGCTCACAGCCATGCTCCCGCCTTCGCGTCCCAGGAGCCGGCGCGCGGGTCGGCGACCTTCCGCAGCTCGCCCTTGGCCACCCGCTCCGACGGTGTCATCGGCAGCGAGTCGGCGAACGCCCAGAACCGCGGAACCTTGAAGTAGGCCAGTTTTCCGGCGCAGAACTCAGCGAGCTCGGCGGGGTCCGGCCGGTCGCCGTCGCAGACGACGTACGCCTTGATCTCCTCGCCGCGCAGCTCGTCGGGCACCGCGACGACGGCCGCCAGCCGCACCGCCGGGTGCAGCAGCAGCGCGCGCTCGACTTCGTCGGCGGAGACGTTCTCGCCGCTGCGGCGGATCATGTCCTTCGTGCGGCCGACGTAGTAGACGCGGCCGGCGGTGTCCATCCGGGCGAGGTCGCCGGTGTGGAACCAGCCGTTTTCGAATGCTTTCGCCGTCGCGTCCGGATCGTCGTGGTAGCCGTGCATCAGGCCGATGCCGCGGATCAGCAGCTGCCCGGTTTCCCCGCGCGGCACCGGCTTCCCGTCGTCGCCGGCGATCAGCACCTCGCGGTCCCGGCTCGGCCGCCCGATGCAGCCGGTGCCGACGGTCTCGTCGTGGTCGGCGGCGGTCATCCGGATGTCGCCGCCCGTTTCGGTCATCCCGAACGCCTCGTACCACGGCACGCCCCAGCGCGCCTCCAGCTCGGCGTGCAGGTCGTGCGGGATGGCGGACGCGCAGATCGCGCGGACCCGGTGGTCGCGATCGGCCTCCGACGGTTCCTGCCGCAGCAGCAGCGTCGGCATCAGGCCGAGGCAGTAGAACCAGGTGACGCCGTGCTCGCGCACCTTCGCCCAGAACGTGCTGGGGTGGAACCGGTCCAGGACGACGAGGGTGGCGCCCCCGGCGAGTCCCAACGCGACATTCCACTGTGGATCGATGTAGTGGAACGGCTGCGCGGTCAGGATGACGTCGTCCTCGCCGACGGCCGGGAAGTCGGTGGCCAGGCTCACCGCGAGGGTGGTCCAGTAGCGGTTCGGCAGGACGCAGCCCTTGGGCGCGCCGGTGGTGCCGGAGGTGTACTGGACGTTGACCGGCAATTCGGGCACCGGGGTGAATTCCGGCGGTGCGGCGTCGGTGCGGAGTTCGTCCGGGGTGACGACCTCGGTCACCCCGATCCGGCCGAGCAGGTCCGTGAACTCCGCCGCGGCGACGACCAGTTTCGCCCCGGAGTGCCGGAGGATGTGGGCGCCGTCGAACTCCTGGTAGTTCGTGTTGACCGGCACCAGCTGCGCGCCGATCTTCGCCAGCGCCAGCCAGGTGAGCGGGAACCCGGGTACGTTCCGCAGCATCACCGCGACCCGGTCGCCGGGGCCGATGCCGCGCTCGGTCAGCGCCGCGGCGATGCGCGAGCTTTCGCGGTCGACCTCGGCGAACGTGAACTCCTCGTTCAGGTGGTCGAACACCCAGGCCGTGCGGTCCGGCCAGAGCTCGGCGGCGCGCGTGACGAGCTCGGCGAGGGTCCCGATCTCGGCCAGGGGCGTCACGGCCGGCTCCGGAAGGCTTCGGTGGACGCGGCGACCGCGGCCGAGTGCTCGGTGATCAGGGCGTGGCTGACCTCGAGTTCGAGGGCGGGCTCGACGTCGATCGGGGTGTCGAGGACGCGCTTCGCCATCGCCGCGGCGGCCGGCGGGTGCTCGGCGATCCGCTTGGCCCAGCTCAGCGCTTCGGCCGGCAGCCGCTCGGCCGGGACGGCGGCGTTGACCATGCCCAGCTCGGCGGCCTTCCGGCCGTCGAATCGCTCGCCGAGCAGCAGAAGTTCCTTCGCCTTGAGCGGGCCGACCAGCAGCGGGAGCAGCCGCGACGCCGCGCCGGTGACGCTCAGCCCGAGCGAGACCTCGGGGAACGCGAACACGGCGTCCTCGGCGGCCAGGATCAGATCGCAGCCGAGCGCGAACTCGGCGCCGGCGCCGATCGCGTAGCCGTGGACCGCCGCGATCACCGGCTGGCGCAGCCCGCGCAGCCGTCGCGTGACGTCCTGGAGCCGGTCCAGCCGCGCCCGCGAGTCACCCGCGGGGGTGGGTTCCTTGAGGTCGTGGCCGGCGCAGAAGGCCCGGCCGTTCCCGGACAGCACGACGACCCGGGCGTCGCTGCGGGCGGCCGCGTCGAGGGCGGCGAGGAAGTCGTCGACCAGGACGGCGGCGACCGCGTTCAGCCGCTCGGGCCGGTTCAGCCGGATCTGCGCGATGCCGTCCTCGACGGCGAAGTCCACGGTGGGCATGAGGGCGATGCTAGACGTTCGATCGATCGATCGATAGCCTCTGCACCTGTGCGAGTCGATGCGGTCTACGAAAACGCCACCGTCTGGACGGGCGCGGGCGTCACCAGCGCCATCGCGGTCCTGCACGGCCGGGTGGTCGCGCTGGGGGACGACGCCCGCTCGCTTTCGGCGCGCTCGCGGGTCGACCTCGCCGGCGGGTTCGTCGTGCCCGGCTTCCACGACGCCCACAACCACATGGCGTGGTTCGGCATGGGCCTCGACGACGTGCCGCTCAGCGACTGCCGCAGCGTCGAGGAGGTCTACGACGCCGTCGCCGCGCGCGCCGCGACGCTGCCGGCCGGGAGCTGGGTGGTCGGGAGCGGGTACGACCAGAACAAGCTCGCCGGCGGGCACCCGGACCGCCACGGCCTCGACCGCGCCGCCCCGGGGATGCTCGTGCGGCTCAAGCACACGTCCGGGCACATGACCGTGGTCAACTCGGCCGTGCTCGACCAGCTCGACCTGGCGCACGTCCCGGTCGGCGGCGACGTCGTGTTCGCCGCCGACGGCTCGCCGACCGGCCTGCTGCGCGAGCAGGCCCAGCTCCTGCTGCGGCCGCTGACCTACCCGACGCCGGTGGCGCGGGTCGTGCGCGGGCTCGAGCGCGCGTCCGAGCGGTACCTGGCCGAGGGCATCACCAGCGTCCAGGAAGCCGGGATCGGCGGCGGCCTGGTCGGCGAGACGCCCGCCGAGCTGGCCGCCTACCAGGAGGCGCGCGACCGCGGCGTGCTGCGCGTGCGCAGCACGGTGATGGTCGCCGCGAGCGTGCTGCACGACCTGCCCGACGACGCCGGCTTCGGCCTCGACCTCGGCCTGCGCACCGGCCTCGGCGACGAGTGGCTGCGCGTCGGCCCGATGAAGTTGTTCGCCGACGGCTCCCTGGTCGGGCGCACCTGCGCGATGCACGACCCGTTCGACGGCGAGCCGGACAACCGCGGCTACTTCCAGGTGCCCGAGGACGAGCTGGCCCGCACGATCCGCCGTGCCCACGAGGCGGGCTGGCAGATCGCGACGCACGCGATCGGTGACCGAGCGGTCACCGTCGTCCTCGACGCCTACGAAGCCGCGTTGGCCGGTTCGCCGCGCACGGACCACCGGCACCGCATCGAGCACTGCGCGGTGCTTCAGCCCGCGGAGCTGTCCCGGCTCGCCTCGCTCGGCATCATCCCGTCGCCGCAGGGACGGTTCGTCAACGAGCTCGGCGACGGCATGCGCGCCGCGCTCGGCGAATCCCGCGTCCCGTGGTGCTACCGGCTGCGAAGCGTCCTCGACGCGGGTTGCGTGCTTCCCGCGTCCTCGGACCGGCCCGTCGTGAACGGCGCGCCACTGCTCGCCCTGGCCGACATGGTGCGTCGGCGCACGGCGTCAGGCGAGCCCTTCGCACCCGAAGAGGCGCTGACGCCGGAGCAGGCGTTGCGCGCGTACACGTACGGCTCGGCGTACGCGACCTTCGCCGAGCGTGACCTGGGCACGCTCGAACCCGGGAAGCTCGCCGACTTCGCCGTGCTGTCCGGTTCGCCCCTGGACGAGTCCGCTTTGGACGACCTCCGCGTGCAAGGCACCGCCGTCGGCGGCGAACTGCGTTATCAAGCCTGATGACTCACCTCCCCACGAATTCGTGTGCTTCCTCGGCCAGCGGGGCCCAGGGGTGTGGCGACCCCGGGTCCAGCGCCAGCCATTCCTTCATCGGGGTGCCCTTGTTGGCGTCGAAGCGCACCCCGTGCCCACCCTCGACCAGTTCGTCCACCCGGGCTCGGGGCAGCTTGAGCACCAGCCGCCCGCGGACGAACATCGCGAAGATCCGGCCGTCCGCGCGCAGCGCCGAGCGCCCGAACCCGCCGGTCGTGCCGGGTGGCGTGATGCCCGGACGTCCGGTGAACTCGTCGACCAGGTCCTCGAACTTCTCCTCTGGTGACATCGACCACCTCCGAGCACGACCGTAACGACCACCACCGACAAAAACCGGGAGGCGAGATGCCCGTCCGCGACGCCGTCTTCGAAGACATCGAGGAAATCTGCGCGCTCATCGAGGAGCACGCGGTCTACGAGGACAACCACGACCTGAAGCTGGACCGCGCCGAGATGAGCGGGCACCTGTTCGGGCCGGACCCGAAGGCGTGGGTGCTGATCGCGACCCCGCCCGGCGAGCCGGGGACGGTGGCCGGCTTCGCCTTCTGCAGCTGGAACTTCTCCACCTGGGAGGCCCGGCCGGGGATCTGGCTGGACGACCTGTTCGTCCGTCCCGCCCACCGGCGCTACGGGCTCGGCAGCGAGCTGCTCGACGAGCTGCGCAACCGCACGAGCGGGCGCGTCGAGTGGGACATGCAGGAAGGCAACGAAAAAGGCGCGGCGTTCTACGCCCAGCTCGGCGCCGAACCGGTGCCCGGCTGGATCCGCTACCGCTGGCGGCCGTGAACTTTCACGAGAAAGAACCCGGCCCCGTATCGTATGCGGTATGGGAGATGGTTCGGTCCGGAGGTCCTCGTCGGTCGAGGACTACGTCCGGGTGATCTACGGCCTGGTCGAGCGGGGAGAGGCGGTCACCAACGCGTCGCTCGCCGGCCGGCTGGAGGTCAGCCCGTCCTCGGCGTCGGGGATGGTCACGAAGCTGTCCCAGCTCGGGCTGGTCACCCACGCCCCGTACCGCGGCATCGAGCTCACGGCCGACGGCCGGCTCCTGGCGCGGTCGGTGCTCCGGCGGCACCGGCTGATCGAGACGTACCTGGTTTCGGAGCTCGGCTACACGTGGGACGAGGTCCACGCGGAGGCGGACGCGCTGGAGCACGCGGTGTCGGACAGGCTGGTCGAGCGCATCGCGGCGAAGCTCGGCAACCCGGTCCGCGACCCGCACGGCGACCCGATCCCGGCGCCGGACGGGAGCGTGGAGGAGCTGCCGGTCCGCATCCTGGACGACCTCCCGCCGGGCGCGGTCGGCGAGATCGTCCGGGTCTGGGACACGGACCCGGAGCTGCTGAGGTACCTGACGGAACACGCGATCAACCTGGGCGAACGCATCGAGGTCGTGGAGCGCCAGCCGTTCGGCGGCCCGATGGTGGTGAAGGTGGGCTCACCGCCGGATGCGGCGACGCACGCGATCGGCAAGGAGATCGCGCAGGCGTTGTCGGTCACCCTGCGCTGAGGGACGTACGCGCGGGTGACGTCGTGGAGCGGATGTGGTGACCGCCTCCCGCTCGCGACCATGGCCTGCATGAAACCCTTTCGCTTCGGCGTCGTCGCCGGTCACGCTCCCGACCTCACCTCGTGGACCGCTCAGGCCGAGCGGGTCGAGAAGCTCGGCTTCGACACCCTGCTCGCCACCGATCCCGTCGGGACCGCCGATCCCTTCGTCCTGCTCGGGGCCGCCGCCGCGGTGACCCTGGACCTCACCGTCGGCACCTTCGTGCTCGCCGACCCCTTCCGGGACGCGCAAGCCCTCGACTGGCAGGCGCAGACCCTCCACCGGCTGACCCGCGGCCGGTTCGAGCTCGGGCTCGGTGTCGGGCGGCCCGGGGGCGAAACCCACGCCGCGACCCTCGGCCGGGAATTCCCCTCACCGGGTGAGCGCATCACACGGATGGCCGCCACCATCGCGCACCTCAAGCGCACGCCCGACCGGCCGCGGCTGGTGCTGGCCGGCGGCGGGCCGAAAATGCTGGCGCTCGCCGCGCAAGAAGCCGACACCCTCACCTTCACCTGGCTGCCGCGGACCACCGAAGCCGAGGCCCAGTCCATTGTGGATCGATTCCGGGAACTCGCCGGGCCGCGGCTGCCGGAGATCGAGCTCGGCCTGAACCTGATGGCCGTCGGCACCGAACCGTCGCCGGTGATCGCGCGGTGGGCCGGGGCCGACGTGCCCGAACTCGCCGCCGGGGGTGCGGTGACCGTCCTGCCCGAGGAGCCCTCCGCGGCCGCGGAAACCCTTCTCCGCTGGCGGGAACGGTGGGGGATTTCCTACGTCACGATCAACTCCGGCTACGCGGAACCGTTCGCGGCGATCGCGGACGAGGTGCGCAAGGCAGGTGGGTGAGGGCCCTTCCGATCTTGGGAAGCGGCGCCTACGCTCCAATGTTCGTATTCGGGAGTGCTTCGGAGCGTTGTGATGACCGGTCAGCGAACACGCACCATCGACCGGGGGGAACAGGCGGAGCTGGGCCGGCTGCTGGCAGCCGGACCGTTCGACGTGGCCCTGCGGGCGGCGATCCGGGCCCGCGGCCTCGGCCTCGAGCGGATCCGCTATCGCTTGCGCGGCAGGGGAACCACGGTCAGCCTGGCCACCCTCAGCCACTGGCAGTCGGGACGGTGCCGGCCCGAGCGGCCGGAATCGTTGGAGGCCCTGCGGAATCTCGAGGACATCCTGAACGTGCCGGACGGCTCGCTCAGCAAACTCCTCGGCCCGCCGCGCAGCAGGACGAGGTTCCACGCGCTCAACTGAGCGGTGGCAACGGGAAGCTAGGCTCGCGCCCATGCGAGCTGTGGTCATGGAGGAGTTCTGCGTCCCGCCCGTCGTGCGGGACGTGCCCGAGCCGGTGGCCGCGCCGGGCGGTGCGGTGATCGAGGTCGACGCCACCGGCGTCTGCCGCAGTGACTGGCACACCTGGCAGGGGCACGACGCCGCCGTCACGCTGCCGCACGTCGCCGGGCACGAGCTCGCCGGCCGCGTCGTCGCGCTCGGCGACGGCGTCCGCGGCTGGGAGCTCGGCGCGCGCGTCACCGTGCCCTTCGTCTGCGCCTGCGGCAGCTGCCCGCAGTGCGCTCGTGGTGACCAGCAGATCTGCGACCGCGAGTTCCAGCCCGGCGCCACGCACTGGGGGTCGTTCGCCGAGCGCGTCGCCATCGAGCAGGCCGAGACGAACCTGGTCGCGCTGCCGGACTCGCTCGGCGCCGCCGAGGCCGCGGCCCTCGGCTGCCGGTTCGGCACGGCGTTCCGCGCGGTGCTGCGGCAGGGGCGCGTCAGCGCGGGCCAGTGGGTCTCGGTGTACGGCTGCGGCGGCGTCGGGATCTCCGCGGTGCTGCTGGCCGTCGCGGCCGGCGCCAAGGTCGTCGCCGTCGACGTCTCGACGGCGGCTCTGCAGCTGGCCGCGAAGTCGGGCGCGGCCGTCACGGTCGATTCCTCGGCGTTCGACGGCCCGGAAGCCGTCGCCGCGCACGTCCGCGAGCTGACCGGCGGCGGCACGCACGTCTCGCTCGACTGCCTCGGCGCGCCGTCGACCTGCGCGGCGTCGGTCGGCAGCCTCCGCAAGCGCGGCCGGCACGTCCAGGCGGGCCTGATGCCGCCCGCGCAGGGCATCGCCCCGATCCCGATGCACCGCGTCATCGGCGGCGAGCTGGAACTGGTCGGCATCCACGGGCTGCAGGCCCACGAGTACCCGGAGCTGCTGCGCGTCGTCGAGACGGCGGGCATCGACCTCGCCGCGCTGATCGGCCGGCGCATCGGGCTCGACGACGTCCCGGCCGCGCTGGCCGCGATGAACAACCCCGTTCCAGCTCAGGCGGGCGTCACCGTGGTGACGTTCCGTGATTGATCGGCGGCACCGCGGTCAAGAGACCGGTTCGTAGCTGATCCACGCTGGCTTGTGACATTCAGGTGTGGGAACGTCTACTTCATGGTGGCCCAGAGCGAGGGGATGCGGTCGCAGGACCGTCCCGTTGGTCCAATGGGGCGGCTCCTGCGACTGTTCGCCGCCGCGGGCGTCACGTTCCGCGGTCATCGCGTGGTGCCTTCGACGATCACCGAACGTGTGCGGCGGGAGTCTCCGGCACAATCGAGGTGATGGACGCCCTCCTGCCGCGCCCGCGTGCCGAACTCGCGCCCGGGGCGGTGCACCTGCCCGACTGGCTCGGCTTCGACGAACAGCGCGAGCTCGTCGCGGCCTGCCGCGGCTGGTCCGGCTACCGCCACACCCGGCTGCCCAACGGCGGGGTGATGTCGGTGAAGTCCGTCTGCCTGGGCTGGCACTGGTACCCGTACGGCTACTCGCGCACCACGGGCGCGGGGGCGCCGGTGCTGCCGTTCCCGGACTGGCTCGGCGACCTCGGCCGCCGCGCGCTGGCGGCCGCGTACGGGGAGCCCGCCGAGGCGTACGCGCCGGACATCGCGCTGGTCAACTTCTACGACGCCACCGCGAAAATGGGGCTGCACCAGGACAAGGACGAGCGCAGCCTCGAGCCGGTGGTCTCGTTCAGCCTCGGCGACGCCTGCGTGTTCCGCTTCGGCAACACCGAAACCCGCGGCCGGCCCTACACCGACGTCGAGCTGCGGTCGGGGGACGTGTTCGTGTTCGGCGGCCCGTCCCGGCTCGCCTACCACGGCGTGCCGAAGACGCTGCCGGGCACGGCGGACCCGGCGCTGGGCCTCGACGGGCGGCTGAACATCACGCTCCGGGTGTCCGGCTTCTAGTCCTCTGTGGACTCGTCGTCCTCCGGCACGACGATGAACCGGACAGCCAGCGCCCGCGAGCCTTCGGGGTGCTGCCCCGGCTCGGTGGCGTACTTCCAGAGCAGGTCCTGGTACTCCTCGACGAAGGACGTGACCTGCTCCTTCGTCAAGTGGAGTCCGGCGCGGTAGATCTGGTTCCAGCCCCCGGCGTCGTCGTAGCCCACGTAGGCCCGCGTGACCAGGCTCAGGTCGTGGCTCATCTTGAGGGCGCCGAGCTTGAGCATCGCCTCGCGCTCGTCCGGCGCCAGGTCGAGGCCGGGCGGGGTGTAGATGTCCTTCGACCGCGCCTTCCACCAGCGCTCGCGGCCGTCTCCGCGGTCCTCGAGTTCCTCGATCAGCTCCAGGTCGGCGAGCTTGCGGAGGTGGTAGCTGGTCGTCCCGGTGCTCTCGCCGAGGGCTTTCGCGACGCTCGTCGAGTTCGCTTCGCCGTGTTTGCCCAGGTAGCTGAGGATGTCTCGGCGCACCGGGTTGGCCAATGCCTTGTGGAAGGCCTTGAGGTCCGCGCCGGTCAGGACGCGTTTTTCGGGACGTTCGACCATGCCGGGAGGATACTACAGAGATTGTTTGCAAAGAATCTCTGCAATCGGCTACCTTGGATCGGGAGATCGGGGGTTGCGATGAAGAAGCTGTTCTGGGCGGCGGGGTTGTGCCTGCTGCCGTGGATCGCGGTACTGGGGATGACGCTGCCGGACGTCGTGGCGGCGCAGCACTGGCGGCTGGCGTGGACGGGCTTCGACGCGGCGGAAGCGGCCGGCCTGCTGCTCACGGCCTGGCTGCTGGGCCGCGGCGACGCGCGGACGCCGCTGGTGGCGACGGCCACGGCGACGCTGCTGCTGGCCGACGCCTGGTTCGACGTCGTGACGGCGGGCGACGACGTGGTGTTTTCGCTGCTCATGGCCACGCTGGAGGTGCCGCTGGCGCTGGCCTGCCTGTCGGTGGCCGCGCCGCGGCCGGTGCCGGCGCATGTCTGAGCTGGACGCGCGGCTGCGCGACGAGATCGACGACCAGGTCGCCGAGGCCCTCGACGCCTACCTCGCAGAGCTGAGCGTGCGGCGGCCCCGGCGCGCGTGGCCGGTGGTGGTGACGGTGGCACTGGGGGTCGTCACCACCGGGCTGGTCCCGGACGCGGCATGGGCGGCGTGGCTCGCGATCGCGGTCACGAACGTCGCCTGGCTGGTGGTCGTGAGTGGCAAGGCGGGTTAGCGCCCGCCTTGCCACTCACGACGCTGGGAGGAAGCGCACTTTCTGGCCCGGCCGCAGCTGGGCCGCCACATCGAGGTCCTCCTCCTCGACGACCGCGATCACCGGGTAGCCACCCGTCGTCGGGTGGTCGGCGTGGAACAGGATCGGCCGGCCCGAGGGCGGCACCTGCAGCGATCCCGGCACGCACGCCTCCGACGGCAACTCGTCGTGGCGCGCGCGGGCCAGTGCCGGCCCTATCAGCCGGATGCCGACGCGGTCCGAGTCCGGTGACACCGTGTACACAGTGGACAACAGTTCCTCCGGTGCCGTGAACCAGTCGCGACGCGGGCCCGGTGTCACGCGCAGCACCGGTTCCGCCGGCAGAGACGCCCGGGGCGCGAGGTCCACCACCGGAAACGCCCTCGGCGCCGGGCCGATCGGCAGCAGCATCCCGGCCGTCACCGGGGGCGGGCCGAGCTTGCCGAGCGTGTCCGTCGCGCGGGACCCGAGCACCGGCGGTACGTCGATCCCGCCGCGGACCGCGACGTAGCACCGCAACCCCGACACCGCCGTGCCCAGCGCCAGTTCTTCCCCCGGCCACAACGTGATCGGCCCGTTGAGCCCGCCCTTCGAGAGCGGGCAAGAAGCGCCGGTGACCGCCACCGTCGTCACGGCCGACGCCCGCAGCACCAGTCCGCCCAGCGTCACCTCCAGGGCCGCCGCTTCCGGAGGGTTCCCGACGAGCCGGTTGGCCAGCCGGAACGATCCGCGGTCGGCCGCACCCGACCGGCCGACGCCGAGGGCCGCGTGGCCCGGGCGGCCGAGGTCCTGCACCGTCGTCGTGAACCCGGGCCGGACGACTTCGAGCTTCACGACCGCACCGCCGTGAAGCGGACCCGGGTGCCCGGCGGCAGCAGGTTCGGCGGGTCGCGCTCGACGTCCCACACCGGCACGTCCGTGCGGCCCAGCAACCGCCAGCCGCCCGGTGACGCGCTCGGGTAGACCGCGCTGTACTCGCCCGCGATCGCCACCGAACCCGCCGGGATGCGGGTGCGCGGCGAAGACCGGCGGGACACGTGCAGGGCGGGGTCCGATCCGGTGAGGTAGGCGAAGCCCGGCGCGAAGCCGCAGAACGCCGAGACGTACGTACCCTCGGTGTGCCGGGAAACCAGCGAAGCCACGCTCATCCCCGTCTCCGCGGCGACGTCGGCCAGGTCTTCACCGTCGTACACCACCGGGATCACCACCACACCCGCTTCGGCCACCACACTGTCCACAGGGGACACCTGACGCAGCAGCGCACCCAGCCGTTCCGCGTTCGTCACCGACGGGTCGAAGCGGACCAGCAGGGTCCGTGCCGCCGGGACGAGTTCGACGACCCCGTCCGGCGGCGACTGCGTCAGGGCCGCTTGAAACCCCAGCACGTCGTCCGGCTCCACCAGCACCGCACGCCGCCCGCACGGCAGCAACCGGACGGTCATCCGGTGAACGCGCCGAGCTGGATGCCCGCCCCGAGCAGGGCCGCCTCGATCCGCCGGGCCAGCTCGACCGCGCCCGGCGTGTCCCCGTGCACGCACAGGGAATCCGGGCGCACGTCGAGCTTGGTGCCGTCCTCCGTCACGACGCCGCCGGTCGCCATGCCGACCGCGCGTTCGGCGACCACGTCGGCGTCGTGGAGGACCGCGCCCGGCTGCTTGCGCGACACGAGCCGGCCGTCCGCGGTGTAGGCCCGGTCGGCGAACGCCTCCGCGTACGCCACCACGCCCGCCGTCTCCGCCTGCCGCTGCATCTCCGAGTTCGGCAGGCAGAGCAGCGCCAGCGCGGGGTCGTAGCGGCGCAGGCCCTCGACGATCGCCGCGGCCTGCTCGGCGTCCCCCGCCGCGGTGTTGTACAACGCGCCGTGCGGCTTCACGTACGTCACGCGGCTGCCGGCCGCGCGGGCGAACGCGTCCAGCGCGCCGATCTGGTAGAGCACCTCGTTCGCCAGGTCGTCCGGTGCGATGTCGAGGGCGCGCCTGCCGAACCCGGCCAGGTCGCGGTAGCCGACGTGCGCGCCGATCGCAACGCCGCGTTCGGCCGCCAGCTCGCACACCCGCCGCATCACCGACGGGTCGCCGGCGTGGAAGCCGCACGCGACGTTCGCGCTGGTCACGATGTCGAGCATGGCTTCGTCGTCGCCCATCTTCCAGGCGCCGAAGCCTTCGCCGAGATCGCTGTTCAGATCCATTTCAACCCACCCGGTATTCGCTGTCGTACCGATCGGTGATGAACATGTACCCCGGTGCGTGGGTGATCGCAAAGGGGGGCCGGGACGCCATCAGCGCCGCCTGCGGGGTGACCCCGCAGGCCCAGAACACCGGGACGTCGCCGGGTTCGGCGTCCACCGGATCGCCGAAGTCCGGCCGCGAAAGGTCGTCGATGCCCAGTGCGCCCGGGTCGCCGATGTGCACCGGGCCGCCGTGCACGGCGGGCATCGCGCGGGTGATCCGGATGACGTCGGCGACGCGGTCCTCCGGGATCTGCCGCATCGACACCACCATCGGGCCGAACAGCCGCCCGGCGGGCTCGCACGGCCGGTTCGTCACGTACATCGCGACATTGCGGCCCTGGTCGACGTGCCGCAGCGGAACGCCCTCGGCGGCCAGCGCCGTCTCGAACGTGAAGCTGCAGCCGATGGAGAAGGCGACCATGTCGCTGCGCCACAGGCCGGTCGCGTCCGAGACCTCGCCGGCGAGGACGCCGTTCTGCCAGATCCGGTAGCGCGGCAGGTCGGTGCGCAGGTCCGCGCCCTCGGCGAGCCGGGTTTCCGGGTCGCCGGGGTCGGTGACGTCGAGCAGCGGGCACGCCTGCGGGTTGCGGGTGCAGAACAGCAGGACGTCGTAGGCCCAGTCCTCGGGCACGGCGATCAGGTTGGTCTGGGTGAAGCCGTTGGCCCAGCCGGTCGTGGGATGGGCGGTGCCGGTGCGGAACGCCGCCCGGGCCTGTGCCGGCGTGTAGGTGGCCGGCTCGTCGAAGGTCGTCATTTCGCCCCCTCAGTCCACGAGTTCGATGCCGCGGGTCTCCGGAAGGCCGAGCAGGGCCAGCACCGCGATGCCGTAGCCCAGCGCGCCGAACACGATCGCGCCGCCCGCGCCGAGGAAACCCACGATGGTCGGGAAGATCGCCCCGACCGCGCGGCCGAAGTTGTACGTGAAGCCCTGCCCGGTGCCGCGCAGCGCGGTCGGGTACAGCTCGGCGAGGAACGCGCCGAAGCCGCTGAAGATCGCGGACATCGAGAAGCCGAGCGGGAAGCCGAGCACCAGCACGAGACCGTTGGCGCCCGTGGGGATCTGCGTGTAGGCGACGATCAGCGCGGCCGAGAGCAGCGCGAACGTCAGGAACGTTTTCTTGCGCCCCAGCAGGTCGGTCAGGTAGCCGCCGCAGACGTACCCGACGAAGGCGCCGGTGATGAGGAACGCGAGGTAGCCGCCGGTGCCGATCACGGTGAGCTCGCGCGTCTTCTTCAGGTAGGACGGCAGCCACTGCGAAATCGTGTAGTACCCGCCCTGGACGCCGGTGGCCAGCAGCGCGGCGAAGAACGTCGTGCGCAGGAGGTCGCCCTTGAAGATCTGGCCGAGGGTGCCCTTCGGGCGTTCGGCCTTCAGGCGTTCTTCGGCGCGGGGCGCGTCCTGGACGCTCCTGCGGACCCACAGCACGAACAGCGCCGGGAGGACGCCGGTCCAGAACATGATCCGCCAGGCCATGTCGTCGCCGGCCACGCTGAACACCACGGTGTAGACGATCACCGACAGACCCCAGCCGACGGCCCACGCGCTCTGCACGAACGCCACGGTCCGGCCGCGGTACTTGGCCTGCGAATACTCGGCGACCAGGGCCGCGCCGGCCGCCCACTCGCCGCCGAAGCCCAGGCCCTGCAGCGCGCGGAAGACCAGCAGCGTCTCGAAGTTGGGCGCGAAGCCACAGAGCACGGTGAAGATCGTGTACATCGCGATGGTGATCTGCAGCGTCCGGACGCGGCCGATGCGGTCGGCGAGCATGCCGGCGCCGACGCCGCCGACCGCCGACACGACCAGCGTCGTCGTGCCGAGCAGGCCGGCTTCGCCGCTCGAAATGCCGAAGTACGCGGTGATCGCGGCCAGGCCGAGCGGCAGGGTCTGGTAGTCGAACGAGTCCAGGCCGTACCCGCCGAACGCGCCCGCGAAGGCGCGGCGACCACGTTTTCCGAGTGTGCGGAACCAGTCGAACGGCCGAGCCTCGGTAGCGGTAGTGGCAGTCATGGGGCACCTCCTGGCCAGTGTCTCTCATGGTGGCGTGCCTCACACGGTAGAGATTGTTGAACAATTCCACAAGATGCCAATTGGATCGTCCCCCGAGTGGCGGGTAGCCTTGGTGACGTGGTCATCGAAGACAGCGGCGCCTCGGGCCTGGAAGCCGATCGCGGCCTGGTCACGCGCAAGAGCACGGCCGAGCGGGTCGCCGGCGTCCTCCGCAAGCGCATCGCGGAGGGGTTCTTCCTGCCCGGCGGGCGGCTGTCGGAGCAGGACATCGGCAACGCGCTCGGCGTCTCCCGCAACACGCTGCGCGAGGCGTTCCGGCTGCTCACGCACGAGCGGCTGCTCGCTCACGAGCTCAACCGCGGGGTCTTCGTCCGCATCCCGAGCGTCGAGGACGTCGTCGACATCTACCGGGTGCGCAAGATCATCGAGTGTGCCGCGGTCCGCGGGCTGAAGGCCAAGCCGGCGTCCTTCGCGCGGATCAAGGAGAAGGTCGACATCGGCGACGAGGCCGCGCGCACCGGCAACTGGAAGGACCTCGGCACCGCGAACGTCTGGTTCCACCAGGAGCTGGCCGCGCTGTCGGGCAGCGAGCGGGTGAACGAGCTGGTCGGCAGGCTGACCGCCGAGCTGCGGCTGGTGTTCCACATCATGGCCGAGCCGCGGCGCTTCCACGAGCGCTACCTGCCGCGCAACCACGAAATCCTGGACCGCATCGAGGCCGGCGACGGCCCGGGCGCGGAACAGCTGCTGCTGAAGTACCTCGAAGACGCCGAAGAACAGCTGGTGGACGCGTACGCCGACCGTGCCGACGCGGCCCGCGCGGCGATCGCGGCCGAGTAGGTCCATTCGGGCACGGTTGGCGTCCGGACGGCCCCAGCACGAGCCGCGCGCCACACGCGGTCGATAACCTCGGGGTCGGTCCCGCCGCCGGATACCCCCAGCGGCAGGCGGGACCCCACGCTGCCGGGTCGCCGCTTCCCCAGGGCCGCGGCCCGGCAGCCCAAACGCCGTGAAGGCCGCCTCGCGACGGCCTTCACGGACTTGCCGGGGTCAGCCGGCGTAGCGGGCGAAGATCCTCGTGAAGTCCCACGCCTGCTGGGAAACGCCGGAACAGGTGTCGTTGTTCGGGTAGCCGCCGGGGCACGGGCGGTCGCGGTTCGCGGACCAGAACGTCAGCCGGGCCAGGTGGTGCGCGTTCGCGTAGCCCAGGATGGTCGTGAAGTCGTTGAGCGTGACCGTCTCGTTGTTGTCGGTGATGCCGTTCATCGACGAGATGCCCATGTGCCGGTAGGCCGTGTCGTCGTCGTAGCCGTACGCGCTCTTGACGACGTTCTTCAGGCCCTCGGCCGCCCGCTGCGTCAACGTGCCCATGTTCTGGCCCGCGCCGCCGAAGTCGAACGGCATGATCACCCAGCCGTCGACCGTGAGACCGGATTGGGCCGCCCGGTTGACCAGGCTGTTGTCGGGCCCCGACTGGCCGGTGCCGAAGGTGACGTAGAG
Organism: Amycolatopsis kentuckyensis; assembly: GCF_002155975.1. Lineage (GTDB taxonomy): Bacteria > Actinomycetota > Actinomycetes > Mycobacteriales > Pseudonocardiaceae > Amycolatopsis > Amycolatopsis kentuckyensis. Next base: position 40,064 of record NZ_MUMI01000068.1, read on the forward strand.
CTTGATACCCGGGTTGTTCGCCCGGACCGTCTTCAGCGCGTCGACCGTGCGCTGCTGCACGGTGGGGTTGCTGTAGGCGTCGGCCTCGATGTCGATGTCGATCGCCTTGAGGCCGTAGGCGTTGATCACCTTCTGGTAGCCCGCCGCCAGTTCGCCCGCGCTGCCGCACGACGACTCGAGCTTGTTGCCGGAGTAGCCGCCGAACGACGGGATGACGTCGCCGCCGCCCGCGCGGACGGTGTTGATCGTGTTCTGGTCGACGCCGCCGGTCAGCGCCCGGCCGCCGTCCCACTGCGGGTTGCAGTAGCCGTTGGACAGGATGAAGGCCAGCGTGAACCACTTGACGCCGGTGGCGTTCTGGATCGTCGCCGGGTTGGGCGGGTCGCCCCAGCCGTTGTAGAGGTAGGGCGCGACGGCCATCACACCCGGTCCGGGCGGCGGGGTGGTGCCACCGCTCGGCAGCGTCCACTGCTGGTTGGCCGTGCTCGCGCAGGTCCAGATCTGCAGGCGGGTGCCGTTGGCGCTGGAGTTGCCGGTGGCGTCGAGGCACTTGCCGGACCCGGTGTTGACCAGGTTCTTCGCCGCGTTGGCCGTCCACTTCTGGGCGGTGGAGCCGTTGCAGTCCCAGAGCTGGATCGTCGTGCCGTTCGCCGTGCCCGCGCTGGTCACGTCGAGGCACTTGCCCAGCGCCTGCAGGGAGCCGTCGCTGCCGACCGTCCACTGTTGAGCGTTCGTGCCGTTGCAGTCGTAGAGCTGGACGGCGGTGCCGTTGGCGGTGCTCGCGCCGGCGACGTCGACGCACTTGCCGCCGAGGCCGGTGATCGGGCCGGTCGCCGCCTGCGCGACGCCCGGGGCGAGCACCAGCGCCGAAGCGGCGACCAGCGCGCTCAAAGCTGCTGTCTTCTTCATGCGGGTACGTTCCACTTCTGGTTGGCGGCGCCGGTGCAGGTCCAGATCTGCAGCCGGGTGCCGTTGGCGCTGGAGTTGCCGGTCGCGTCGACGCACTTGTTCGAACCCGCGCCGACGAGGTCCTTGGCCGCGGTGGCCGCCCACCTTTGGTTGGCCGTGCCGCCGCAGTCCCACAGCTGGAGCTGTGCTCCGTCCGCTGTGGACTGCCCGGTGACGTCGAGGCACTTGCCGAGGGCCTGCAGGGTCCCGTCGGTGCCGACGGTCCACTGCTGGGCACCCGAGCCGTTGCAGTCGTAGAGCTGGACCGCGGTGCCGTTGGCGCTGTTCGCGCCGGCGACGTCGACGCACTTGCCGCCGAGGCCGGTGATCGGGCCGGTCTTGCCGGTGCCGCCGCCGCTGCCCTGGTTGCCGCTCCAGGTGAACGTCGCCGACGTGCGGCCGGGCAGGGTGTAGGTGAACGAGGAGTTGCCCCAGTTCACCCGCACGCTCTGGTTGCCGGTGCCGGAGTTGTAGGCGATGAGCGCCTTCGAGCCGTCCGGGTTCTTCCAGGCGACGTTGCGGACGGTCGCGTTGTCGTTCGAGTCGATCCGGTAGGCGCCCGGCTTCACGAACTTCGTCAGGTGCCCCATGGTGTAGTACTCGACGGTGTAGTCGACCTGCCCGCTGCGCGAGTCTCCGTTGTGGACGGTGATCAGGCCGGTGCAGGTGCCGCAGCCGCCGTTGTGCGGTCCCATGTTCTGGTCGACGCCGAGGCTCCACTTGACGAAGCTCTTCGACCAGTTCCGCGTGTAGTCGACGATGTTGTTCATGTCCTCGGCCTGCTGGTTCGAGATCCAGGTGCCGCCGGAGTGCTCGGTCGAGTAGGCGTTGACGTTCGGGTACTGGTTGTGCGTGGTCGTCTGCTGGGCGATGTTGCCGCCGTAGCCGTGCCAGGCCACGCCCCCGAAGTTCGGGTGGGTGCGGATGGCCGCGTCGTCCATCGTGGGCGCGCCGTAGGAGGCGTAGGTGTCCCAGTTCCAGTCGAGCGCGAGGACCTTTGTGGGCAGTCCGGCGTTCTGGAGCGCGGGCAGCAGGTTGTTCTTGGCGAAGTACGCCAGGCCGGCCCCGTTCCAGTTGGTCGACGGGTAGCTCGCGCAGCACGTCGGCTCGTTCTGCATCGAGACGTAGTCGATCGGCACGCCCGCGGCCTGGTAGGCCTGGAGGTACTTGACGAAGTACTGCGCGTAGGCCGGGTAGTACTGCGATTCGACCCAGCCGAGCAGGTAGCTGTCGTTGTCCTTCATCCACGGCGGCGCGCTCCACGGCGACGCCATCACCTTGGCCTGCGGGTTGAGCTGCTTGGCCTGCTTGGTCAGCGGCAGCACGTCGGCCTGGTCGTGGGCGATGGAGAAGTGCGTCAGGTTCGGGTCGGTCTGGCCGGCCGGCACGTCGTCGAAGGTGTAGCTGTAGCGGGCCAGGTCGGACGCGCCGAGCGGGTTGCGGATGAAGCTCAGCCCGATGCCGCTGCTCGGGTCGAACAGCTTGCGCATCGTGTCGTCGCGGGTGGCCTGGGACAGTGCCCCGCTCGAGTTCAGCAGCCAGGCCGCGGTGTCCGTGAAGGACGCGCCACCGCCCTCGAACTGCTGGTAGGTGGTGTTCTCGTTGACGTTGATGGTCACCCCGCCGCTGCCGGTGCCGGCGGCGAACGTGACCGGCGTCTGCTGCTGGAGGCCGCGGGTGACCGTCCGGCCGCCGGCGTCGCTGGTCGTGGTGAGCCAGACGTTGACCGGTTCGCCCGCGGCCTGCGCGGGTGCGGCGAGGGTGGCCGCGGCGACGGCGGTCACCCCGGCCAGTGCCAGGAGAGAGCGTTTTCTCATGGGAGCGTCCACTTCTGGTTCGCGCCGGACCCGCAGGTCCAGATCTGGAGCCGGGTGCCGTTGGCACTGGAGTTGCCGGTGGCGTCGAGGCACTTGCCGGACCCGGCGTTCACGAGGTTGCTCGCCGAATTGGCCGACCACTTCTGGGCGCTGCTGCCGTTGCAGTCCCAGAGTTGGGTCGGCGTGCCGTTCGCGGTGCCCGCGCTCGTGACGTCGAGGCACTTGCCGAGCGCCTTGAGGGTTCCGTCGGTGCCGACCGTCCACTGCTGAGCGCTGGTGCCGTTGCAGTCGTAGAGCTGGACGGCGGTTCCGTTGGCGGTGCTCGCGCCGGCGACGTCGACGCACTTGCCGCCGATGCCGGTGATCGAGTGTTGGGTGGGCGGTGTCGTGGTGCCGCCGGCGAACTGCGTCGCGACCTGCTCGCCGAGGCTGACCGCGTTGGCGTGGTTCTCGATCGGGTTGACGTGCGTGTTCGGGAAGACGATGTACGTCACCGGGCCTTCGGTGCCGCCGTTCTTCGGGTCGGGGTTGATGCCGAGGCTGACAGCGGTGGCGTAGGAAGCCTCACCGATGATGCTCGTCGGGCCGGTGTCGCCGACCACGGCGTAGGTGACCTGGTTGTTGTAGATCACCGCCACGACCGAACCGCCGTCGATGCCGTAGTTGCGGTAGTCCCAGGTGGACGTCGGCTGGGGCAGGACGATGTACGGGAGCTGTGCCGCGTTGAGCGGCTGGTCGGTCGAGGTGTGGAACGCGGTGTCGGGGTAGAAGCAGCAGTCGGTGTTCTCGTTGCACTGCGTCGTGCGGACGCCGTCGCAGTCGATGTCCATGTCGGCCGTGAAGAACACCGCGCCGTTCGCCTGGCAGACGGGCACGGCGGCCGCGCCGCCTTCGTCGAAGGAATACTTGCCGTTCGAGATCTGCTGGCAGGATTGGGTTTTGGCGAGCAGCTGGCTCGCGGACGGACCGGCGTCCACTGTGGCCTGGGCCTGGCCGGTCGTGAGGAAGGAAAGCGCTAACAGGGCACACCCCATTAGCGCGACGAGGATTCGCCGCACTTCGGTTCTCCTTGGGGAGTGGGCCGGGAGCTACGCGCTCCCGGCCCCGGGGATCAGGGAGTGGTCCACTTCTGGTTCGCGCCGCCGCCGCAGGTCCAGATCTGCAGGCGGGTGCCGTTCGCGCTGGAGTTGCCGGTGGCGTCCAGGCACTTGTTCGCGTTCGGGTTGACGATGTCCTTCGCCCCGGTCACGACCCATTGCTGCGCACCGGTTCCGTTGCAGTCGTAGAGCTGCACCGGTGTCCCGTCCGCGGTGCCGGCGCCGGAGACGTCCATGCACTTGCCGAGGGCGCGGATGGTGCCGTCGGTGCCGACGGTCCAGTTCTGCGCGGCGTTGCCGTTGCAGTCGGTGATCTGGATCGGCGTGCCGTTGGCGGTGTTCGCGCCGGCGACGTCGACGCACTTGCCGCCGATGCCGGTGATCGTGCCGGTCCGGCCGCCGCCGCTGCCCGAGGTGTTCGTGACGTGCACGTAGTCGACGACCAGCTGCTGCGGGAACTGCGTGCTGCTGTTGGGATCGCCGGGCCAGTACCCGCCGACGGCGAGGTTGAGGATGAGGAAGAAGCTGTGGTCGTACACCCAGCGGTTGCCGTTGAGGTCCGACGGCGTGCGCGTCTGGTAGAGGTTGCCGTCGACGTACCACTTGATCTGGTTGGGCGCCCAGTCGATGGCGTAGGTGTGGAAGTCGTCGGAGAAGTTCGGGCCGTTGTAGGCCGCGCCGATGCCGCCGGCGCCGGAGTAGCCGGGGCCGTGGATGGTGCCGTGCACGGTGTTCGGCTCGAAGCCGACGTTCTCCATGATGTCGATTTCGCCGTCGGTGGGCCAGTTCCCGCCGCCGAGCATCCAGAAGGCGGGCCACATGCCCTGCCCGCGCGGGAGTTTCATGCGCGTCTCGAAGTGACCGTAGGCCTGGCTGAACCTGCCGGCGGTGTTGAGGCGCGCGGAGGTGTACTCGCAGCGGCCGTACCAGCAGTTGTAGTTGCCGGGGTTTTCCTTCTTGGCGGTGATGACGAGGTGGCCTTGGCCGTCGAGCTGGGCGTTGTTGGTGCCGGAGGTGTAGTACTGCCGCTCGTGGTTGTTGACGTTGTCGCCGGTTTCGAGCTGCCACTTGGACCCGTCGACACCGGCGCCCGCGGGGCCGTTGAAGTCGTCGGTGAACGTGGCTGCCGCCGCGGCCGGCGACGGGTTGATGACTTGCTGCCCGAGGAGGAGCAGCGAACAGGCGGCGAGGAGTGCCGCCCAGCGGTTCTTTTTGGAGGTGGACATCGTTGTCGCCTCTCTCACCGTGGGGGAACGGCGTTCCGCGCGCAGCACGGAACGCGGGGAGGGGGAAGGTAGGCCGCGCCTGCCGGGGCGGCGGCAGGAGTGACCGTGCGTGTGTGCGCCGGGGCCCGCGACGGTGCACGGGCGGCGGCTTTGTTGTGTCTGGCAACAAAGTATGCATGGTCCAGACAAGGCGGGCAACCGTCGGGCGGGCATTTTTTTTCAACCCGAATTAAGGGTTGGTTGATGACGTGGCCCAGGGGGTTGGGTTGGCGGGACGCGTGGTGCGGTGCTGGTGGTGGGGGTTCCCGGTCAGCGGGGCATGTGCTCCGCTTCGGGTGGTGGCCGCTGGCTTGGTTGCGTCCTTCCGGCACCCCGAAGCTGTCATTGTGACTACGGCCGGCAGGGCCGCGTCAAGGCGGGAAAGCGTGCCTTGACCCGGCCCTGCCGGCCGTGTTTCGGCTTCGGATC
>NZ_MUMI01000680.1 GCF_002155975.1 Amycolatopsis kentuckyensis
GTCCGCCGGCGTGGCGGCGGCGAGCAATCCGGTGGCCAGCGTGGCGGCGAGTGCGGCGGACAGCAGGCGTCTCATGGCCGCCACGATCGGGCGTGGCCGTACAAGACGGGTACAAGCGCCACCTAGGCGAGGAAGAACTCCTTCAGCACCGGGGCCAGCGCCGGCGCCTTCACGATGTGCGTCTGGCCCGGGAGCGTCCGGTACTCCGCCGACGGCAGGACCTTCGCCAGCGAGGCCACGCCGTGGCGCATCCAGTCCGGGCTGCGGCCGCCGTCGATGACCAGCGTCGGGATCTTCACGTCCGGCCAGGCCGCCGGCAGGGGCTCGCCCGCCTGGTGGTCGATCACCATCGCCGTGTCGTACGGGATCGTGTGCGCCACCTTCTTGAGCTTCGCCCAGAACGGCATGATCCGCATCATCGCCACCATCACGCCGCCCAGGCCGACGCCTTCGGTCATGAACATCTTCACCGCCTTGCCGCGCTTGCCCTCCTTCAGCGCCCGGTCGAGCCGGGCCACGTAGTCCGCCGGGACGCGGGGACGGGTGCCGTCGACGATGAACGGTGGCTCGTACAGCGCCAGTTTCGGGACCGCCAGCCGAGGAGCCGCTTCGAGGGCCAGGGCGACGCCCGACGAGATGCCGAACAGGAACGCCTCGCCGCCCGCCTCCTTGACGACCGCCGCGAGGTCCTCGACCTCGCGCTGGACCTCGTACGGTCCGGCGTCGCCGCTCTCGCCCCGGCCGCGGCGGTCGTAGGTGTACACGGTGAAGTGCGCGGCCAGTTCCTTCGCCAGCGCGTCGTTGGGGGACGAGCCGCGGTAACACATCGCGCCGTCCACGAGGACGAGCGCGGGACCGGCCCCGGCGCGGGTGTAGGCGATCCGGGTGCCGTCGGCTGAGGTTGTCGTCGTCATGCGGACCAGCCTGAACCCGACGCATCCATCTGTCAAGACAAAAAAAGTTGTCGGTGGGCCCGGCCCGGGGTGAACCCGGGCGAACCTCAGGCTGAACGCAAGGTCAGCAGCGTGATCTCGCTGGGCGCGAAGATCCGGAACGGCGGCCCCCAGAACCCCGTGCCGCGGCTGTTGTACAGCTGCGTCTCCCCGTGCCGGGTCAGGCCGGACAGCGTCGGCTGGTCGAACCGCACCAGCAGGTGGAACGGCCAGATCTGCCCGCCGTGCGTGTGCCCGGAGATCTGCAGGTCGACACCGGCCTCGCGGGCCTCGCGGACCTGCTTCGGCTGGTGAGCGAGCAGCACCACGGGGACGCCGTCGAGCCGGTCGGCCAGCGCCGCGGCCAGGTCGGGACCGTGGCCGGGCAGGCCGGACGCCGTCCCGGTCGGGTCGTCGATGCCGGCGAAGAGGATGCGGGCGCCGTCGCGCTCGAGCAGCGTCGACCGGTTGTGCAGCGTGTCCCAGCCGAGCCCTTCCATGTGGTCGAGCCACGCCTGGGCCTCGCCGAAGTACTCGTGGTTGCCAGTGATGTAGAACCGCCCGAGCCCGGCCTGGACGCCGCCGAGCGGGTCGACCTGCTTGCGGCGTTTGGCCACCGCGCCGTCGGCGAGGTCGCCGGCGTGGCAGACGACGTCCGCCTCGAGCGCGTTGACCGCCGCGACGACCTGCTCCGACCACTTCGTCCGGTCGATCGGCCCGAAGTGGGTGTCGGTCAACACGGCGACGCGCAGGCCGTCGAGCCCCGGCCCGAGCCGCGGGATGGCGACGTCGACCGCCTTCACCGGCGGCACGCGCATGGCGACGCGGTTGCCGTGCAGGAGCAGCCCGGCGGCGATCAGCGCGGTCGCGCCCGCGACGATCCGCGACCGCGCCGGGTCGTCGACGCCGAGCAGCGCGACCCGCAGCACCAGGCTCAGGATCGACCAGCTGAACAGCACCCAGATGACGGCGAGCAGCGAGTCGCCGAGGCGGGCGGCGCCGTCGCGCTGGCGACGCCCGTGGCCGCGGACCATGGCGACCGGCATGGTCACCAGCCCCAGCGCGAACAGCGCGGTCCCGGCGATCGTGCCGGCGGTGCCCCAGTCCGGCGCCAGCACCAGCGTCCACCAGGGGACGGTGAACAGCAGGAGCAGCGCCAGGAGCGGCACGACGACTAGTTGGCCTCTCATCGAACCAGGTTACAGCCCATCGGGCTCTTAGCGTTTTCGCTACGCTGGAGACGAAGGGAAGGGGGCGCCGTGACCACGTTGCTGGAGCTGGCGTTCCCCGCCCTGGCCGGCCCGGGCGCGCTGGTCGCCTTCGCCTCCCTCGTCGCCGCGAGCCTCTTGGTCGTCCTGCTGGTCGGCAGCACGCACCGCGCCGAGCTCGCGCTGTGGTCGGTGCCGGTACGCAGCCGCGCCACGGCCTTGCGCCGCCGGGCCCGGCTCGCCGAGTCGATCCGGCTCCGTGACCCCGGCCGCCCCGGTCGCAGCAGGCCACGAGCACCCGGTTCCCGCAGCACGGCTGCGTAGCACCCCTTCGACGCAGCCCTTCCGCTCACCCCACCCCTTCCACTCATGCGGAGTGCTGCCCATGTTCGGCTTTCTCGACGTGCCCGTCGAAGGCGCGTACCACCTGATCCACGCCCTGACCGGCCCGCTCTCGACGGCGCTGGCCATCGTCGTGTTCACCCTCGCCGTGCGGCTGGTGCTGCACCCGCTCGCCCGGTCGGCCGCCCGCGGCGAGCGAGCGCGGGCCACCCTGCTGCCGGAGATCCGCGCACTGCAGGAGAAGCACGGCCGCGACCGCGAGCGGCTGGCCGCGGAGATGACGAAGCTGCAGCAGGAGTCCGGGACGTCGCTGTTCGTCGGCTGCCTGCCGATGCTGCTGCAGCTGCCGTTCTTCATGGTCATGTACCGGCTGTTCACCACGGCCACGATCGGCGGCGAACCCAACTCGCTGCTCGGCGCGACGCTGCTCGGGACGCCGCTGGGCGCCCACGGCCTGGCCGGCAGCCCGCTCGTGTTCGTGATCGCGGCCGGGCTCGCCGTCGTCGCGTGGTTCTCGGTGCGGCTCCAAGCCGCCACTGCCGAGGTGTCCGGGGGCAAGCTGCTACGGCTACTGCCCTACGGCACCGTGCTCGCGACGCTGGTCGTGCCGCAGGCCGCCGGGATCTACCTGCTCACCACGACCGCGTGGAGCGTGGCGGAACGGGCGTTGCTACGACGCGGCTCGTGAGCGCCGCCAGTCCTCGACCGCCTCTTCGACGTCCACCAGCGCCACCGTGAGCGGTGGCCCGGTGTGGTGGTTGAGGTAGGCCTGGCGGATCCGGGTGTTGAGGTCCTCGACGACGTCCCGGACCTGTCGTTCGGTCCGCTCCCCGGCGAGCCGCTCCGGCAGGTCCTGGACTTCGCGCTTGAGGGCGAGCGACGGCGGCAGCAGCGCCTTCGTGTCGTGCCCGCCCTTCCGGACTTCGCGGAGCACCCAGTCGGTCGCCGCGTCGTTGCCGGTGGGCTTCGGCAGCGGCTTGCCGGTGCCGGGCAGGTCGTCGAACTCGCCGCGCTCGCGGGCTTCGGCGATCTGCCGGTCGACCCACCAGCGGAAGGACACCTTGGGTGGTTTGCGCGCGGTCATCTCCTCACACCCCCTCCGTCTGCTTCCAGGGTAATCTCCGGGCGACGAGCGAGGGGACCGCATGACCGCCGAACGCAGTGGCGCCGAGGACGTCGACCGGACGCTTGCGCTGCTCTGGCGCGCCCGCGGCGCCGCCGCCGAACCGACCAGGGGCCGCCGCCCGACGCTGACGATCGAGCGGATCGTCGCCGCCGCGATCGCGGTCGCGGACGCCGACGGGCTCGCCGCCGCGTCGATGCACCGCGTCGCCAAGGAGCTCGGCGCGGGCACCATGACGCTCTACACCTACGTGCCCGGCAAAGCCGAGCTGGTGGACCTGATGGTCGACGACGTGCTCGTCGGACGGCGGCTGCCCGGGCCGGGCGAGCCGCGCCGCGGGGACTGGCGCGAGCAGGTGGCGCTCTACGCCGAGCGGACCCGGCAGGCCTACCGCGAGCACCTCGCACAGCCACGGGTGCTCGCGGTAGGCCTGCCGGG
>NZ_MUMI01000681.1 GCF_002155975.1 Amycolatopsis kentuckyensis
CGGCCGCAAGAACGCGCTCCTCGTCGGCTTGGCCGGCTTCGCCGCGGTGTCCGCGCTCGGGGGCTTCGCGACCAACATCGAGATGCTGCTGGTCGCCCGGGCGGCACAGGGCGTGTTCGGCGCGCTGCTCGCGCCCGCCACGCTTTCGTTGCTGACCACGACGTTCACCGACCCGAAGGAGCGCGGCCGCGCGTTCGGCGTGTTCGGTGCCATCGGCGGTGGCGGCGCGGCGGTCGGCCTGCTGCTCGGCGGTGTGCTCACCGAGTACCTCGACTGGCGCTGGTGCATGTTCGTCAACATCATCTTCGCCGTCATCGCGTTCGCCGGCAGCTCGGTGCTGCTGCGCAACCAGAAGGACGAGGGCCCGCGGCCGAAGCTCGACCTGCCGGGCACGGTGACCGCGTCGGCCGGTCTGTTCGCCCTGGTCTACGGCTTCGCCAACGCCGAGTCGGACTCCTGGTCTTCGGTGTCGGTCTGGGGCTTCCTGGCCGCGGGCGTGGTGCTGCTGGGCGTGTTCGTCTGGCTGCAGCAGCGCGTCGAACACCCGCTGCTGCCGCTGCGCGTGCTGCTCGACCGGGACCGCGGCGGCTCGTACCTGGCGATGTTCCTGCTCGCCATCGGGATGTTCGCGATCTTCCTCTTCCTGACGTTCTACGTGCAGCAGAACCTGCAGTTCACGCCGATCCAGAGCGGCCTCGGCTTCCTGCCGATGGTGGCGACGCTGATGCTGTCGGCCACGACGGCGACGGCCGTGCTGCTGCCGCGGTTCGGCCCGAGGCCGCTGGTGCCGACCGGCATGGCGATCGCCGCCGCGGGCCTGTTCTGGCTGAGCGGCATCGGCCTGGAGAGCACGTACGTCTCCGGCGTCCTCGGCCCGCTCCTGGTGATGGGCTTCGGCATCGGGCTGGCGATGGCGCCGGCGATGAGCGTCGCGACCTTCGGCGTCGAAGCGCGCGACGCGGGTGTCGCGTCGGCGGCGGTGAACACGATGCAGCAGGTCGGCGGTTCGATCGGCACGGCGCTGCTGTCGACGCTGGCCGGCAACGCGGCGGTGGCCTACCTCGCGGGCAAGAACCCGACGCCGCAGCTGGCGGCCGAGGCGGCCATCGAGAGCTACACGACGGCGTTCACCTGGGCCGCGGTGATCTACGTGGTCGGCGCGGTGCTCAGCGGCCTGCTGCTGCGCCCGGGCGTCCCGAAGGGCGAAGCGGCGCCGGGCGCCGTGCACATGTAGTTCCTTCCGGTGAACGGGCCTCCTCCCGGGGAGGCCCGTTCACGTCACCAGGCCGTGGCGGTAGGCGTAGACGACGGCCTGGACGCGGTCGCGCAGGTCCAGCTTGGTGAGGATGCGCGACACGAACGTCTTGACGGTTTCCTGGCTGATCACCAGCCGTTCCGCGATCTCGCTGTTGGACAGGCCGTCCGCGAGCAGGCGCAGGACCTCCAGCTCGCGAGGGGTCAGCGGGAGGTCCGGGGCGGCGCCCGGCGCGGGCCGGATCCGCGCGGCGTGCCGGCCGACCAGCCGGCGCGTCACCTCCGGGTCCAGCAGCGCCGCGCCGGTGGCCACGGTGCGGATGCCGTGCAGCAGCCGGTCCGGGGGCGCGTCCTTGAGCAGGAAGCCGCTCGCGCCCGCGCGCAGGGCCTCGTAGACGTACTCGTCGAGGTTGAACGTCGTCAGCACGAGCACCTTGACCGGGCGCGGCACCCCGGCCCCGGCCAGCAGGCGGGTGGCCTCGATGCCGTCGAGCACCGGCATGCGGACGTCCATCACGACGACGTCCGGGTGCAGCCGGGCGGCGAGGTCGACCGCGGCCCGGCCGTCGCCGCACTCGCCCACCACCTCGAACCCGGGCTGGGCGCCGATGATCGTCACCAGCCCGGTGCGGATCAGCATCTGGTCGTCGCAGACGAGCACCCGGATCGGCGCGCTCACGACGGGTTCCCGGTGGGGATCCGGGCGGACAGGGTGAAACCGGCGCCGTCGCGGCCCGCGCTGAAGTCGCCGCCCAGCACGCCGACGCGCTCCCGGAGCCCGGCCAGCCCGCGGCCGCTCCCGCCGGGGGACACGCTCCCGGAACCGGCCGTGCGGACCGCCACCGCGATTTCCCGTTCGCCGTGGTGCACTTCGACCGAGGTGCGGCTGCCGCGCGCGTGCTTGAGGGCATTCGTCAAGGCTTCCTGCACGACCCGGTAGGCCACCAGATCGGCGCTGCCGGCCGACTCCGCGGGCGTGCCCTCCTCAGTGAACTCCACCGGCTGCCCGGCCTGGCGGGCCCGCTCCACGAGGGCGAGGAGCCCGCCGTCCGCCGGTGCCTCGGTTTCGTGGTCGGGGTTGAGCAGGTCGAGCAGGTGCCGCAGGTCGGTGATGGCCCGCCGGCCGGTGTCGGAGATCGCGGTCAGGGTCCGGTCGAGCCGATCGGGCGCCGCGGTCAGGTACCGGGCGGCCTCGGCCTGCACGACCATCGCCGTCACGTGGTGGGTGACGACGTCGTGGAGCTCGCGGGCGATGGTGGCGCGCTCGGCGGCCCGGGTGTCCTCGGCGACGCGGCGCCGGTGCCCGGCTTCCGCGGCCCGGGTGGTGCGCAGCCAGGCCCCGATGCCCCAGGCGAACACCAGCAGCAGGAAGAACGTCACGAACTCCGACGGCGGCTCCGTACCGACGCGGGAGAGGGCGACCGCCAGCCCGGCGTACGCCGCGGAGAGCAGCAGCGCGGTGGTGCGCCGGCGGTGTTCCAGGTGGGCTCCCGCGCTCACCAGCGCGAAGCCGAGCGCGGTCCCGGCGACCGAGTGGTAGCCGCGGAGCTGGTCGACGGCGAAGCCGAGCGCCACCAGGGTCAGGCAGACGGCCGGCCACCGCCGCCGCACGGCGAGCGGGAGGCTTTCGGCCACGACCACCACGATGGCCAGCGCGTCGAAGGGGCGGGCCGGCACGCCGCCGACCTGCGTGCCGTGGCTCTGCAACCAGGGCACGAACGACCCGGCCAGGAACAGCAGCGCGAGCGGGAGGTCCCGGACCACGACGTCGAGCCGGCGCCACCGCGCCACGGCCGGCCGGTGATCGATCACCGGGAAAGTGTAGTGACGTCGTCGACCCGCTCGGCGCGGCGGCGCGGTACCAGGCGGCCGCGCCGCTGGGCCAGCCACAGGAACGCACCCGCCCCCAGCGTGCAGAACAGCAGCGAGTAGAGGCTGCCCTCCGGGCCGAACTCGCCGCCGGTGATGATCGACGGCCCGGACGTGGCGGCGTCCAGCAGGCCCTGCGGGGTGCCGTTGCCCGAGACCTCCGTGCCGAAGATCCCGGCCGCGGCGAAGTTCCAGCCGAAGTGCACGCCGATCGGCACCCAGAGCTTGCGCGTGGCGACGTACGCGGCGGTCAGCAGGCCGCCGGCCTCGATGGCGATGGCCATGGCGCCCCACAGGCTCGCGTGGGCGTTGAACAGGTGGGAAAGGCCGAACAGCACGCCGGTCGCCACCAGCGCGATCCAGGTGCCGGTGTGCTTCTCGACGAAGCGGAACAGGATGCCGCGGAACAGCAGCTCCTCCGTCACCGCGGCGGCCGCCATGAAACCGGCGAGCCCGAGCGCCCCGGACACGGTGCCCCAGCCGCGGACGTCGTAGTCCCCGAGGAGGGCGAGGTTCGCGATGACGAGCCCGAACAGCGCGACCCCGATCAGCGTCCCCCGGCCGAGGGCGGCCCCGGCGCCCGGCCCGGCCAGTTCGGTGACCGGGCGGTGTTCGGTCTTCCGCACCACCCACCGGTAGGCGAGCACCGCGAGCACCGCGGTCAGGCCCCCGAAGAGCAAGGTGAGCCACGGATTGCCCGCCGCGGCGGCAACGCCCTGCTGCCCGAGGAACGCGACCGCGGCCACGGCCAGCAGCTGCCAGACGACCCTCATGAAAACCCCTTCGTCCACCCGCGGCGTCGGTTCCCGCGGCCTGCGGCGAACGTTAGGGATCCGGCGCGCGGGAATCGTCACCGCGGAGAGGGCACCTGCTCGTAGCTCGCACGGGGGACGGTTGAACCTTTCGGGGTGCCCGCGCCCTAATGAGGGAGTGTCCGGAGACGTCGACTTCAGCGAGTACTTCGCCGCGCGGGTCCAGCGGTTCCGCCGGGTGGCGTTCGCGCTCAGCGGCGACTGGCACACGGCCGAAGACCTGGTCCAGGCGATGTTCGTCCAGCTGTACCGGCGCTGGCGGCGGGTCCGCCCCGGCACGGTCGACGCCTACGCGCGCCGCATCCTGCTGAACCTGTTCCTGACCGGGCGGCGGGTGTCCGGGCGCGAGTACGTGACGTCGTCGGTGCCGGACCGGGAGTCGCCACCGGGCCGGGACACGTCGTTGCGCCTCGACGTCGAGCGCGCGTTGGCGGGGTTGACGCCCCGGCAGCGCGCGATGGTGGTGCTGCGGTTCCTCGAGGACCTCCCGGTGAGCGAGGTCGCGGCGCTGCTCGGGGTGGCGGAAGGAACGGTCAAGTCCCAGACGGCCCGCGGGGTCGAAGCCCTGCGGGCGGTCCTGCCGTCGCAGACCGGAGAGGAGCGGTGATGGAGGAGGTCCGGTCGTTGCTGACGGCGTACGTGACCGAGGGCGAGCCCCCGATCGGCTTGTCCGGGGACGCGGTGCTCGCCGCGGCCCGCCGGTCCCGCCGGCAGCACCTGCTCACGGCGACGGTGGCGGTGGTCGTCATCGTGCTGGCCCTGGGGCTGGCGGTGGTGGTGCTGCCGCACCGGGGCGAGGTCGCGAACGCGCCCTGCCCGACGGGTTCGGACACGCGCGCGGCCCTGGTCGACCGGCTGAGCTGCGTGGTGGGGCGCGCGGTGCGGTCGCTGCTGCCGCCGGAGGCGCAGATCACCCGGTTGACGATCCCGGGGGAGACCGCGCCGAAGGACCCGTTCCACCTGATCGCCGACCCGGCGGGGGACGCGCCCCGGGACGCGTTGTTCCACATGGGGGTCCGGGTGACCGACGCACGGGGATCCGGGGCGGTGCACCTCCTGATCGTGCCCAGCCGCAACTCGGGCGGCCCGCCGTGCGAAGAACCGGACGAGATCTTCTGCCGCACGGAACCGGTCCCGCAGGGCTTGTTGTGGCTGTCGACGCTCCGCTCCGGCGACCTCCTGACCCACCGCGTCGCACTGGCCACGCCGGACGCGGTCGTGCAGTTCTGGTCGAACAACAGCGGAGTGCTGGAGCGCGCCGGCGTCCGGGTGCCGAAGCAGCGCCCGGAGCCGACGCTGACGCTCGAGCAGGTGCGGCGATTGGCGTTGACGCCGGGGCTGGCGCTCTAGGGGACGAGGGCGACGAAGCCGAGGCCGGTCGTGCGCTCCGCCAGGCCGAGGGCGGCTGCCGGGTCGTCGAGGCCCGCCGTCCGCAGCTCGACCGCCGAGAGGTCCAGCACGCCGGACCGGACCAGGTTCCACACCGTCGTCGCCGTCCGCTCGTCGCTCATCCAGGAGCCGCGCAGGGTGAGCCTGCGGTGCATCAGGTCGCCGTACGGCACGGCCAGGTCCTGGCGCACGCCGCCGACGAGCACCAGGGTGCCGCGCACCCGCAAGCAGTCGTAGGCGGCCATCGTCGCCTCCGCCGACGGCGCGGCGCCGAGCGTGTCGACGGCCACGTCCACCGGTCCGATGGCCGCCGCGTCCGTGGTGCGGTCGCCGGTCAGCCGGTGGGTGCGCACGCGCGGGCCGAGCCCGGCCAGCCGGCCGAGTGCCTCCTCGTTGCGGCCCACCGCCGTCACCGTCGCCGCGCCTTCCGCCAGCGCCGTCAGCACCGCCGCGCCGCCCAGCTGGCCGGTCGCCCCGATCACCGCGACGTCGCGGCCGGCGAGCGGCCCGGCCGCGTGCAGACCCGTGGCGGCGATGCAGAGCCACGGCAGGAACGCCAGGCGGGCGGGATCCGGGTACGCCGCCGCCCCGGGCAGCTTGACCAGAGTTTCCTTGGCGCAGAGCGCTTTCTCCGCGAAGACGCCGTCGCGCCACACCGTGCGCATGCGGTCCGTGCGTTCGCTGCCGGCGCCGGAGCCGCCCACGCCGACCCAGCCCACCAGGACTTCGTCGCCGTCGCCCGCGTCCAGCAGCGCCGTGTCCAGCACGATGTCGCCCGGCGCGACGCTGAACACGTCCGGCGCGACGTCGAGCACGCGCCCGACGCAGGAGGGGCCCAAGGTCAGGGGGACCGGCAGGCCGCCGCGGTTTCCCCGCACCACGGCGTTCGTGTACGCCGGGAGGTGCGCGGCGAGCACCTCCACCAGCACGCCACCTCCCCGGAGCACGGGCTCCGGCACCTCGGAGAGGCGGACGTCGTCGTTCTGTGCAGTCACAGTCCAAGCTCGCATGGACCCAGCCTCGCGGGTCGCTAAGCTGGTATCCAGAATCGCGTTATTCTGGTACTGGAGGTGCCACGGTGGGCGTCGAGCTGGGTGCGTTCCTGCGCAGCCGCCGGGAGCGGCTGGCGCCGGCCGACGCGGGCCTGCCGGCCACCGGGCGCCGGCGCACCCCCGGGCTCCGGCGCGAGGAGCTGGCCTTGCTGGCCGGCATCAGCGCCACCTGGCTCACCTACCTCGAGCAGGGGCGGGACGTGCGTCCCTCCGGCCAGGTGCTCGACGCGCTCGCCCGCGCGCTGCGGCTGACCGGCGACGAGCGGGAGCACCTGCACCGCCTGGCCGGCGGAGGGGCGACGCCCGGCGAAAGCGGGGGCGAGGAGGCCGCGCCCGAGGTCGCGGGTGTCCCGGCGCTGCTGGGCGCGAATCCCGCGTACGTCACCGGAATCTGCTACGACGTCCTCGCGCTCAACGACGCGGCCG